>DASRJO010000059.1:0-41109 GCA_035649435.1 Candidatus Krumholzibacteriia bacterium | reverse complement strand
AACCCGATCACCCGGGTGCGCGCGACGGGCTGCGCCGGGCACGCCACGGCGCCTGGGGTGAGATCGCCGACAGTCTGCGTGCACGCCGAGACGCCGTGGGCGAGACGCTCGCGCTGGAGCAGGCGTTGCGGTTCGCGCCCGAGGACAGCTTGCGACAGCAGCGCTTGCAAGAGTTGCGCACCGCGGCCATCGCCAACCAAACGCAAGACAAAGTCACGCGACGATTCGAAGCGGGCGTACAAGCATTCGCCCAGCAGCGCTACTTCGACGCGGTGCGCGCCTTCGAGGCGGTGTTGCGCCTCGAACCGCGGCACCCGCAAGCAGAGAGCTCACTGCAACAAGCGAAGAGCGCGCATGCGCTGGCACAACGCAGCGCGCTGCGCACCGCGCGCCAGCGCTTGAACGCTGGGGACCTCGTGGCCGCCAAGACGCAGGTGCGGCGCGTGCTGGAAACCGAACCACGGCACGCGGAAGCATTGAAGATCTTGGCGCAGATCGAAAAGAGCGAGATCCAGCTGCGCGCCGACGCCGCAAGCAAGGGATCGGCCGCACCCGTTCGCAGCGAGGATTCCGCCCCGGTCACGTTCGAAGTGGCGTCACGCTACGACGAAGGCATGCAGCTCTACCGCGCCGGCGATCTCGTCGGCGCCATGCTGGCTTGGGAAGAAGTCGCGCGCTCGGCGCCGCAATACAAGGAAGTCGTGCTCAACCTCGTGCGCGTGTACCGGGTCACGGGGCTGGAAAGCTACACCGAGGGCCGATTGCGCGAAGCGGTGGACCTGTGGACGAAGGCACAGCGACTGGACCCCGACAACGTCCAAGTCCGGCGCTACTTGAATCAGGCCAACGCCAAGCTGGCACGCACGCAGCCGGCCGAACCGCCGGGGCACTAGACAGCCGGAGACGTCATGTTCCGCAGCCTGCGCGTCAAATTCGTCCTCTACTTCGTCGGCTTCACCACCGTCACCGTGGTGCTGCTGGCGAAATCGCTCTTCGACCACGAACACGACGTCTTGCTGAGCGAGCTGCGCAAGCGCTTGGCGGTGGAATCCGTCAACTTGGCGATCCAGTCGCGCGAAGCGATGGAAACCAACGACGACCTGAGCATTCTGGCAACCTTGCGCGGCCGCCGCGCCACCGAGAGTCTCGAGTACGCCGCCGTCTTCTTCCCCGACGGCACCGTCTTCGCTCACAGCGACGTCAAGCTCGTCGGGCGACAGCTCGAAGTGCCGGCGGAAGCGCGCGAGCTGCGCGATGGCTTCGTCTATCGCATCCTCGACGACGAGGCACACCCGGCCATCGAAGTCTGGACGCCGGTGCAATCCACCCTCGGCGGCAGTCCGGAGCGCATCGGCCTGGTGTGTTTGGCTCTGTCGCAGGAGCCGCTGCTGCTCGCGGTGCAGAGCGCGCGCATGGCCGCCATCCGCGTCGGTGGGATGTTCATCCTCCTCGGCCTCATCGGCACCGGGCTCATCACCCGCACCGTGACCAAACCCATCGACCAGTCGGTGCACGGAGTGCGCCGCATAGCCGCCGGTGACCTGGCGCACAAGATGCGCCTGCGGCGCTCGGACGAGATCGGCATGCTCGCCGAATCGTTCGATGCCATGACCGACGAGCTGCAACGCGCGCAGCAGGAGCTGCTGAACAAGCATCTGTACGAGAAAGAGCTCGAGGTCGCAGGCAAGATTCAAGCGGCCCTGCTGCCGCGCGGCGCGCCGCGCCTGCCGGGCTGCACAGTCGCCGCGCTCTCGGTTCCGGCCCGAGTCGTCGGTGGCGACTTCTACGATTACATGCAGCTCCCCGACGGCCGCACCGCCTTCCTCGTCGCCGATGTCGCCGGCAAGGGAGTCTCGGCGGGTCTGGTGATGACGGCCGTGCGCAGCGCCGCACGCAGCGTCTTCCGCTACACGGTTTCGCCGCACGAAGCCCTGGTCGCGCTCAACGAGCAAATGCTGCGCGACTTCGAGCGCAAGACCTTCGTCACCTTGCTGGCGATGGTGCTCGATCGTTCGGGCCGGCGCCTGCGCATCGCCAATGGCGGGCATCCCCCCGTGCTGCGAGTACGCGGTGCGACCGGCGAGAACGAGCTCCTGTCGATGCGCGGCGCCGCGATCGGCGTGCTGCCCGGCGCCCAATTCCGCACTGTCCTGGAGGAGATCGAGATCGAGCTCGCGCCCGGCGACCTCATCCTCGGCTACAGCGATGGGGTCAACGAGGCGCGCGATCCGCAAGGTGAGCTGTTCGGCGAAGCACGGCTGCAGCACTTCGCGCGGCGAAACGCCACGCTCGAACCGCAGGACTTCCTGCAACGCTTGCAGGCCGAGCTCGTGTCGTTCGCGCTCGATGCCGGTCAATCCGACGACATCACGGTGCTGGCGCTCAAGGCCTCCACCGTCGGCAGCCCGGTCGTCGAAACCTCCGTCGCGGAGGTGGTCGCATGACGGTTCTCGCGGCGACTCGACCGGGGGTCGGCGGATGAAGAACTTCCGCACCGCATACCAGGACGAGTTCCTCGTGCGCACCTCGCCGCACTTCCTGGAGGACGTGTTCCACTGGGTCCGGCCCATCCTGCGCCCGTCGCACCGCGCCGGCTACGAGATCGGCCGCGTCTTCCTGATCCTCGACGAGGTGCTGTCGAACGTGTACCGGCACGGTTACGGTCGCGCCGGCGGGCAACTCATCGGCGTCCGGCTGCGTGTCGAGGGCGACCGCTGCGACATCATCGTCCGCGACTTGGCTCGGCATTTCGACGGTGCTTGGCACGCCAAGCGCAGCGCGCTGCCGGCGCCGGAGAGTGCCTCACCCGGCGGGCGCGGCTTGGTGATCATGCAGCGGATCGTGGAATCGATCGTCCATCGTGTGCCGCCGGAGGGCGGCAATGAATTGCATTTGGTCATGCGGATGCTGCTGCGCCCCGGGGTCGCGACGTCCGCTCCCGATGTCATGAATGAAACGGCGCGCAGCACGGAGGAGGATGACGGTGTGGTGGAGAATCGCTAAGGGCAGCTGGAAAAAAGAACCGGAAGCCGGGGGCCGGTTGCAGCAGCTGGTCGAATCGGGCAACACCGGCGAGCTGGCGCGGCGGGCGATGACCTTGCAATCGGTCCTCCTCGATCTGCACCGGCAGTTGGCCTCCGTATCGTCGCAAGAAGAGCTGGCGCGGACGATGGCGCTGGCGTTGGTCGGCAGCTTCGCGTGCGAACGCTTGGTGGTGCTGCGCACCGACGACGAACGGCGGGGATTCCGTCCCGTCGCCCACCGCGGCGACGTGTCGGCAGCGCTGCTGGCCGCCGGGGCCGACATCGCCCGGTCGCTCGCGCCATTCTTGCCGCACGCCGAACCGTTGGCCCCGCTGCAGTCGGCGTCGCCCGCGCTCGAGCCGGCAATGCAGCGTTGCGCTGCGCTCGGGATCGCACGTGCGGCGTGGTTGAACGTCGATCGGCAGGTCGATTGGGTCGTGTTGGTGGGACCGAAGCTCTCCGGACGCGAGTACGACGAATTCGACCGCTCGATGCTGCAAGCCACGTTCGATGCCGCTGGTCTCGCCTGCAGCCGGCTGCTGCTCGTCGGCAAGCTCGAAGAGCGCAATCGCGAGCTGTCCGATGCCAACGATCGCCTGCTGCACATCGACGACCTGAAGTCCGCGATCCTGACCGGCGTCAGCCACGAGCTGCGCACGCCACTCACGCGCATCCTGAGCTACGCCGAAGCCATTCGTGACACCGATCTGTCGGTCGAGGAACGCCAAGCGTGCGTCGACATCATTCTGGGCTCGACGCGCACCTTGTCCTCGCATGTCGACCGCGCCCTCGCCTTCGCCCAGCTGATCGGCGGACGCACCACGCCTCGATCCGAACGCGTCGAGCTCGATGCGGTCGTCGAGGACGTCGTGCTCCTGCAAGCAGCCAATGCGCGCGAGCACGGCATCACGCTCGAGCAAAAGTGCATTCGACTGGCGGCGCTCACCGACGTCGACTACGTCCGCATGATCTTGAAGAACCTGCTGGACAACGCCATCAAGTTCACACCGCGAGGCGGACACGTGCGCGTCGAGCTGGTGGCGGAAGCCGGCGGCGCGACGCTCTTCGTCACGGACAACGGACCCGGCATCCCCGAGGAAGCCCGTGCGCGCATCTGGCGTCTGTTCGAGCACGGAGACATCTCGCTGCGGCGCGAGAGCGAAGGGCTCGGACTCGGGCTGGCGCTGGCACAGCGACTGGCGCTCGAGCTCGCGCTCCACCTCGACCTGGCGCGCTCGGGCCCGGACGGCAGCGTCTTCCGCATGCACTTCGCGGAAGCGGCACCCGCGACCAGTGAACGTCGGCGTGGGACGGCCGAATCGCCCGAATCCGCAGCGGAATTGGTGCACACGCGCGAGATCGCGTCCACCCGACACGAGTCGGAGCGCCGCTCGCGATGACGGTCGACCGGTCGGGTCGCCCACCTCGATCGTAGAGGGGGCCGATCCCTGAGCGCGAGGCGTTTGCCCACCGCCTCCGGCTTGTGCTCCAATCCATGCATGCGGTGGAAACGCGCCGCCCCCGATGGGGCCCGTGCTTGCCTGTGGATCGGCGCGATCGCCGCAGTGACTCGCGTCGTCCATCTCCTCGATTTCGCCCGGCTCCCGCTTTTCGATCGTCCTGCGGCGGACGCGGCGCTGTATTTGGATCTCGCGCAGCGCATCGCCACGACCGGCGTGCCGCACGAGGTGTTCTTCAAACCGCCGCTGTTCCCGGTTGTCTTGAGCGCCTGGCTGCAGGCCGTGGGGCTCGATTTCTTCTGGCTGCGCGTTCCCTTCGCGCTCCTCGGCGCGGGCACCGCGGTGCTCACTTGGCTCGTCGCGCGACGACTGTTCGATGCGCGCGTGGCGTTTCTCGCTGGGCTCCTGCAGGCGTTGCATCGCAGCGCCGTCTACTTCGACGGCGAGCTGTTGGAGATCGGGCTCGCCACGTTCCTCCAACTCGGTAGTCTGCTAGCGGTATTGCATGCTGCCAGGTCGAGAAGGTGGCGCGGACTCCTCGGTGCCGGGTTCCTCCTCGGCATCGGCTGCCTGGCGCGGCCGAGCTTCCTCGCCTGGGGTCTCGTCGCGCTCGTCTGGCTCGGACGGCGTCGAGCGATCCCGGCTGCGATCGGCGCGCTCGTCGCCATCGCACCCGTGACCTTGCACAACGCTTGGCATGGGCGCGACTTCGTACTCATTTCGTCCAACCTGGGGCTCAACGTCTACATCGGCAACAACCCGTGGGCGAACGGGCGGATCGCCGCCACACCCGAGCTCCCTGCCGAACCCGCGCGTGCACGGCGCGCGGCGGAATCCATCGCGGAATCCACCCTCGGTCACGAGCTCAGTCCGTCACAAGTGAGCCAATTCTGGATGAAGCGCGGTCTGGTCCATGCGGCCTCGCATCCGTGGCAAACACTCGGGCTCCTCGGCCGCAAGCTCTTCTATGCCTGGAACGGCGCCGCGATCGGTGACAACGAGGACCTCTCCGGTCTGTCGCGCTACTTGTGGCTGTTCCCTTGCCTTCCGGTCGGAATGTGGCTTCTCGCCCCCTTGGGTCTTTTGGGCCTCCTGCGCGCCAAGAGTACTGCTGTGCACGACTTGCGCCTCGCTCGGAGCTTCGTCTGGGTGCAGGTGCTGGCGCTCCTGCCTTTCTTCGTCGTCGAGCGCTTCCGCATGCCGTTTGCCCCGGGGCTCGCGGTTTTGGCCGCCTGGTCGCTGGTGACGCTCGTCACGGTGCGACGGGCGCCGTGGATCATTGCCACCTTGGCGCTCCTCGTGGCTTGCAACCTGCCACTCTTCGGGGTGCGTGATGCGCCCGCGTTCGATTTGGACTATCGCATCGCCTACGCCCATCACCAGCGCGGCGACCTCGATGCGGCGCTTTTGGCCTATCGCCGAGCCGTCGAGCGGCAGCCCCAGTCGGGATTGGCACGCAACGCGCTCGGGCACTTGCTGGCGGAGCGCGGCGAGCAGCTCGACGAAGCGGCACGTCTCGTCGAGAGCGCCTTCGCCCTCGATCCCGATCGCAGTGCGCACTATGCCGAGACCCTGGCGATGATCGAGCTGCGCCGTGGTGACCCTGAGGCGGCGTTGCGCGCCTGCGCGCGCGGCCTGGCCCAGACGACGGATCCGCCGCTCCGCGCCGCCCTGCTGCTGCGACGGGCCGAAGCTGCCCACGCGCTCGGTCGCGCCGAAGCGGCAGCGGAGGATTTGCGTACGGTGCTCGAGCTCGTGACCTCAGGGCCGGTGCACGAACGCGCGCGTGCGCTCCAGCAGCGCCTCGACGCGGCAGAGACAAAGAGGAGTCATCCGTGAGACAATTCATCGAGTTCGCGCGTTCAGGCCGACCGGCTCGCGAGTTCATGGAACTGCCGCTTGGTCCAGCGCCTCCTGAGCCGCAGAGACTGGCGGAGGATCGGTTGAATCTCCTGCACAGCCCGCGGGCCTTCGGCTTCATTTCGCGTCATCTGCTGTGCTCGGTGCCTCTCGCCGCGCGCCGCGTGGCGCTCACATTCGACGACGGCCCCAACCCAGTGGCGACGCCGCGGCTGCTGAGCCTGCTGGCGGCAAGCGGCATCCGCGCCACGTTCTTCCTTCTCGGGCGCAACGTCCGGCGATTCCCGCATCTTGCGGCACAGATCGCGGCCGACGGCCACGAGATCGGCAACCACACCCATAATCATTTCGCGCTTCCGCTCCTGCCGCGCCCGCTCGCGCTGCGCGAGCTCGAACGCACCAGCCGTCTCATCGAATCGACCACCGGCCAGCGGCCGCACCTGGTGCGGCCTCCTCTCGGCTGGTTCAGCTCCGGAGTCTTGCGCACATTGGCGGCCAATGGCTATCGCGCCGTTCTCGGCGACGTGTATCCGCGCGACTGCACACGCCCTGGCGCCGACGTCATCGCCCGACGCGTCTTGGAACGCGCGCGGCCCGGTTCCATCGTCATCCTCCACGATGGCGTCCCCTACGGCCGCGCCGATCGCATGCAGACCGTCGACGCCGTGGCGCTCGTCATCGACGAGCTGCACCGCCAGCAATACAGCTTCGGCACCGTGAGCCACCTCCTCGACCAAGCCCGCGCCGAAAGCGTCTGATCCCGCGCAATCGCCGCGTGTGGAAGCTCGGCAGCGCGTCGCGTCGAAGCGCATGCTGCTGCTGAAAAAAATGCGAGGCGCAAGTGGATCGATCAGGCGAGATTGGTCGTACGGTTCGGGTCAGGCTCACCGGGCGTGGTGTTCAGTGCAGGAGCTTGTAATAGGTTCCCTTGCCTGACTTCTTGGCTGGCGGTTGCTTGCGTGCGAACCCGTTCTGCTCGAGCCAGAGCAAGGTCCGGTGCACCTCTTCGGGCGCGCGGCCGAGGTTCTGAACGATCTCTTCCACGGGCAGCCCCTCGGAGCGCCGCTCGTAGAGCAGATGGACGAGCTCGAGCGCCTGCCGGCCTCTGCCGTCGAGCGACGTCCCCTCGAGCAACGCCGAGACCCACGACACAGCGAGTCGAACGGTGACCGGCGCGACCGAGGGGTCGGGGCATTCGACGAAGATGTCGAAGCGCTGCTCCGAGTCCTCGAGAGCACCCGTGATGCCCGAGAGCAGCGGCGCGGAAACGATGAACGCCATCGCGTCGATCAACACATGCTCGAGAAGGTGTGCGAGCGCGAGCGAGGCCTCGATGGGCGCCTGTGCAACCTCACCGGCCTCGTGCGCGCGGAGAATGCGATAGCGGACGTGGCCGCGGCACTGGTGTTGGCGCAGACCCGGGCAGAGCTCCACGAGCCGATCCTCGAGCACAGTGAGTGCTTCCACCGGATCGCTCGGGCTCCAATCGATGTCGACTTGCAGCTTCAGCAGCGGAACATCCGGACGGAAACTGGCGTTCAGAGGCAGGACCGCGCTGTGAGGACCGACCTCACTCCCCGTGATCAGGATTCGCACCCCCCCACCCATGAGCCTCACTCCCGTGGCACCCTTGGGTATGGGCGCGACCCCAAGCCAGGGTCACGCCCATGAAGTGCCACGAACGCGGATCAGATTCTTCGATGCCGCGACATGGGCACGCAGCTACTTGATCGCGTCCTTGTTGAGCGTGCCCTGCAGCACGAGACGGTACTCGCCGGTTTCGGGGTTCACCGATTCCACCTTGGCGTTGACGTTTTGGCTGCTGAGAATCATCTCACCGACTTTCGTGCTCAGCTGGGCGGGGCTCTTGGGGGAATCGAGTGCACGGATGTCATGGATCTTGAATGGAGACATGAGATTAACCTCCAGTGAACGAAACATGCCGTCGACGAACCGGCCCCGGAGGACCGGCGGGTTTCGACTGTGCACGCGGGGCAACTGAGACCCCGTACCTCGTCACATCACCTCCTTCCGCTCTATCTCGGCGACCGGGGGATCGGTCCTCACCTGGAGGTGTCGGATCCTCGCCGGTCGACGACGCATTGGATGACGACCCGGTAAGTCGCGGAGCTCTTCGCCAGGCTGCCTGCGCTCCTTTGCTTGGGTTCCACGTGGGCCAGGGCGGGATCACGGCCGCCTGCATCTGGCACGACATCGCAGGAGGCGGACTTTTCGGGCCCGCTCTCCAGTGCGTCGGATACCACTGCATGAGGAAGCGCTGGAGGCGCTGCTTTGGCGGGTTTCTTCACACGCCGTGCGGTTTCGTCGCGGTGCGATGGTTCACGTTCCATGCGTCAACATCCTCATCGTGAGGCGACAGGCTTGTCAGGCCCGGAAAGTGAGGTCGCTGCGACCCCGGTACCGGATCGAACCTCGGATCGGCTGAGCCTCGAGCTGCATGAGTCACATGCGGGAGGTCGTGGGAACTTTCGCCCGCCGTCATCCCTTCCCCGCGCTGTCGATTCGTGTGCACGACCCGATGCACGACGACCCAGCCTTCGGAAGATCGGACTGGCGGACGACTATTTCAATCGGGGATTCACTGATTCAGGCATCAGGGATCAAAAGACCGCGCGAGTCTAGAGAGAGGCTGTCGAGCATTCCATGAAGTGACGCCGGAGCTCATTCTGCGGAGTCTGTTCTCTTGCTTCCCGATGAATCATCGAGGAACTGGCGCAATGTCGTGTTCAGCGCTTCGGGATCCTCGAGGCTCGCCAGATGCGCGACGCCTTTCAGGTCCACGACTTTGGCTCTGGGAACGGCGGCGGCGATGGAGTGCGCCGTCCGGCGGAAGTCGTCGCGATCGTCGGCACCGCACACCACCAGGATGGGTGTCTTGCAGTCGGGGAGTCGTGTCGCCGTTGGTGTGCCGGTCTCCTCCTGCTCGTCGCGCAACCAATCGCCAGTGAATCGCTCCTGCATCGCGCGGACGCCGCGCTCGAGATCGGGTTCTCTGCCCAGGGCGGAGAACGCAGTGTCGGCGCGCAAGAGTTGGACGGCTCCGCTCACATCTGAGTTGCTCGCGCGTGCGCGCATGGATTCGACCAGGGCGTTCCACTCCACACCGAGCTCGCAACCCCACACCACGGGGGACACCAACACCGCGGCATGCATTGCGCGTGGTTCTGAGAGACACAGCTGCAACGCCGCATCGCAAGCGTAACCGTGCGCGATCACCACACCGGGTTGCTGCCGGCTCATGCCGGCCTGGATGGCGGCACGGTGGGCGTCGGCGGCGAGACGGCCCCAGCCGTGACCGGTGGGGCTCGATGCCGACTTGCCGTGACCACGCCAGTCGAGCAGGAAGACTTGGTTGGTGGCGCGGAACGCTTCGCGCTGCGGCAGCCATTGGCGATGGTCGAGGCTGAGCTCGTGCAAGAAAAGCATGGGGGCACCGCTGCCGCTCACATCCACGTACAGGTTCGTGCCATCGCTGGTGAAATAGGGCATGCCGCCACCTCCTGCTGCACACGCTATCATGCCGCCCACGGTCCATGCCAACGCGTGCCCGCTTGATGGACGGGCGCGGAACCAAGACTCATCGAAGGGTCGCCGGATGCGGATCGCGTTCGTCAACTCGACACGCAAATGGGGCGGCGTCAAGACCTGGTGCCTCGACATGGGTGAGGCGCTACAGCGCCAGGGTCACTCGGTGTGGATCTACGGACGGCCCGGGGAGTTCATCGAGCGCGCCCGGCGGCGTGGGGTCGAAGCTCACGGCGTCGATTTCGGCCTCGACTTCAATCCTTGGTTGATGCTGCGTCTCGGGCGCGATTTCCGCCGTCATCGCGTCGACCGCGTGATCGTGAACGTGGGCAAGGATCTGCGCAGCGCCGGCGTCGTGGCGCGCATGCTCGGCATTCCCATGGTCCAGCACCTCGGCGCGCCCGGGGACTTGCGCGACACGGTGAAGACTCGGATGGCGCAGCGTTGGCTGCGTCCCCGCCTGCTCGCCTGCAGCGAGTTCGTGCGTGCCGAGCTGTTGGCACGCGTGCCTGTGCTCGCAGGATCGGACTTCGTCGCGCTGCACCCGGGGACGACTCTCGGGCCCAAGCCACAGCTTGTGCCGCGCGCGCAACGCGTGATTCTGAGCGCGAGCCGTCTCGATGCCGACAAAGGTCATTTCGAGCTGCTCGATGCGCTCGCGAACCTCGAGGCCGCGGGTGTGGCCTTTCGTTGCGTCATCCTCGGCACCGGCACCGAAGCGGAATCACTGCGCGCGCGAACGCTCGCATTGGGGCTCGAAGAGCGCATCACCTGGGCAGGGTTCCAGTCCGATGTCCGTCCTTTTCTACGCCAGGCGGATCTTTTCGTCCTGCCATCACAATGCGAGCCACTCGGCATCGTCTTGCAAGAAGCCATGGCGCACGGTCTGGTTCCCGTGGCGCGGCGCGCCGGCGGCGTGCCGGAGATCTGGCCCCCCGACTTGGAAGCACTCCTGTACGCATCGGATCGCGGTGCCGAGGGCCTGCGCCATGCGCTCGGACTGGCGCTCGCGATCGATGACGCAGAGTTGCAACGCTGGAAGCTCGCTGCATGGGAGCACGCTCGACGCACGTTCGATCTCGAAATCCAATGCCGCCGATTCGCGGAGTGGATGCAGCGGCCGGGATCGCCTCCCACCTAGCTCGCCCGACGCGGAGAGGCTCGGCAATCCCCGCACCAGACCCACGTGGAGCGGGAATGACCGGCCCTGGAGCTCCCCTCGTTGCCACCGGACCGCCTTGGGTGCGCGCCGGCATTGGCCCCCAGCCGCCGCATGCAACCACACGACCCCCCGCTCCGACCATTCGCTGCAAACCCTTGCGCCAGAGGGCCTTGGGCCTGGACGACGCCCCCCGACTGCGTTCAAGATCCGGCATCGCAAGATGAGACGTTTGCCACGGAAGGAGGAAGTGCGTGCGAACACTGGATGCGGCGCTCTGTAAATCGGCGGATGCTGCCTGGCCCGTCCTGCAGTACCTGAACACGAAGGTGAAGCCCGGGCAGGCATTCAAGCCCCGATGGGCGCCGGGAACACTGCTGCGCAGCTGGGAAAGAAGCTTTCCCAAGCTCGGATGGCCGCGCGAAACCGACTCGCTCTGTCCGCAATGCGTCAAGGAAGTGCGCGGCGCGATCCTCTCCGACCAGTTGGATCCGAAGGTCCTGATCGAAGGCAACCCAGGCGAGATCAAGGCCCAGGTCGTCGAGCGCGACGGCAACGTCATCATGGTCAAGGATTGTCCCAAGCACGGCCGCTGCGAGGACGTGATGGCGATCGACCCCGCGTTCCTGTCGCGCATCGAGCGTCTCTACCCCGGCCGCGATTTCAAGTCCCCGTCGACCGACCTGCGCCAGCACGGCACGTCGTCGATCCAGTACGGGCGCGGCGCGGTACTCACCGTCGATCTCACCAACCGCTGCAACATGATGTGCGACCCCTGCTTCATGGACGCCAACCAGGTGGGATACGTGCACGAGCTGTCGTTCGATGACGTGAGGAAGATCCTCGACGATTCGCTCCGCATCAAGCCGAAGCGTCAGATGTCGGTGCAGTTCTCCGGTGGCGAGCCAACGGTGAGTCCGATCTTCCTGGAGTCGGTGGCCTATGCCAAGAAGGTCGGCTACTTCAGCATCCAGGCGGCGACGAACGGGATTCGCTTCGCCCAGGATCTGGACTTCGCCTACCGCGCGCGGGAGGCCGGCCTGCGCTTGGCCTATCTGCAGTTCGACGGCACCGACAACGAGCACAACGCGCATCGCAAGATCGGCAACCTCTTCGACGTCAAGCTGCGTGCCATCGACAACCTGGCCAAGGCAGACATCGACGTCGTGCTGGTGGTCACCATCGTCAAGACCATCAACGACGACCAGGTGGGACCCATCATCGAGTTCGCCATCGAGAACTCCGACAAGATCAGCGTCGTGTCCTTCCAGCCGGTGAGCTTCACCGGACGCGACGAGGACATCACCGACGAGGACCGCTCGCGCATGCGCTACACGTTGTCGCACCTGGCACACGACGTGAAGAACCAGACCGGCGCCACGGATCCGTTGGTGGATTGGTACCCACTGTCGGGGCTGGGCCCGTTCTCGGACATGGTGGATCTCATGAAGGGGCCGAACGCCGAGTGGGGCTCGCTCAAGTGCGGCTGCCACCCGAACTGCGGCATCGGCACGATCCTCTTCGTCAACACCAAGACCAAACAAATGGTGCCGTTGTCGGAGTTCCTCAACCTGGAACGGCTGCTGGCCGACGTGCGCACGATCACCGATGCCAATCGCGGGCCGGGTTTGACCAAGGCGCAGCTGGCACTGGCGTTGTTGCGCAACTTCGATCCGCTCAAGGCGCCGCTGTCGTTGAGCGAGTTCCTCAAGAAGTTCGACAAGTCGGCCGGCGGCCACGCCGGTTTCGACGACAAGCCCGACTACGATTGGCGCGTGCTGTTCGTCGCCGGCATGTGGTTCCAGGATCTGTTCAACTACGATTTCCGGCGCACCGAGATGTGCATCATCCCCTACGGGACGCAGCAGGGCGAGATCTCGTTCTGCGCCTACAACACCGGCGTCGGCTGGCGGCAGATCGTCGAGCACATGCACATGAACGCCACCACCGCCGAGTGGTACAAGCAGCATGGCAAGCACAAGGTCTACGCCAGCGGTAAGGACATGCAGCTGCCGATGTACGACGACCCCGTCACGACCCGGGTGCCGGCGAAAGCCCGCCCCCAAGTGACGCTCCGCGTGAGCAACGGCAATGGCAAGGGCAACGGGAACGGCAGTGGCGCGGCGGCTCTGGCGATGGTGGAGCCGGCGCGCGGCGGTTGCGGCACGGGCTGCGGCTGCGGCTCGTAGCTGCCTGGAACCGGAACAGAGGCTTCGGCATTGCAAGTGGAGGGCTTTCCGCCCTCCACTTTTCTTTGCGTCGGAAGGGGGCTAGGATTTCGGGACGCCCCTATCCTCGGTGGTGTCGCATGCCTCGGTTCGCCCTGTTCATCGCCACCACCGTCCTGTTCGTGGGATTCGCTCTCGGACCCGTCGACTCGCCCGCCAACTCCACCTTGGCCACCGGCCAGCATCCTCCAGACCTGGAAGCCCAGGTCGACCGCTGGTACTTGGATGCGATGGACGCCATCTACCGCGGCAGGGCGAGCGAAGCCACCCAGCTGGCGGATGCGATGGAGCAGGCCGTTCCCGAGGATCCGCGGCCCTATCTGCTGCGTGCGCGCATCCTCCGTCTCGATATCCCCGATCAGAATGCGGACCGTGAAGGCATCGGTGCTTACATGGGGCCGAGCAAGGAAGTTCTGCAGAAGGCTGTCGACGCCGCCGATGCGATCCTGCAGCGCGACCCGGAATCGCTGGCCGGTCATCTGTACCGGGGATGGGCGCTCATGTTCCTGGCCCAGATCCATGCCCTGAGCGATGAATACTGGGGCGCCGGGCGCAAGGCCGCAGCCGGCAAGGCCGATCTGGATTTCGTCCTCGAGCGCGATCCCGGCAACGCCGACGCGTTGCTCGTGCAAGGAGTCTATCTCTACTTCGCCGACATCCTCCCCGGCATGGTGAAGTTCGCGCGCGTCTTCCTGCGCGTGCCCGGCGGGCATCGCGAGCGCGGCATGGAGTACATCGAAGCAGCGACAATCCGTCACGGCTACGCGCAGCTGGATGCCAAGGCGCTGCTCGGTGTGGTGCTCTTCGCCTTCGAAGGGCGGATCGAGGACGCGACTCGGCAGTTCGACAAGGTGCTGGCCGAGTATCCGGGCAACACGCGAATGATGGAACCCTTGTCGGTGATGGCGATGCACTCGCCGCAGGCGATGTCGGAGGCGATGGCACGCACGGGCGCAACGATCCAGAACGCGTCCAACAGCCAAGAGCAAACCGAGCGCAAGGTGGCGGCACGCTTGCAGCTCTACCTCAGCTTGCAAGAGATTCTCGCGGGCCGGGTCGAATCCGCGCGCGAGCGGCTCGATGCATTGAGCCGCAATCTGCCGCGGGAGCCCGACTGGCTCGAACCGGACGTGATGCGGTTCCTCGTCGACCTGGACCGGATGCTCGCCGACGACGCGCAGGCCCGCTCACGCGTCGAGTCATTGCCCGACAAGTCACCGCTCCGCCACAAGCTGATGCGCAACCTGCAAGGGCCCATG
This sequence comes from Candidatus Krumholzibacteriia bacterium, assembly GCA_035649435.1. GTDB lineage: Bacteria > Krumholzibacteriota > Krumholzibacteriia > DASRJW01. The sequence goes on along the minus strand of DASRJO010000059.1, from coordinate 26,574 downwards.
GTGAGCGAAAGCGTGCGCTCCGCGCTGTTGGCGCTGCAGCCCGCTGCACGGGCTCTGTACGCGGGCCGGCTCGACGAGACCGAAGCCGCGCTCGCGACGCTGCCGGATGTCGAGGCGCCATTCATCGATTTCTATCGCGGCGAGCTCGAGCTGCTGCGCCTCCGCCCGGACGCGGCATTGCCGTACTTCACGGGCTTGGCGAACGACAAGTCGGAGGACTGCTGGTACTGGTTCCGCTACTGCGCGCGATTGCGCGTGGCGGAGATCCACGGTGCCCGCGGCCAGCGTGAAATTGCGGCTCGCACCTTGCAGAAGGCCATGGACATCCACGAGCAGCGTGACTTGCTGCGGCACGTGGCGCGCGCGCGCAAGCACTTCTACGAAAACGGCGGCGCTGCAGGCGCCGGTACGGCCGAGCGCCACACCGTGCTGCCCGCCCAGCGATAGACACGGAACGGGCCGCGGATCACGGCCGGCAACGCGTCGTCGTTGGGAACGTACGTTCGTGCCGAGGGCACGGGGTCACCGGGCAATACGAACATCAGATCCGGTTCCAACTTGAAGACTCGTCCGTAGGCGGCGTCGACGTCGTCGATGTCATCCACTCCCAAGCGCCGCGCCGCTGCGACGCGCGGGCTGACGCGGCCCTGGACATCCTCGACGCGCAGCCCGCTGTGGTAACCCAAGGCACCGACGCGCGCCGCGCCGACGATCGTCTCGTTGTCCGCATGGGTTTCGAGCCAGCGGCCGATGCGTTCGTAGGCGACGTCCACTTCGGGCGCGGGTTTGCGTCCACCGGTCGTCCAACCGGGTTGCGCGAGCACGAGGAGCAGAGCCGCCACCACCGCGGGCCGTGTGCGCGTGCGTCGCCAGATCTCCTCCACCGCGAGCAAGCTTCCGAGTGGTAGCATCGGCCCGACGATGCGTTCGACATCGCCGCCGCGTCCGGGAGCGACCGAGAACAACGCCAACGCCAGGAGCCCCCAGGCGAGCCCGATGCGGCGACCGAGCCAGAGCTTGCCGTGCAACCACTCCGACACCAGGAAGGCGAGCGCGAGCAGGAGCAAAGGCCGGCGCAGCAAGAGGTCGAGGACCACGCTCGCGGCGCGGTACATGCTCCCGGCCGAGGGCGGCCACGGCTCCCAGTACGCCGGATGCTCGCCGAAATACGCACCGCGCAACGCCAAGCAAACGAGGGCCGACAGCGTCGCAGTCACGAGCGGCAGCCACGCCAACACCCGGCGCGGCTCGCGGAAACCAGCGCCGATGGCCACGGGAATCGCCACCATCACCAGCTCGTGACGCACGATGCCAGCCGACGCCGCCCAGATCGCCAGCGCCATGTCGGCATGCAATTGCGCCTTGCCCATGCGCAGGATGGGCACGAGGGCCACCAAGTACAGCGCGACGAGCGGCTCGCTCGCTCCCGATGTCGCACCCGATACGTACACGCCATCGAGCGCCACGAAGAGCGCCGCGCCGGCGCCCACAAGCGGATCGCGCGGACCGGCGATCACGAGCAACAACGCCGCCGCTCCCAGCGCCAATCCGAGGATTTGCATCGCCAATGGCGCCTGCTGTGAGAACGACAGCAGTGTCAGGATTCCCAGCCATGCTGGACTGTCGGTGAGATCGCGCCTTTCACCCGGGTTGAAGGCCAGGCCTTCGCCGGAGCGGAAGTTCGTCGCGACGCGCAGTGCGGTGTATCCGGCATCGTCCGGCTGCAAGCCCGTCTCCAGGCTCGCATGTGTCGCGAGGCCGAGAAAGATCGCGATCGGGACCAAGCCGAGGATTGCACGCACGCGCGCTCGTTTCGCCCTCAGAGCAGTGAAACCAGCCCGCCGTTCGTTCCGAGCCACACGCGGTCTGCGTGCGACAGCAGGCTGGTGACATGGGCGTGTGGAAGGCCGTCCATCGGGCCGAGCCTCCTGCCCCTGGGCTCGAGAGCTGCGTCGGAATGCGCTTCGAGATCGGTGCGCGATGCGATCCAGATCCCCGCGTGCGAGCCGACGTAGATGCGATCGGCGTGTATCAGCAACGCGGTGACATGATCTTCCGCATCGACGCTCCAACGGTAGGTGTCGAGCTTGCCCTCGCGCCAGCACACCAGACCGCGATCGGTACCGATCCAGAGCCTCCCGGGCCCGTCCCATGCCATGCAATTCGCACGCCCCACGGTGAGCGGCAAGCGTTCAGGCTCCATCGCCGCGGAACGCCAAAGGCAATAGCTCGCCCCCGGGCGGGCGAAGAGCGCGAGCCCGGCGTCGCTCGCCGCCCCGACGACGAACGCCTGGGTGTCGGGAGGAACTGCAACCGCGGTCCAGGCGCCGCGTGCATGCACGTGCAGACCGGCGCTCCCGAGCGCGACCAGCATCCCGCTCCACGTCGTCAAGTGGTGCACGGTGCGACCGGGAAACGCGACTTCGCGCGACCACAGTCCGCGTGCATCGCTCGCGAACAATCCGTGACGTGTCGCGCACCACAGCCTGCCGTCCTCCGGGTCGTGGACGAGCGCATGCACTTCCGGCGCGCGCCGCTGCCGCACAACAGCCGTGCTCTCCCAGCGTGTGCCGTCGTAGAAGAGAACGCGACCCGAATCGCCGCCGCATGCAATTCCCCTTGGTGTCGACGCGAGACAGGTGATGCGTTGCGAGTCGGGTTCCAGGTCGAAGCTGCGCCAGCGTGGCTCGATCACCGAGCGCCAGTCGAATGCCGTGGAAGGTGGCGCGTCGTCTACTTCCGTGCGCCGCCGCCAGCGCGACACGCTGGCGCGCCAACCTGCCACAGGCGGCGGCGCCGGCGCTGCTGGCATTGCGCTCGATCCCGCGAGGAGCTTGCTCAATCCCCCATGCTGCACGCACCACAGCTCGTTGCGAAGGCTCGCGAGATGCCGCACGGGGGTGGCGTCGAGGAACTCCGCCTCGACTTCGCCCTGCACCGCGCTCGCGAGCGCGACCAGCGGCACGCGGTACACGCCGGCCGCGGCGCCGATGAAGAGGTCGTCGCCGTGAACGCAGAGGCAATACACACGCCCCTGCTCGAGGCCCGGGTAGTCGCCGAGGCCGATGCGCCCCCAGGAATTCAGCTTTTCGGGGCGATCGACGAGATCGCGCCGGCGCGCGACGTGCACACAACCGTGCACGCCGACGAGGACGTGATCTTCGGTGCCGGTGAGGGCAGTGACGTAACGCGAGCTGAGCCCCTCGTTTTCGCTCCACTGGTAGAGCGAGGGCTCCTCGCCGGCACCGGTGGCCAGAAGCAGGACTCCGTTGTTGTTGGTGATCATCAGCAAGCGTAGACGCCGCGGTGTCGAATCCAGATCCAGGAATCGCTGCAGGCGCGCTTGCTTCACCGGCAGCTCGACCAGTTCGAATCCGCGCCCGCCTTCGCGATACAGCCTGCCGCCGCCGGTCGCCGCGAACATGCGCCCGGCGGCGAAACCAACCCCGTTCAGATAGGCACCCGCGCCGCGCGGATGCGCCAGCGCCCGGCGCCACTGCGGTCGCTCTCGACCGCCGGGGACGGCCTCCAGGTGCGGTCCGATCTCATCGGTCCATGCGATGCCGTTGGGTGTGGCCAGCGCGACGCGTTCGCCGGATTGCTCCACGTGCAGGACGGGCAGTGCCGGGATGCCGTCGCCGGTAGTCCACTTGTTACGGCGGCCCGTGGCCGGATCGAGCCAAGTCAGGCCACCCTGATGCGCGATCCAGAGACCGTCTCGCGTGGAGCAAAGGGATTGAATACCCGCCGTGTGGGTAAAGACGCGCTCGATCATGTGCGAAATCCCGGCGCCATCCTCTTTGCCGCAGCCGTCCGCCGCGGCCTGACCAATCGATCCTTCGATCGCTCGTGCAGAGCAACGCAGTGTAGCAGCGCTGCAACCAGTGTCGCAAGTCGGACCGGCAAAGCTTTTGACCGTGGCGGCGCAATTTGGCATCATCGTGCGGCGCGACGGGAAGCCGCCTGCCGCGCCCAGCGGAAAGGAACCCCCGTGGGGCCATCGGTGACCTCCTCTTCCCGCGTCGACACGCTCTATCGCGAGCAGCAAGCACAGTTCCCGCATTGGGAAAAGATCAAAGACGTCGTCGACCAATGCATCGACATGATGCTCAACTATCGCCAGAGCGGTCACCCCGGCGGCTCACGCTCGAAGGTGCACGCCATCCTGGTGTTGCTCCTGAGCGGTGCGATGCGTTGGGACTTGCGGCATCCGGAGAAACGTTTCGGTGATCGTTTCGTCCTCGTGGCCGGACACTGCACGCCATTGCTCTACGCCGTGCTCGCCGTTCTCAGCGAATCGCTGCGCGTCCTGCATCGGGAAACCGGGGACGAACGCTATCGCATCCCCGGCGGCGACAAGCATGCGTTGCATTGGGAGGACCTGCTGCAGTTTCGTCGCAACGGCGGCCTGCCCGGTCACGCCGAGATGGAGGGCAAGACGCTGTTCGTGAAGGCCAACACCGGACCTTCGGGTCACGGCTCGCCGCCGGCAGCGGGAATCGCCATGGCCCTCAAGCGCGCCGGCGCCACCGGTGTGCGCGTCTTCGCCGTCGAGGGCGAAGGGGGATTGACGGCGGGGGCCGCGCACGAAACGCGCAATTCCGCCTGGGGACTGGGGCTCGACAACCTGGTGTATTGCGTCGACTGGAACGACTTCGGCATCGACGAGCGCGCGGCGAGCACGGTCGTGCACGGATCGCCGGCGGACTGGTTCGGGGCAGCCGGCTGGCGCCTCATCGGCGTCGAAAAGGGCATGGATTGGCCCGAGCTCACGCGCGGCATGCTCGAGACCGTGCATGGCGACAACCCCGAGGGCGTGCCCAGCGTGTGCTACTTCCGCACGCGCAAGGGGCGAGGCTACGGCGTCTTCGATGCGAAATCGCACGGCACGCCGCACAAACCCAACAGCGACTTGTACTGGAAAGGCCGCGAGGAATTCGCCGCCAAGTACGGCGTCGAGTTCGCCGGCTTCGGCAAACCCGTGCCGGATGGCGCCGATGCGTGGCGCAAACAAGTCGTGCACAACTTCGAAGTGGTGATGCGCATCCTGCATGAAGATCGCGAATGCGTGGGCTATCTCGCCGACCGTCTCGTTGACCTCGGCGATTCGGTGCCGGCGCACATCCCGACCTTCCGCTTCAACCGCCCCGGCAACCCGGCCACCGACCCCGAGCTCACCGACTACGAACACTACCCGCCCGAGATGTTCGAAAAGGCGGGAGCCAAGGCACCCAATCGCGCCGCCCTCGCCAAATGGGGCGCCTGGGTGAACACCTGGTCGCGCACCAAGTACGGGCGGCCGCTGTTCCTGGCCATGTCGGCCGATCTCGCCGATTCCACCAACATCGCCGGCTTCGCCAAGGGCCTGGGCGACTTCGCCGGCTGGGGTTGGTACGAGCGCGACAAGAATCCCGAGGGCGTGCTGCTGCCGCAAGAGATCACCGAGTTCGCCAACTCAGGCATCACCTGCGGCATCGCATCCACCAATCTATCCGAGCGGCCCTTCGAGGAGTGGCAGGGCTTCATGAGCGCCTGCTCCACCTACGGTTCGTTCCTGTACCTCAAGTATGGCCCGATGCGCTTGTTCAGCCAGCTGGCGCAGGACTGCCAGATCAAGACCGGCAAGGTGCTGTGGGTCGCGGGCCACTCGGGTCCGGAAACCGCCGAGGATTCGCGCACGCATTTCGGCATCTACGAGCCCTACGTGAGCCAGCTGTTCCCGGATGCGCACGTCGTCGACCTGCATCCGTGGGAGCACAACGAGGTCCCGGTGGTCATCGCCGCCGGTCTCCGCCATGGCGCATCCATCTTGGCGCTGCATCTCACGCGTCCGGCGATCGAGATTCCCGATCGCGCCGCGCTGGGCATGCCGTCGCATTTCGCCGCCGCGCGCGGCGCCTACGTGCTGCGCGACTACGACCCCGCTCGGCCCAAACGCGGTGCCGTCATCGTGAGCGGTACTTCGACCACCGCCAACATGGTGAAGATCCTCCCCGATCTCGCGCGCGAGGGTCTGAACGTCAAGGTGGTGGCCGCGATCTCGCCGCAGCTGTTCGCGTCCGAATCGAAACGCTATCAGGAGAGCGTGCTCTCGAACGGTGAGTGGATGGATTCGATGGTGATCGCCAACCGCGGCCGGCGCACGCTCACCGATTGGATTCCACATCGCATCGCCGGCGAGTACGCGCTCACCCCGGACTGGGACGACCGCTGGCGCACAGGCGGCTCGGTGGAGGAGATCATCGAGGAAGCGCATCTGTCGCCGAAATGGCTGCTGCAGGGCATCGAGCGCTTCGTCACCGAGCGCGACACACGACTGCGGCGATTGCGCGAGGCCGTGGACGCCGCCGAACGCGTCTGAACTGATGCCGCCACCCGGTCGCATGCGAGCGGCAGTCAGCCTGCGACCCGCAGCGCTCAGCCTTGTTCGACGCGCCGGCGGGCTGCGAGGATCTCGGCCGGCAGGCCGAATTGCACGTCTTCGTGGATCACTTCGGTTTCGTCCACCTGCGCACCCTGCCCCTCGAGCCAGGCGAGAACCTCCTGGACCAGATGCTCGGGTGCGGACGCGCCGGCAGTGACGCCGACGTGCTCGACGCCCGCGATCCAGCTGGCCTCGATTTCCTGCACCGAGTCCACCAGATAGGCGCGTGCCCCGTACTCTTCGGCCACCTCGCACAGCCGCTTCGAATTCGAGCTGGACTCCGAGCCCAGGACCAGCACGACGCGCGCACCGTCGGCGACGAGTGCCTTCACCGCTTCCTGGCGATTCTGCGTCGCATAGCAGATGTCGTCCTTGGGCGGGCCGATGAGTTGCGGGAAACGCGCTTGCAGGGCCGCGACGACCTCGCGCGTTTCGTCGATGCTGAGCGTCGTTTGCGTCAGATACACGAGCTTGGCCGTTTCCGGCAGTCGGAGATGTTCCACCTCGTCGACACTGCCCACCAAGTGGATGCGCCCGGGCGCCTCCCCCATCGTGCCGAGCACCTCGTCATGGCCGGCGTGGCCGATCAGCAGCACCTCGTAGCCTTGCTTGACGAAGCGACGCACTTCGAGATGCACCTTGGTCACCAGCGGACAAGTCGCATCGATGACCTGAAGTCGCCGGCGCTCGGCTTTTGCACGCACCGCGGGCGACACACCGTGCGCGCTGAACACGACGACGCAGCCTTCGGGCACCTCGTCGAGGGAATCGACGAAGAGCACGCCACGGGCACGGAATTCATCCACGACGGCGCGATTGTGCACGATCTCCCGGCGCACGTAGAGCGGCGGCGGGAAGACGTCCAGTGCCAGATTCACGATGTCGATGGCGCGTTCCACACCGGCACAAAAACCACGCGGACGCACTGCGGTCGCACGCACTCGAATCTCCTCCTCGCCGAGCCTCCGAGCTCGAATTTCGAACGTCGGCGCCGTGCTTCACGCCGCCGTCATGGCTGCACCGCGGCGTGATACGTCCCGCGCACCACCTTGAGACGAAACCCAGTGTCGAGCGTCGACGTCGACTGCACGTTGTTCAACAGCGCGAGCGCCGGCACCGGCACCGGCACGTCCTTGTAAGCACTCAGCGCTTCGCCCAGAGTCTGCGCACGCTGCAGGCGAACGATACGCACCCGGTTCGGCTGGATGTCGAGCGCGGCGCGCTCGCGCAGCGGCGCGAAGCTGCGCATGCACTTGAGGAACGTCGGCTGCCAGGTGGCGAACGAGCCGCCGCCCGCACCGAGAATCTGGAACACACCCTCGCCGCTTCGGCGTTGAATGGCCGTCAACTGCAGGATCACCGGACCGGATTCCCCCGTCACACGCAGCTCGGCGACCGCCGCGTTCCAGCCACCGATGGTTTCCGCACGCACGGCGAGCAGCTCGGCGCCAGCAGAAGTCGCGAGTGCGCGCACGTACTGTGTCGGCGACTGCCCTTTGGCGTCTTCGAGCGTGAGCTGCAACCGCGCTTGCTTCTGCGGCTCCACCGCCAGCACCGCGGCCGGCGTGTTGCGCGTCGCCCAGCCGCCCGGAAACTGCAGAACGAAGCCTTCGTCGGGATGCTTGAAGGTGCTGCCGTCGAAGAAGCCTTGTCTGGGATTGTCGCCGAAGACCACGCCTTCGAGACGTGCCTTGTGTGCCGCCTCGCCTGTGCGGAAGCCCCCAGCGGGGGTGGGCACCTGCCCCGAAGACTTCGTCGTCGCCGCGAGCTGGCGCGTGCGCGCGACGCGGTCCGCCGGCGCCGGGTGCGTCGACAGCCAGCCCGGCAAGGACTGGCCGGATTCCTGTTGCTGTCGGTCGAGGACCTCGAAGAAATCCACGCCGCGCTCGGGATCCCAGCCGGCGCGCGCCGCATAGCCGACACCGAGCTCGTCCGCCTGCGTCTCGTCCCCGCGCCCGTACTTCAGGAACATGAGCCCCAACGCCGTCTGCGCCAACGGGCTGAAGCGCGCCACATCCTCCGAGAGGACGCTGCCGAGGCCGATGCCGAGGCTCGCGAGCGTCGACCGGCTGTACTGATGAGCACCATGTCGCGCGGTGACGTGCCCGATCTCGTGTCCGAGCACGATGGCCAGCTCGGCCTCGTCGTTCATGTGCGCGAGGATCCCGCGCGTGACGTAGACATAGCCGCCGGGGAGGGCGAAGGCGTTGATCACCGGTGAGTCGAGGACGCGGAAAGTGAAGTGCAAATTGGGCCGATGGCTGACCGCCACGAGCCGCTGGCCAACGCTGTCCACGTAGGCGGCGAGTCGCGCATCGTCGTAGAGGCCGTAGGTCGCGACGATCTGTGGATCCGATTCGCGACCGAGCGAGATCTCCTGCGACTCCGACATCAGGTTGAATTCACTCTTGCCGGTGACCGGATTCGTGGCGCAAGCGAGGCCGAGGCCGACGCCAGCCCAAGCGCAGCGCAACACGATTCGCCTCGCGGTTCCAGCCGCCGCCACCGTTCGCGCAGCGAACGATGCCGATGCCTTCATTCCGACCCGCAACCGCATCGAACAATCCTCCCAACGCCTCGGTGCTCCCAGGCGGTTCGCGATTGTACATCAGGAAATGGCGCTGTCCATGCAAGCGAATGGGGCGTGAGGAGGATCAAAGAGCGAAGCGCAGGCCACCACGCAAGAACGCACCGTCGAGCCGGACCTTCATATCCACGGGAATGCCGTTGATGTAGAAGCCCTGTGCCGGCGAGCCCCAATGGTAGCCCGCTTCGCCGAACACGCCGACCGTGGGTGAAAGCCGCACGCCGAGACCCCCGGCCGCTTGCCAACCGAAGCCGGTGAAGGTCTCGTGTTCTGCGAGCGAGGCGAGCAGCGGGTCGTCGATCGTTCCACCCACGTTCTCGAGGAACAGCATCTCGTAGGAGAGAGTCGTGGACACGATGGGGGTGACGACGTCGCCCGCGATCGGCAGGCGCAAGCGCAGAGTGAGGCCGAGGGGGACGAGATGCGCCGCGGTGTGTTCGAAGGTCGTGACCTCGATCGGCAGGTTCTCGAAGTTCGACTCGGAGACGACGAGCGAATTGTCGGTGCTGCGGTAGTAGTAGTCGGCGCTGAAACCGACCTCGAGCACCTTCTCGAGAGCTCCACCGAACTCCGCTCCGAAGAACACTCCGTCCGTGGTCGGATCTTCGCCGATGCGCAGACCGCCGCCCTTGAGGGCAAAGTACGACTCTTGCGACGTGGAACCATGCAGCCGTTGGCGGCGGTGCGCGAGGACCAGACCCTCTGCCGGGGGACCCCATGGTCCTCCCCGATTCTGCTGGGCCACCTCCCGCCGCGACGCGCTCTCACGCCATGACGGCTGAGCGGTGTGGGGGAGCCACGTCGCCGCACCCCCGCGCACCTCACCCCGTGACTCCCCCACTCCGCCAGCCTCGACTGACTCCTTGAAACCCGAATCAGCGGGCAGCGGTTCCATGCCACCCGTGTGAGTGGATTCGTCAGCTCCCCGATCGGCCACGGTCTCGGCGGCCACGCTGCCGAAGCCTGCCGCGAGCAGGACGGCGAGCAGCCCGAAAGATCTCCAGTTGGCGAGCGGGGAAACGAACGGCCCGGTGGGAGTTGTCGGACGGAGGGGGACGCAGGCAAGACCTGGAATATCACGTCGCCACATGTCCATCCTCCGCGTTCGTCGTTCCACCCCAATATCATTGCACAACCGGTTCCGGATCCAGTCACGATCGCCAGCAAGTTTCCAAGCACTTGTCATCAATCAACTTGGCCTTCGCGCCGCCGAAGTCGGCGGTGCAAAGAATACCGGCGTGTGTTGTGACCCCGACGACATCGGCGTGTGCAATCAGCAACCACGCCAAACCGCGCGTGATCGGCAAGGAGGAATCAGTCGAGCCGGTGCGCCAGGAAGGGCGTGGTGCAGGGCGGGCCCGGGGCGTGTTCGAACAGCAGGCTGCCGTCGCGACCGCGATGCAGGAGGCTCGAGGACACGGTGCCGTACACATCACCGTGCTTGCACAGTCGGAATCCTCGCTCGTCGCGCCGGATGTGGCTTCCGAGCACCTCCACCAGCAGTTCGCGCAGCTTCGCCCCGTGCAAGCCGCTCGACCGATCGAGCTCGGGAACCTCGAGCTCGCCCAGGATGTGCTCGTTCGAGAGCACGTGCATCCCAGGACCGAGGCGTGTCGTTCGCGACTCTCCGTTCCAGGAGAGGAGTGCGACCTCGTCGCGGTCGGCAACCAAAAGGTTGAAGCTGTTGTAGTGATCGCGTTCGTGGGCTGCGGCAAGGAAGCTCTCGGACGCTGCGACCGTGGGCAGCGACAGGATTTCGCGGCAGAGCAAGCCACGCGAGCGGCGCTCGCGGTCGAAATCACCGTCGCGACGATTGGTGAGCACCGCGACCAGGCCTGCGGCGTTGATCCCGATCCACGTGCCGCCGGCCTGCTCGTCGCGCGGCAAGAGGGCGCGCATGCCATTCAGTTCTTCGGGCGCCGGCACCGTGGCGCGACGCGCGTAGGCCTCGTCGCGATTCGCCGCGAGGAACAGCGGCGCATCCTCATGACAATGCACACCGACGATCAGGACGCACACGAGCTCCCCCCAGAACCGTAACGTCGCGGCGCGGATCAAAAGTCGACCGTCGCTGCGCGGCGCGAATCGAGGGTCAACTGTCGCTGCGCGCCGCTTCGACATTGGGGCGCACCGGCGCGACCGCCCAGAGCACGAGATAGAGGATGACGGCCGTCCCGCCCCCGAGGCCGAAGATGACGAACAAAACCCGAATGAGGGTCACGTCGACGCTGAAATACCCCGCCAGACCCGTACACACGCCGGCGATCTTCTTGTCGGCGTCGATCCTGTAGAACTTCCTCTCCATGCGGCCCTCCCCCTGCGGCCCTCAAAGGTAGCACACGCAAGAAGCAGGTATCGGGCGCCCATGGCACGCGCATTGCCCCGATTGATTTGATTCCGGGGCAACTTCGTCTGTCGCTGCTGCGGCGCATTCTCACGCCCCGGGGAGGGACGGGAGCGATGCAGCCTGCATGCCGGGTCGCGTGCACTGCGATCGCTGCAGCATGTGCCATCCTCCAGATGCCGACGCTTGCGCTCGGTTTCACCGTCGATGCACGCCGACTCGCAATGGGCGGCGTTGTCATTACCGGCTGCCAAGAGCTCCTGGCACTCAATGTCGCCTACCACAGCGTTCCGGCACGGCCCGGCGTCACGGGTGTCGTCGTCCCCATCCCTCTTGGAGTGGTGCAGCTGGTGCAGGATCCACCGAGCTTCGATCCCGACGCCGATGACTTCAGCGTCACGCGTCTGGCGAACCTGGCGCTGAACCCGCCTTTCTATCTCGAGCTCGATCGGCCCTCGGATCTCGACGGGGATATCTCCATCCGCATCGCGCGCAACGAGTTCGCCATCGATTTCGAAGACGCCTCGGCGCTGCTGCCGCAGAAGCCGTTCGAGGTCGGTGGTGTGTGGTCGATGCCGATGTTCGGCACCGCCCTCGGCCCGACGCGCACCTACCTTGCGCCGCTCACGTATCTGGAGGGCGAGCTGGCGTTCGATGACGCGTTCTACGCCGTGCTGGCGCAAGGCCAGCCGCTCGAGCCCAACTCGACCTATCGCCTCAACGCGCGCGGCGAGAGCCTCGGCGGCTTCTCGTTGCACAGCGGTTGGAGCGCCCCTCTCGTCACCGACGTGCGCGGCAACGGGCTCTACGCCGGAGTCTTCGCCAAGTACATCCTGGGGATCGGTATGTCGCACGCGACCTCCGAATTCGCCATGTCGACGGCGGACACGATCTTCGGGGAGAGCAATTCGCTCGCCGTCGACTACGCCGCGGAGCTGCGATACGGCGAATTCGGTCACATCGGCAACGGCTATGGCGTCGATGCGGGACTCGGGGTGCGCGTCGGCGCCTTCGACATCGGCCTCGGCGTGCGCGATGTCGGCGCGCGCATTCACTGGAGCCGCACCCGTCTCTATCACACGGTCTGGGACGAAACCAACCGCGATCTGCAGACGACATTGGTCGCGCGCGACCAGCCGTTCGTCCAGAACCTGCCGACGCAGGGCACCTTCAACATCGGCTGGATGAGCCGGAAGACCGCGCTCGCCGCCGATGTCTCCACGAGCCGACTCGGAACCCTGGTGCATCTCGGCGCCGAGCGCCGCACCGGACCGCTGGCACTGCGCGCCGGCATGCTGACCGACTACGACACGAGAGTTCAATGGGCCGCTGGCTTCGGCATCGGGGGACAGAGCTTGTCGTTCGATGTCGCGCTGCAGACACACAATCGCAGTTTCACCGGCGAACGCGGCCTGATGCTGGCCACGTCCTTCGCCTTGCGTTGAGCCGGAATCGCCACGCGCGAACGGAGACCGCCATGACTCGCCAACAGCTCTTCACTCGCTTCGCCTGGGGAGCCTTCGTCGTCGTCACCCTCGTCGGGTCGATGCTCCTGCTGGGTTGCTACCCCAACCGGATCACGATCGATGTCGACATCGCCAGCTTCCTCGACCCCAACGACCGCATCGCGCATTACGAAGCGCCACCCGGCACCGCCGAAGTGGATACCGATCTGGCTCCCATCGAGATGACCATCGTGGGCCGCGACGAGCTGCGGCAAGCCGAGCAGGTGGATCTCGAATTCGAAGTCAGTCTCGATAATCTCTCCGGCACCGGCGATGGCCGTTTCCTCGTCTTTCTCTCCGACAACGCGGAATCCGTCTTCACCACACCGCTCGTCGCCCAAATCGACTTCGCGCTCGCACCGGGCGTCACGAGCGTCGGCACGGCGCACGTGCGCGGCGATGCACGCGTGCTGGCTCTGTTCCAACAGCGTCAGATGTGGATCGGCATCCGCCTGCACTGGGCACCGCAGGATGGCGCGGCGCTGGACGGGACTTACACCATCACCCGGCTCAATGCCCGAGTGATTTCCAACTTGGATCTCCTGTAGGGTCGATCAAGGCTTGCTGACATCGAGAAGCGAGGGGCTCGGGTCTCGCTGGCCTTGCCCATCCACGGCGCGCGCTTCCACCTTCTGCAGGTCGTGTCCTTCGGGCAGCGGGATTTCTCCCACGAGCTCGGCGCCCTCGCGTATGCATCCGTCGAGGATTCTCCACTCGCTCGTCACCCCCGCGCGCGTTTCACGCACCTCGATGGCGTCGATGAATCCGTCGCCGGGGCTGGTATCGATGCTGAGGAGATCGCGCGCATGGGTCATGGACGTCATGCTGCGGTAGGCCATGTGCGTTTCGGGTGGCCGGGGAGTGCTTCCCGTCGACACGGCAATACTCTCCACGAAGGTCGAATCGCTCCCCCGTACCTCGAGGCGCTGCGAGCCGGCCGGCAACCGCACCCAGATCTTTTCGTCGAGTGGGATCAACATCTGGATCACTTGCCGTGCGTTGCCGCGCCGAACCCGGGGGACGATGCAGAGGCCGGTCGCGTCGTGTTCGACATCGATCCCGGCCAAGGACCAGTTGCCATCAGGCCCGATGGTGCCCAGCAAGCGCACGGCCAGCGACTCGCCGGGTGAGATCGCGCGCGCGTGCAGGACCAGATCCACGTCGGCCAGCAATTCGGACTTGGGCGCAGCGGTGCTCGGCGCTGCCTTCGACGTGCCCGCTTGCGTCGAGCCTGCCGGCGGCGCGCACCCGGTCGCGAGGGCGAGCACCGTGCAAGCGAGGGCTGTACCGAGCGCGATACCGTGCATGGCCTCGCCTGTTCTCACTCAATTCGACCGCGAGATGATCACGTCGATGCGGCGGTTGAACACGCGGCCGTCTTCGCTGTCGTTCGACGCCACCGGTTGTGTGGAGCCTCGTCCGGCAGCGCTGACGCGGTCGGGAGCGAGCTTGCCCTGTTGCACCAGGTAGTCGCGCACCGCGTTGGCGCGCTCAGTCGACAGACGCATGTTGGTGTTGGCGTTGCCCTTCGAATCAGTGTGGCCTTCGACGACCACGCGCGCGCCCGGAAACGCGCGCACGGCCTCGATGATCTTGTCGAGCAACGGCACGCTCTCGGGCGGCAGCTTGGATTCGCCGGAAGCAAAATGCAGCCCATGCAGGCGCAGCACGACGTCGCGGTCGTCCACCAGCACCTTGCCCTCGCTCTGGGTGATGAGGCCGCGCACCGCCGTCACCGTGTTGGCTTCCTCGCGGAAGGGTTTGAGCTCCGCCACCATGCCCTCGAAGTTGCGCACGTTGTCCCGAAGCTCGCTGATCACGCGCTGGAGAGAATCGACCTGATCGGTGCGTCGCGCGAGGTCGATGCGCAGTCGATTGCGCTCGCGCACGACACGATCGCCCTCGACCTGGACCTGCTGCAACACCGGGCCGGGCCCGCGGGTGAAGTCGCCCTGGGTGCCGAAGTGATCGAGCACGCGCTGCAGGTGTGTCTCCCACTCGAGGATGATGGACTCGAGGCGCGCTTTGTTCTCGCCCTCGCAGCCCTCACGAATGGTCTCGAGCAGGAACAGGGCGTGCTCGGCTTCGGCCCGGGCGCGTGCGGCCTCGGCGGCCGCCGTCTCCCCGATGTCGCCGCCGGCGATGAGCTTCTCGGTGCGCTCCACGGCGTCGAGAGCGCGCACATAGCTGCGCGGCGTGTATTCCCTTGCGTTCCCCTTCTCGGCTTCGATCAGCATCTGTCGCGTCCGGCCCACCAGGTTCTGGTGCACCGCTTCCTTGTGTGCTTGGTCGTAGAGCGCGACGAGCGCGGTGGCTTGGCGTTCGGCTGCCTCCCGTCGCCCCGCCTCCAGCTTGCGCGCCGCGCCGTCGAACTCGTTCTCTGCCTTGCGCCACGATGCCGCAGCCGAAGTGTCGGCGCCGGCTGCGCGCGCCTGCTCGCGCCGCTCCAGCTGGGTCGTCCACAGACGGCGTGCGCGCTTGATGGCCTCCTCCAACTCGTCGAGACTCTTCTCGGCCGCATCGAGGCGCGCCGCATTGGCACCGCCCGATCCGACGATGGCCACCGCCTGCGATGCTTTCTTGTGCGTTTCCGGTGCCAGGCGCGCGGCCTCCTTCGCTTCCAGTTCCTGCAGACGACTGCGCAGGGATGCAGCGTCGGCGGCAACCCCTGTTCCCGCTCCTGCGAGTACCAAGACCGTGAAACATCCCCAAAGAAGCGCCGCGGACCGGCGTCGGAACCCTTGCGCCACCCGCATTCCAGCCTTCCTCTCCGGCCCTGCCCTTCGCATCTTGCCACCCTCCCCTGCACCCCTGTCACCTTGGCGCCACGATGCAGAGTGTGCCCGCGACATCTTGATGGCGTCAATTCGTTCCTGGACGCCGGGTGCGCCCAGTTCTACGATGTGCGCGAATCCAAGATCCGGAGGTGCGCCGGTGCAGGTGGATCTCTTCGATCAGGACCTGAACGCCATCCTGGGCGCCAAGGACTACGAACAGTTCGCCACACTCCTGCGCGCCTACGATTGCCGACGCTGCACCTTGTGCAAGAGTCGTACGCATATTGTCGTCGATCGCGGCAATCCAGCTGCCTCGGTGCTCGTCGTGAGCGAGCGTCCGGGCGACAACGAGGACCGCGAGGGCCGCGCCTTCGTCGGCCGATCTGGGGCGTTGCTCGACAAAATCTTGCATTCGATCGGCCTCGACCCCGACCACGACACGCTCATCACCAACATCGTCAAGTGCAAGCCGGAGATCGATCGCGCGCCGACGAGCGACGAGGCCAGCACCTGCCTGCCCTTCCTCGAAAAACAGATCGCGCTGGTGCGGCCGCGCGTGGTGCTGCTCCTCGGACACGTGGCGCTCAAGTGGATCGACCCGTCGCACAAGGACTTCAAGATGGAGGATGAGGCCGGGCGGTTGTTCGAGCTCGCGCGTTACCCCGGCATCCACTTCATGGTGCTCTATCACCCGGCCTTCCTGCTGCGCGACCCGAGCAAGAAAGTGCCCACGTGGGAGCACGTGCAGCGACTCAAAGCATTCTTGGAGATCGAAGTCCGGCGTTGACGGGCCGTGCCCCTCGCCGACCCTCCGCTCAGCGCGGGTGCATCGCCTGCTCACAATCGACATACGAGCTCACCCGCGTATACACATCGGTGACTCCGTATGTCCCCGGCCGGTGGGGTTCCAACCACGAGGTCGTGAATGCCCTCAGGGTCGGGCTCGTATGCCGCGCCCGGGAGGAATTTCGTGACCTGCTGCACGCAATCGCAACGTCTGGGTCATGAATGGTCGCTCCGGGCTTGCTTCACCCACAAAGTACGCGCCACGCTCTTCGGACTGCACCGGTCCGACGTTCGGAACGTAGAATACACGACCCAGCGAGTATGCTCGGAAGTAGCCGAGGGTCTCGCCCCCACTGGTCACGGCCTCGCTGATTCCGTAGTCGACGATATAGATGACCTCCAGCGCAAATTGGGAATCATCGGAGCCGACCGAGATACGCGGTGTCCCAACCACTTTTGCGTGCAGGAAGACGTCGGTCGCTATGGTCTTCACCAGCTGGAATGTGAATTGGTACCCTCCCCCCAGATTCGCCTCCAAGTACTTCCACGCCAAGTCGACATCGAGACTCCCGTAGGTCCCGATCCAATCCTCCGTCCTCTCCCAGGCGCCGCCATGCAGGAGAAGCGGCGCCTCGAGCTGTTCTTCGAGTTCGATCCGGCTTTTCAACTCGATGAGGCATAGTTCCGGCCGGGCTACTGCCAGCCGCGTGAGCATCGGATTCGCCGGCATCGGTTCCGTCGACGTGATCGCCGGAATGGTGAAGCTCGGCACCAGATTCTGCGCGATGGCGTCCGGGCGCGTAAAGGCGAGGCCGCGGAACTGGAGGCCGTATCCGAGCGTCGTCGACGCCAAGGGTTCGCCGGGGACCTCGTCGCGCAGCATTCGTGTCGCCATCTCGAAGCTTGGGACGGGAGGAACCTGACCCCGTGTCGGATAGACGCGATCCGGTTGCCAATCACGGGTGTACGGGCGGGGTTCCCAATTCTGCTGCAGACCGTCGTAGCTCCAGAACGTCCCATCGTCGTTGGGCCACACGCTCTCGAGCGTGAACGCCGAAGGTCCTCCGCCGATGTCGTCATCGCAGCTCGCGGTGAACAGAAGCACGAGGATCCGAGCCACCAGTGCACTGCGGTGGTTGCGGAGGCTCCGCATGAGAACACCTCCCTGCGCTTCACGGGAGACTCAAGGATACTCCCACAGAGTCACTCTGACGGGCAAATGAGTCTCGGCGGGACCGAGGCCGCGGCGCAGCATGGCTAGCGCCAGGCGCGGAGCGCGCTCAGCAGACGCAACGTGCGGTTGCTCTCTGGGCCGGTGACGACGACCTGGACATCCGCGTGCGCTTGCAGCGCGGCGACGAAGCCCGTGCTGCTGGCGCGCGGCTTCTCTGAGGCGCGTTGCTCGAACCAGAGCCAGGGTCGACCCCCTCGCGGCGGGGTGGCGGACCAAGCGGCCGATTGCGCGTCGACGTCGGGACAATCGAGCGCGATGGCACCCGCAAACAGGTCGGCGCGCTGCCAGGCGCCATAGAGCGCGAACAACGCGCTGCCTCCGAGCCCGAGCAGGAGCCTGCTCTCGCGCTCGGCGAGAACGCGGTACGTGGACTCGATGAAGGGCCGGACCTCGTCGGTCAAGAGCGCGAGCAGCGCATCCCCGCGCGCCTCGGCTTCGGATCCCGGCGGCGCGTGCTCGTGCACGGCGTCGGGCCCAGCAGCCATTCCCACCACGAGCATTTCCCGCAGGCCTTCCGGCCGGCGCGCCAAGATCTCGTCCAACGTCCATTCCTCACCGCCGGAAGCCAGTGCGCCATCGAAGAGATCCTGTGCGTCGAGGGCGTAGAGCACGGGATAGCGCCTTTCCGGCTGCGCGGCGTACGTTGGCGGGAGCAAGACGAACAAGCGCCGTGCTTTCGCCTTCCCCGCAGCGAATCCCTCGTGAACGACGAGAGTACCGTCCACGCTTCCCGTGTAGGCTTTCGTACTGACGTCCCCAGGGGCTGCCGGCTTCGCGGCCGTGCGCGTCGATGCGAACGCGATGACGACAATCGAGACGATCGAACACCATCTGGTGCGCATCGAGCCCCCTGCACTGACATCCGGATTCTGGATCGACTCCCGTGTGCAATTCTGCTTCAAAGATGCACGGAGCGGCGAGTCGGCGCCATTCCGCAATGCTCCCGCGCCGACCTCGCGTCGCCTCGGCATGCCATGGCACAGGGGTTGCCCTCGTTCCAGGCGTCGGCAGTCGAGAACAGCCGGCACGGCGAGTCTTCGCGAGCCAAGGAGGAGGCCATGAGCTTCGAGATCGAGTTCGAGGAGATTCCGGCGCGACGCCGCTCCCTCGGTCTCATCGTGGCCTGCGCTTTGGCACTCGTCGGTGGCGTGGCACTCTGGCGGACTCTAACGTAAACCCTGCGTGATTCGCGATCCATGCGTGCGGCGGCCGACGAAGAGCGGTCGCCGCTTCGCTTTCGATGCGCTTGTCGGCCCCCCGGTCCGATGCTACGGTGCGGCATGTCCGCACCCCACACCAACCGGCTCGCCGAGGCCACCAGCCCCTACCTGTTGCAGCATGCGCGCAATCCGGTGGACTGGTATCCCTGGGGCGCCGAGGCCCTCGGACGCGCGCAGCAGGAAGACAGACCGATTTTCCTGAGCGTCGGCTACTCCTCCTGTCACTGGTGCCACGTGATGGAGCACGAGTCCTTCGAGGACGAAGACACCGCGCTTCTCATGAATTCGCTGTTCATCAACATCAAGGTGGACCGCGAGGAACGCCCAGACTTGGACGAGATCTACATGCAGGCCGTGCAGCTATTCAGCGGCGGGCACGGCGGCTGGCCGATGAGCGTGTTCCTCACCCCGCGTCTCGAGCCCTATTTCGCCGGCACGTATTTCCCTCCCGCACCGCGTCACGGCATGCCGGGGTTCAAGACCATCTTGCAGCTCACGTCCGATGCCTATCGCGAGCGCCGGAGCGATGTCGATCGCACCACCCAACAGGTGGTCGCGGCGTTGCAGCAGTTGACCGTCGTCCATGGCGAGGACGAAGTGCCCGGCCCGCCGATCCTGCGTCACGCGTATGAAACGCTCGAGAACAGCTTCGATTCCACGCACGGCGGCTTCGGCGGCGCGCCGAAGTTCCCGCATTCGATGGATGTGGCATTTCTCCTGCGCTACGGACGGCGCGCCGAAAGCGCCAACGCCACGTCGATGGCGCTGCGCACCCTGCGCAAGATCGCGCGTGGCGGCATCTGCGACCAGCTGGGCGGCGGGTTCCATCGCTATGCGACCGACGCACGCTGGCTCGTGCCGCATTTCGAGAAGATGCTGTACGACAACGCACTGCTGGCGCGCACGTACCTCGAAGCATTTCAAACGAGCGGCGACGTCTTCTTCCGCACCGTGACCGAGCAGACGCTCGACTGGGTCGGTCGTGAGATGACCAGCCCCGAGGGCGGTTTCTACAGCGCACAGGACGCCGACAGTGAAGGAGTGGAAGGCAAGTTCTTCGCCTGGACCGCGGACGAGATCGACGCCGTGTGCGGCGCCGCGGACGGCCGGATCGTGCGCGAGTACTTCGGCGTCACCGCCTCCGGCAATTTCGAGGATGGCACCAACGTGCTCTCGGTGCCGCGGGATCTCGACGTGGTGGCGGTCGCGCTCGGCGTTCCCGAACCGGAGCTCGCCGCGATCGTCGAGCGCGCCCGGGTTCGGCTCCTCGAGGTACGCAACACGCGTATCCGGCCAGGACTGGACGACAAGGTGCTCGCCGCCTGGAACGGTCTCATGATCCGCGCCTTCGCCCAGGCCTATCAGGTCTTGCGTCGCGCCGAAGATCTCGCCAGAGCCCGTGCCGCGGCAGAGTGCGTCCTCCGGCACTCGAGCGCCGGCGTCTTTCGCACCTTGCGTGATGGTCGCACCTCCGGACCTGGCTTCCTCGACGATTGGACCTGCATGATCGCGGCGTTCCTCGATCTCTACGAAGCGACCTTCGAGCCGCGCTGGCTGGAGATCGCCGAGCAATGGAACGCACGGGTCATCGAGGAGTTCTGGGACGCGGGCGAAGGAGGTTTCTTCTTCACCGGGCGACAGCACGAGACACTCTTGGCGCGTTCGCGCAACTCCCTCGATCAGGCCACCCCGTCGGGGAGCTCGGTGCACACGGGCAACCTGCTGCGACTCGGTCACTTGCTGGGCGAGGATCGCTGGCTTGAGCTGGCCGTACGCAACATGCAATCCGTGGGTCAGGCCTTGCGGCAGCACCCGAGCGCGATGGGCGAGATGCTCTGTGCGCTCGACTTCTACCTCGGGCCGAGCTGCGAGGTCGCGGTGGTGGGCGCGGACGCTGGCGCCGAAGCGCTGGCGCAGGCGGTGTTCACGCCTTTCTTCCCCAACAAGGTGGTGGCCGGCTGGCCTCGTGGCGCGCCCCCACCAGATCTGGCCTTGCTGCGGGATCGCCCGCTCGTGGACGGCCACGCCGCCGCCTACGTATGTCGCAACCAGACCTGCCTCGCACCGGTCACGAGCCCCGGGCAGGTGCAGCAGACTCTTGCCGATGCGGCTTCCCTCCACACGCCAGGTCGGCAATGAGACGATCGGCGATGAGCGCTCCGGAGGCCGCGTCTCCGAGCGGTGCGATCGTCCCGTCAGGTCCTGGCGCGGAATGGACTTGCGCCAGGCGACGACATACGCTTCCTTGCACCGGATTGGCCTCGACCGGGCCTCGAAGCCCTGTGCTGTCCCGAGCCGGGATCGTGTACCATGGCGCCCACGATCCTCATGCCCAGCTCGCGCCTGCAAGATGGCGTTCGAGGGGCGGGTCGCGCTGGGCACCGGCCGAAGCGCGTGCGCGTCACCAAGCTTCCTCTTGTCGATGGAGGTCGGTCCTCGATGCGCGAACACCGCGCGGTCCAAGGTAGGATGCGGGCTTCATACCGGACGCGGGCGGTGGTCGGTCCCTGGCTCGCCCTGCTCGTGGTCGCTGTGTCGGCCCCCGCCCAGCAACCACTTCCCGATGAGATCCAGCGCCAGCGCGAAGACATGGAACGGCGCAAGCTCGAGTACAAGGAAGAGAAGGCGGTGGTCGACGACCTGAATGCGCGGGTCGAGCGCTACAAGCAACTGCGTGAGTCGATCCCCTTCAGCGGCGTTCCCGGCACATCCAATTTGCTCCAGGTGCATGTCAACCGGCACGACGTGCGCGACGTCGCGCGCCAGCTCTACTTCTTGACCACGGACTCCACCCCCGAGGGATTCGAGCGCGACTACTGGCGCACCTTTCTCATCATCAACCAGGGCGACAAGTACCCCGGCGGCGTGCCGCAGTACGGCACGTTCGACGTGTCGCATCCCGAAGAGAACGTCGCCGTGTTCCCGAACATTCGCAAGCGGGACCTGAGCGCGGTCGTCGCCGAGCTCGTCACAGTGGACACGGCTTATGCCATGCAATACACGGCCCCAGTCGTCGCCGCATACGAACGACGTTTGCGCGAACGCGTCGTCAAGGAGAGCTCAGAGGTGGGGGACCCGCCAGCTCCCACGGGACCGACGAGCATGCCTGGAGTCAGCACGGCCGCGTTGCTCACGGCCGGTCCCAAGGAACCGAGCCCCACTTATCCGCCGCGTCGCATCACGGACGAAACCTCGCTTGCAGCATCCGGGAGGGTCGAACGCCAACCCGTCGCGGTGGAGCGCTCGATCGCACTGGATCCTGCTCCCCCCGCCTGGGCACTGGGACAGGAAGTGACCATGCTGGGTGCGGGTTACCAGGGCTACGAGGCGCAGTATGAGCCGGGGAACTTCGAGCTCCTGCCCGAGGGCGGCGTCATGGCCTTTTTCGGCGGCATCGATTCCCAAGGCAATGCGGCGAACCAGGCTGGTCTCTACTTCTCCTTCAATCAAAAGCTCTGGCATTTGTTGGTCTTGAACGAGATGGCTTTCGCCGCCTTCAGTTCGGGCGGCGCACCCGCGGTCAACGGCGGCTCGCTCGGCGCCGGGGTCGACTTCGAGACGGGTCCGGTCGGGGTGACTGGACTCGTGGGGTTCTCGGCTTTCAATACGATCGGGGAAACGGATTCGGGTGTCTCGTTCACCGGCAAGGTGCGCTACGCCGTCGCGCCGCGAGTCTCGATCGGGGGCATCTACATGATCTCCGACGTCGAGATCTTCCAGGCGGAGTCCAACGGCCAGAAGCTCACCGGGATCACCCAGCCCAGCTTCATCGGCGTCAACCTCACCGTCCGCTGACTCCCCGGGCACGGAAGTGCCCCTTGCCGCTCCGTGGCGACTTCGCTACCCTATTGCCCTGCTTCGATCACGACCCGAGTCGGGAAATGGAGCAAAGCGATGAACATTCGAGTCCGCGTTCGCCCGGGCGCCTTGGTCGTGCATGCCGACGGCCACATGACCGACAACGCCGCCGCAGAATTGCTCGGACAAGTGCAGAACGAGTTGCGCGCGCGACCGCGCAACGTCGTCCTCGACCTGAGCGCGGTCGAATCCATCAGCGCGGGTGCTTTGCCCTACGTCTTCCGCATTCAGCGCGAGACGCGAGCCGGTGCCACACGCTTCGTCCTGGCCGGACGCTCTGCGCCCGTGCAGCGACTGCTCGAGAAGACGAACGTCGTCGGCGCGCTCGAGCATGCGGCCGACACCGAAGAAGCTTGCCGCAGCGTGGCGCTCCAGGTCTGACTTTTCGGTTGCCCTGTCCGATTCATCCTCAATGAGCAGGCGCAGCCGGCGCCGGCGCGAGCAGGCTCGCGAACGGTGGATGATGATCCTGGGCCCAAGCGAGTGGCGCCGACTGCAGCGTGCCCACGGCGGCCACGCGCGTCGGTCGAAGCTCGGCCAGGAGGCGAAGGCGCTCCGATTCCTCCCATCCGTCGAGCGCGACGCCCAACCCCTGCAGTTTGGCCAGTCGCACGCCGAGCGCATCGGCGATCTCACCGCTCTCGGCAAACGGAACGACGACGACGTGCCGGTCGAGCGGCGTGTCATGGAACCCGCAGCGCGCGAGTCGAATCACACCCCAGCGCGTCGCCTCTTCCCAAATGGCTTCGACCTCGCCGAGCGCGAGCTCGACGCGCACGTCTTCGTGCCAGTGCCGCAGCGCCGCGCGCGCCACCGGATCGATCGCGCCGCGGGGCATGCGCGCTTCGCAGTCGGCCAGCGCGCCGGCCAGTCGTGCGCACCACTCGTCGAGTCGCGCGCCGTGCTCGGCGAATACAATGGTCGGCGACAAGCAGCCTTGCTGGTCGAAGAGCGCCACGTCCTGTGCGAGCGCGGCGGCGGTGGCCGGCGTCTGGGCCGCGCGCGAGACCACGGCACCCGACCAGCGCGCGCCGTAGCCGACGAAGCGCGGTGGGTGTGGCAGCGCGGCGACGTGGGCCCGCAAGGACTCGACGGACGCGTCGTCGCCTTGCACCGTGACGACATCGGCCGATCCGAACACCGACATTGCCGCGGGGTCCTCGTGCGGCCACCACAAGAGCGCGGTGCAGGCTGCGACATTGGGCACTCGCTCTGCGAGCTCCGCGAGCAAGCATGCAGCGAACAACGGCTCCCGCGCTGCGGGCCGCAGCCACTGCGCCGCACCGAGCAACCACCCGCGCAGCAACGTGACGAGAACGGGCGGCAAGACGTTGCCTGCGACCACGTGCACGATCCGGTGCGGCAGGCGCCCCGCGTCTTCGAGTCCTGCCAGGCACGCCGCATCCAGGCCTTCGCGCGCGAGGGCGGTCCGCACGGCCTCGATGCCGTGTGGCGCAAACGTCACATCCCACGCGGCGTCGATCCCCGCGGCAGACAGTCCAGCCGATCGCGACAGCGCTTCGCGCCAGACTCCCGGCCCTCGTAGGCGCAAGGCGTCGAGAGCCCGCGCCAGGATTTCGATGCGTTCCTCGAGGGGCACCGCGCGCCAAACGGTGGCCGCGGCGTCGAGCTCCCTCCACATGGCTTCCACGCTCGCTGCTTCGAGAATCGGGACTTGCAACTCGGTGTCACCGAGCGCGCACCAGCGCGCATGCGTCGCCGCATCGAAGCAGCCGTGTGGCAGCCGATAGATGCGTGGCAGATTCGAGACCATGCCGTTCAATTCGCCGCGCTCCGATGCTCGTCGACCAATCCGCAGCCGCGAAGATCGGCGCGCGGACAGCGACCGCGCAGCTCGAAGCTCGCCCCGCGCGGCGCACCCAAGTCGGCGCAGAGGACATGCGCCACGCTGGAGCGGTTGCCGAGATCGTGATGGGTGAGGAGCCCGGGATCGCCGGGCGACTCGGCGCGGCGACAAGCGCCGGTTTCCGCATCCATGATGCGCGGGTGGAGCCACATCGGCGCCGACCACCATTCTGTGGTGTCCGCGATGGCAGGCGCGCGGTTCGCGTCACCGAGCAACGCCAGGCGGAGCGACAGCGTGTAGTACTGCGACGCGAGCTCGGTCATGCCGTACTCCGAGACGACATGGCTCGCGGGCACGCCGAGATGCTGCTCCAGCTCGTGTCGCAACCTGGCGCGCGACAGCTCGCGCCGCCTGCCCTTCATGCCACCCGTCTCGAAGACTCTGCTGCCGGGGGGGAGACAGACCGACCCACCCGTTTGCTCGCAAGCTTCGAGCATCTCGACCAGCGCGAAGGCGGTGCCGAGGATGCACACGGGCTCGTCGGATGCGACCGCATGAGCGAGCGTTCGTTGCAGCTCCGGCCACCGCAAGCGTCCGCCACGGACGTAGGAGTCGCTCGCGGCCGTCCCCCAGCGCTGGCGCACGCGCTCGAGCATGTAGGCAAGCGACGAGTGCGGCGTCTCCTGCCACGCCGGCGCCAAGAGCAGGATGTGCATCCGATCCAGGTCGGGAATCACGTGGTGCGCGAAGCCCCGGCTGAGCGCGAGATCGTAGAGCGCAAGACTGTCCAGGTGCAGGACGCCCGGCGCACCCGTCGTGCCGCTCGTATGAAACTGTGCGCAGGCCGCGGCCTGCGGGAATCCTGCCACCCGCGTGCGACGCAGCGCCTCGACCGGCAATGCCGGGACATCGTGCGCACGTCGCACGCTATTCGGTGTGCGTCCGAGCGCGCGTGCATAGGCGCCATAGACCTCGACGCGCTCGAATTGATACGCGAACAGATCGAGCGCCAGAGTCTCGAAGCGCTGTTCCATCGCATCGAATGCTCGCTGCTCGAGCCCATAGCACTCGGCGCGAGTGCGTCCGGCGCTCGTGAAACCAGCCGGCACCGTATCGATCCAATCGAGAAGGGCTGCATCCAGCCTTCGTGTCTCGGCATCGGGATAGTTGGCCGGCATCGTCCCCTTCCCGTCATGCGCGCGGAGGAATGCGCGCCAACAATTCGCCGAGGAGATCGCGCGCCGAGCGCCACTGCGCCGGGCCCAGGACGAAGGGGGGCACGAGCTCGAGCACATTTCCTCGGTCCCCGGACGCAAGCAGGATGACGCCGCGCCCGAGCGCCGCGCGCACGACGGCGCTCGCCCGTGCGCCATCCGGCTTTCCCCCGCGCGTCAGGCACTCGATGCCCCAGAGGAAACCGCGGCCGCGAATCGCACCGATGCCCGACGTATTCTCGAGCGCGGTGGCGAGATCGGTCCCCATTTCGGCTCCGCGCGCCGCGATCTGAGCGGGCCACTCCTCACGCCGCAGGATCTCGAGCGTCGCTCGCGCCACGGCACAGGCGAGTGGATTGCCCAGAAAAGTCTGCGTGTGACGAGCTTCACCTTGCGAACGCTCCCACGCCTCCATCACCTGTGGCGTGCCGAGACAGGCCGACAGCGGCAATCCACCTGCCAAGGATTTGCCGACACAAAGCAGATCCGGCACCACGCTCTCGTGCTCGCAAGCGAACCAACGCCCCGTCCGTCCGAGACCGGTCAAGATCTCGTCGGCCACGAGCAGCCGCGAGCGGCGTGTGCAGATCTCACGCAGCCCTTGCAAGAATCCGGCTGCCGGAACGACCACACCGCCGCGACCCAGGATCGGCTCGACGAAGACAGCGCCGATCCGTTCGCCGGCGGCACTGCCCAGAAGCACATCGAGACGTGCGAGCACGTCCTCCGCCTTCGCCGCCTCCTGGCGTTGGGAATGACCGCGCACCTCGGGGCCGCTGGATCGTGGAAACGGCAGGTGCACGACGTCCGGATTGAGC
>DASRJO010000058.1:0-23973 GCA_035649435.1 Candidatus Krumholzibacteriia bacterium | reverse complement strand
TCGAAGTGGTTCGCATGCGGCTTCCGGACATTTCGCGCACCACCGTCTATCGCGTGCTCGAGACGTTGGTCCGCGTGGGCGCGGTACAGAGGGTGAGCCACTTGGGCTCGGCAGTGCGCTATGACGCGTTCACCGAACCGCATCATCATCTGGTTTGCGTGCGCTGCGAACGCCTGCTCGACGTCGTCGACCCGGCTCTCGATGGACTGCACCCGCCGGCGCAGCTCCCTCCCGGGTTCGAGATCCTGGACTATTCAGTGCACTTCCGCGGCGTTTGCTCGAACTGCCGGCAGCCCGCATCCGTCAGGCGGCCGGGCGCGGTGAAGAAGATTCTTCCCGGCAGACGCAAGGCGAGTTCCGGCGCTCCATGATGCCGCTCGCGCGCGCATCCGGAGCGAGATGAAACGAGATGTTCGAACTGGAGGAGGATCGAGACCATGACGACGAAGATCAGCAAGACACGGTTGCAACTGTCCGAGGCGACGCGGGGCGAGATGGTGGCGCTTCTCAATGCGCGGCTCGCCGAGACGTCGGACTTCGCGCTGCAGCTCAAGCAAGCACACTGGAACGTGAAGGGCCGCGAGTTCGTCTCGTTGCACGAGATGTTCGATACGATGACTGGTCAAGCGCACGACTATGCCGACCTGTTGGCCGAACGCGCCGTGCAGCTCGGCGGCCAGGCTTGCGGCACATTGCAGGCGATCGCCGCCAGTAGCACGTTGCCGGAGTATCCCCTCGCGGCGCGCGCAGCGGTCGATCACCTGACCGCGCTTGCCGAACGTCTATCCGTCCTCGCCACCTCGGTCCGAGCCGCAATCGACAGTGCCGACCGCGCCGGGGACAAGGACACTGCCGACTTGTTCACCGAAGTGTCACGCGGCTTCGACAAGCAAATGTGGTATCTGGAGGCACACCTCGCCGACTAGGTGCCGCGCGGTCACGGCGCGTCGGTGAGAACGTACTCGAACTCGTACGAGTGTTTTCCTTCCGCGATGTGGATCACCATCTGGCCGGCGAGCCCGGCCAGCTGGCCCGTGCCCGAGTCGGGCACGACGGTGATGTTCTGATTCTGGGCGCCGCGCGCCATGGTGCTGCTGTGCTGGAGGACGAAACTACCGCTCCGGCCGTGCAGCGTGCCGGTCACAAACTCCATGGCGACGTATCCGGCCGAGCCTTGAACTTCGGTGCGCACGGCCAGCATTTCCCCGATGCTGGTGCCTTCGAGATCGCCGTGAAATTGCTTGGCGCTGGACATGCGGCCGAGCCCTGTGCTGGCGGCCGCATCGTGCGTCGTCTGCGGACTCATCTTGATTTCGAACGGTCCATTTGCGCGCATGAAATAACCGCCCTCGTTGAGAACTAGATCCGGAACAAGTACTGGAACTTGAGGAAGAACTGGCGGTCGGTCTGGGTGTAGTCCGGGCCGCCGTTGGTCGCGTCGCCGATTTCGTTGATCGCGTGCGTCGAGCCGACGAAGAAAACGGTGAACGGGTTGATCTTGTAGGTGAGCAGCGGCTCGATGGCGTAGCTGCGGTCGAAGTCGTCGTATTGGACGATGAGCCGCAGGAACAGCTCGCGCGTGAACTGGAAGTTGTTTCGGACGCGCAAGATGTAGCCGGAGAAGATCTCGCTGCCGTCGGGATGATCCAGGGCGGCGAAATTGACCACCGGTTCGATGACGATGCGCGTGATCGGCTTGAACGAGGTCCACACCTCGAGTCGCACGCCATCACCGAGGACGGGCACATCCTCGCCGCGCGCGATCATCTTGCCCCAGTCGGCCGACGCCCCGCCTTGCAGCCTCTCGCTGTAGCGGGTGCCGAAGCCGGCATTCCAGCGCCGGATGCCATAGAACTCGGTGTCGTGGAAGCGCTCCTCGCTCCACAGGCGCGCGATCCAGGCGTCGGTTTGTCCCTTGAACTGGACGTACAGCTCAGGCCGCACCCACTCGTCCTTGCGCACACCGGAGAAGTTCCACACCCGGGCCACCATGATTTGGGGGATGATCTCGTCGAACCAATTCGTGTCCGGCCGGAAGTGGAAACCCGTCCAGGCCGAGGCCCGGCGGTTGTCGGTCTGGAAGATGAAGCCGTTGTCGGCGCGAAACGTCGGGCTCGTCGCCCAGTAATCGAGATCGAGCTCCCACACGCGCCCGCTGCGCTCGAAGCTGAGGTAGCCAGCGTGGCCCCAGTAGTCTTCGCCATCGAACTCGACCGTGTGCTTGCCGCCGTCGAAGCTGCCCTCGTTACCCGCGGTCAACAGCGAATCGTCCGGCTCCTGTGTGTAGCTCGCCAGCCATTGGGTTTCGATGCGGTAGTTGCGCCACATGCGCTGTAGCGCGTCGGCTCCGAAGACGCTGTTCCAACCGCCCTCTTCGCGTACGCGATGCGTGCCCAGGGCGCCGAGAAACGAATTGTCGCCGTGATCGCGCCGGTAGCGTGCGACGTTGGAGAGGGTCTTGCCGACGTCGGGGATGACGATGCTGCTCTCCTCGAGCGGAATGAGAACCGGGGAATGCACGTCCTGCGCGATGAAGTAGCCGCCGCTCGAATGCTGCAGCCGCCCGGTGAGCTTCGCCGCCGCCGATGGGTCGTTGACCGTGCGCGTGTACACCGCGCTGATGTAGGTGGAGTAGAGATCGCTGCCTTCCTGGAAGAACGGGCGGCGTTCGGGGTAGAAGAGCGCGAACGTCGTGTTGACGTCGATCTGCCCGGCGTCGGACTCGACCTGGCTGAAGTCCGGGTTGATCGCCACTTCGCCGGTGCTGCTCGACGTGAACGCGTAGCGCATGCCCAGCTCCACCGCGCCCTCGGCGCTCTCGTTGTCGAAGCTGGAGTTGGGATCGTCCGGATTCACCAGCGCCGCCGACTGCTTGCCGGTGACACCGGGCAAGAGCTCGATGCGCCCGCCCGGACGCACGTTCTGGATGCCCTCCAGAGTGCCGAACTGACACATGAAGCACGGGTCGTCGCGGTCGATCGACGCCCAGCCGTACTGCCTGCGACTGTCGCGCGGGTGCGTGCGCCAGAACTGCACCTTCCAGGTTTGCTCGGGCTGGTCGGGAAAACGCAGGCTCTGCAGCGGGATGGAGATCTCCACCTGGTAACCGTTGTCCGTGATGCGCCCCTCGGCGCGGAAGACGACATCGAAGGACATGTCCTCATCACCGCCGGCGGTCATGCGCAAATCACCTTGGACACCGAGAGGGTTGGCGAAGATTTCGTAGGCCCACGATGCGTTGCCGTATGTATCCAGGATCAATCCGACGAAGTCGTCTTGGAAGATCTGATCACGATCACGCAATGAGGCGCGGATTTGAGTCGGATCGTCGCGGGCATCGAAGGCTATATAGAGGTTGGTTTCGTCGTACGTGATCCAGGCACGCGTCCCCACCGACGGCTCGGTCTGGTCGCCGGGATTCACCTCGGCGAAGTTGCCGGCTTCGGCGGCACCCTGCCAGCCCGGGTCGTCCAACAGTCCGTCGACCTCGATGCTGCCTGTGCTCGGGACGACCGTGAGGCTGGGTTTGACGTTGGGCACGAATGGCGCCGCCTCGACGCAGGCGGGCAGGACGAGCCCGAGAAGCATGGTCTTCAGGATCACGATTCCCCCTACGCGATTCGGATGCAGGAGGTTACCGCATCGGCCCGGGTGGGCATGGTGGGGGCAGGCCCTGAGTTGCTAGAATCCGACCGAACCCAGCCAAGGCCCCGGACGAGAGCTCGGCGAAAGGTCTCGTCCTCCATGGGGTTGCAGGACCCACGCAATCCGCTGAAACCATGCGGGTTCGGTGGGCGTAACAGGACGGAGAACCAGTCGACGGCCGATCAGGAGCCTAGCCGCAAAACGGGCGCTCGGCCCGACGTCTCGTCCGAGGACTACTCGATCACGCATCGGACCGACTTTTCTCGAACAGGAGCTCACGTTATGTCTCGCGAACGGAACCCACGTCGTCCTCATGCCGTTCCACGTCCAATGGCCCGGGCGCCGTTCTGGAGCGCATGTCTTGCGATCGCACTCTTGACCGCCTCCCTGGTGATCGCCGGAATTCCCGCGGTCACCGCCGCCGGCAGCTGGAAAGGCCAGGAGGTGCAGAAGGACGGCGCCTTGCACGTCGTCAACCCAGCCTCGGGCTTCGAGAACCCCGTCACGGTGGATCTCAAGGAGATCTTTCGCCTGGGTGGCGAGAGCGAAAGCGAAGACGAGTTCTTCGGCGTCATCATGCGCATCACGACCGACGCCAAGAACAACATCTACGTTCTCGACACGCAATTGTCGGAAGTCAAGATCTACGACACGAACGGCAAATATCTCAAGACCATCGGTCGCGAGGGCGAAGGACCTGGCGAGTTCCGCAATCCCGCCGACATGTTCTTCATGCCCGACGGCAACATCGGCGTCATGCAGGTGTTCCCCGGCAAGATCGTGATGCTGACGGCGAACGGCGACCCGGCGGGCGATTATCCGTTGCCGAAGCCCGAGGGCGACGGGTTCCAAGTGTTGCGCGGTGGTCGCCGGTGCGGCAGCCATCTCGTGCTCGCGCGCCAGCTGCAGAAAATGAGCGAGGGCAAGTTCACGCAGAACATCTCTCTCGACAGGCTCGACCTCCAGGGCAAGGTCGCGAACACGTACGTGTCGATGGAGCGCGCCCTCGATATGGCCAACCTCGTCATCGACGAAAAAACTTTCAGCACCTGGGAGCAGGGTGGACGCTGGGATGCCGGCAACGACGGTCGCGTCTTCGTCGTCACCCACAACTCCAACTACGAGGTCACCGTGTTCAATGCCGACGGCACCAAGGACCGCGTCATCGAGCGCACCTACGAGAAGCGCAATCGCACCGCGGAGGAAACAGCCGAGATCAAGAGCATCTACGAAGCCTTCACGCGCCAAGCGCCCGGTGCCAAGGTCGAGGTCAACAGCTTCGACGCGGACATCAATTCCGTTTACTCGCGCGACGACGGCAGCCTCTGGGTGCTGACGAGCCGCGGGTCGCGCAACTTGCCCGCCGGCGTCCTCGGCGTCTTCGACGTCTTCGATGACAAGGGACACTTCGTGCGCCAAGTGACGATGAAGGGCCAGGGGAATGCGATGAAGGACGGCTACTTCTTCGTCGGCGACCGGCTGTACGTCGTCACCGGCTGGCTGGACGCGGTCATGGCCATGCAAGGCGGCGGCGCCAAGCAGGAAACAGACACCGAGACGTCGCCGATGGAGCTCATCTGTTATCGCGTCGAGGCCCCCGTGGTCGCGAAGGGCAAGTGAGACATGCGACGCGCGCTCCTCACCACCTTCGTCCTGGTGGCCGCGATCTGCGGCTGCAAGCGTGGCGCCGGCGATGGCGCGGCGGCGGATTCCGCCGCCGCCACGCCGGAGGCTGCCGCGTCCAAGGATGAAGCGGCCGGCGGCGACAAGGAGAACGCGGAGGCCGCGGGTGGAGAGGGTGAGGGCGAAAAACGCCCGGCGCGCGAGCAAGTTGCTTCGGTGAACGCGGCGCGTGTCGCGCGTGGCGAGCTCGTGGTCTCGGTGGTCGCCGAGGGCACCTTGCGCGCCCGGCGCAGTACGCAGGTGCGCGTCGAAGTGGCTGGCCGCATCGATCGGCTGGCGGTCCAGGAAGGACAGACGGTGCGGAAGGGCGATCCGATCGTCGTCCTCGACGGCCGGGAATACCGCATCGCCATGGAAGAGGCACGCGCTCGCTACTTGAAAGCGCTCGGCGTCATCGCGGTGGAGGAAGACTCCGTCATCGGTTCGAGCGATCCCGAGGCGTTCGAACGGGAGATTGCCGCCCTCGACAAGCTGGAGAAGGAAGGCAAGCTGTCGCGCGAGGAACGCCGTGCGCGCGAAATCGAGCTCGGCGTGCTCGCGCTGCGCGAGGGCACCTATCGCCGCGAGCTTGTGGAAGCCCGCAGTGGCCTGTCGCAAGCGCGTGCCGACGAGGAACGCGCGCGGCTCAACCTCGATCGCGCCACCATTCGTGCACCGTTCAACGGCGTCGTCGCCGAGTTGAAGCTCACCGAAGGTCAATTGCTCAGCCTCGGTGAAGTCGTGTGCACCCTGGTGGACAACGTCGATCTCGAAGCCGAGCTCGGTGTGCTGGAGTCCGACGTCGGCGGCCTCGCTGTCGGGCGCCCCACGTTGCTGATGGTTCCGGCCCTCGACGAGACCCTGCGCGTCAAGGTCGACGTCATCAATCCCAGCATCGATTCGCAGAGCCGCACCTGTCGGGTGCTGGTCCGAGTGCGCAACGCGGACGCACACCTGCAGCCCGGTATGTTCGTGCGTGCCGCCATCGCCGGCCGCATCTATGCCAACAAGTTGCTGGTGCCGAAGGAGGCGATCCTCACCCGCGACGGGCGGCCGCTGCTCTTCAAGGTCGAGAACGACCAGGCGAAGTGGGTATACGTGCAGATCGGCCTGCAGAACGATCAGTTCGTCGAGATCGAAAACGTGCTGCAAGGTGGCCCGCTGGACGAGGGCACGCTGGTCGTCGTCTCCGATCATCTCACGCTGTCTCACGACGCCAAGGTCAAAGTCAAACGCGTCGTGGACATGACGGTGGCGTGGAGCACGAGCGCGGAGGAGTGATGCTCCGTCTCGCGATTCAGCGTCCCGTCGCCGTGATCATGCTGTTCGCGGCGCTGTCGCTCGTCGGCGTGATCGGGTATTTGAAACTGCCCGTCGATCTGCTGCCATCCATCACCTACCCACGTCTCACCGTCATCACCACATACGAGGACATCCCCGCCGAGGACCTCGAGCGCCTGGTGACCCAGCCGCTGGAAGAAATCATCACCGGCTTGCCCAAGGTGCGGCACGTCGTGTCGCGCACGCGCGAGGGTGTTTCCGCCATCACCGTCGAGTACGAGTGGGGCACGCAGATGGATTTCGCCAACTTGGGGTTGCGCGAGGCCATCGATCGTGTCGCCTTTCGGGACGATTTCCCGGCGGCGGCCGAGCGCCCGCTCATCTTGCGCTGGGATCCGACGGCACGACCGGTGGCGGTGCTCACGCTCGAGGCCGGCGACCGCCGCCTCGAAGCGCTCACCGAATTCGCGCGCGAGGTGCTGAAGCCTTCGCTCGAACAAGTGGACGGCATCAGCCAGGCCGAGGTCGTCGGCGGCGCCGATCGCGAGATCGTGGTCCAGCCCGATCCGGAAAAGATGGCCATTTTCGGCGTGACGATGAACGACATCCGCCAAGCGCTCATGCGCAGCAACATCTCGTTTCCGGGCGGCAAGATCCGCCAAGGCCCGCTGCACTTGAGCCTGCGCATCGCCGGCGAGTACGAATCGCTCGACGAGATCGCCGCCACCGACATCATCCGTCCCGGCGATGCCGTGGTGCGCATCTCCGACGTGGCGCGGGTGCTCGATACGGTCAAAGAAGCCGAGGGCATGACCCTGCTCGGTGCGACCCACGTGGTCTCGGTGCTCCTCTACAAGGAACCCGAAGCGAACACGATCCTGGTCTCCAAGGAAGTGGATAGCGCCATGGAGGCGGTGCGCAAGGACTTCGGCAACTTCGAGTTCCAGTACGTGTACCGTGATGCCGACTACGTGCGCGAGTCGTTTCATGGATTGGTGCAGTCGCTGGTCTACGGTTCGATTCTTTCGATTTTGGTGCTGTTCCTCTTCCTGAGCGACGTGCTGAGCCCGCTTGTCATCGGCTTGTCCATCCCCGTGTCGATCGTCATCACCTTCGGCTGCCTCTATTTCGGCGGCGTGAAGATGAACCTGATGACGCTCGGCGGCTTGTCCTTGGCCGTGGGTCTGCTGGTGGACAATTCGATCATCGTGCTCGAGAACACCACCCGCCACCTGGCGGCGATGAAACGCAAGCTGGGACTCGGCGACCGCTTGCCGGCCGACAAGGCCGAGGCGCATCGCCTGGTCGCCGCCGCCTGCGAAACGGGCAGCCGCGAGATGGTGGGCGCGGTGCTCGCGGCCACGCTCACCACGGTGGTGGTGTTCTTCCCCGTCGTCTACGTGCCGGGCATTGCCGGTGCTTTTTTCCGCGATCAGGCGCTGACGGTCACCTTCTCGCTGCTGGTGTCGATCGGGGTGGCCTTGATCCTGCAGCCGGTGCTGTCCGCGCGCGCGCTGCGTTGGAGCGTGCCGCTGCCGCGTTTCATCGCAGCGCCATGTACGCGCGGTGTCGATATCGTGCACGCGGTCTATCATCGCGCGCTGCTGTACGCGCTGCGCCGTCCGGGCCCGATGCTCGTGGCGCTGGTGGTCGTGCTGGGGCTCACGGGTCTCTTGGGCTTGCGCCTCGAGCGCCGGCTGATGCCCGAGCGCTCCTCCGGCGACATGCGTCTCGATCTCGAGCTTCCCGCCGGCACGCCACTCGAAGAAACGGCGGCGACGGTGGCGCGTCTCGCCTCGCAGCTCGAGGCCGACCCGGCAGTGCGCGCGGTGTTTTCGCATGTGGGGCGCACTGAACGCACGCTCGCCGCCATGCGCGATTACAGCGCGCCCAACACCGCGCGCTTGCGCATCATCTTGAAGCAGGCACGTGGCGCCTTCCGCGAGTCGCAGCGAATCCAAGAGGAAATGAGCACGGCCCTGCAGCAGATGCCGGAGGTCGCGTTCGTCTTTCGCGAGGAGGGCGTGGGCCTGGCGGAGATCCTGTCGGTAGGGGAAGCGCCGTTCACACTCGGCGTGCTGGCGGAAGACCCGCGCACGGCCGTGGCGGTGGCCGAAGAGCTCTTGCCGCGCCTCGCGCGTGTCGAGGGCCTGGTGGATCTGCAAGTCGACCGCCTGCTCGGCACGCCGAATGTCGTCGTACGTCTCGACCGCGACGCGATTCTCCGCAGCGGCCTCGACCCGGAGCGAATCGCACAGGAGATGCGCTATCGCATCGGCGGCACCGAAGCGACGACGTTCAACGAAGTGGAACAACGCATCGACATCGCCGTGCGCTTCGCCGAGGCTGAGCGCCGAGATTTCGCCGCCGCGCTCGCCGCACCTGTGCAGGTCGCGGGCGGGCGCACAGTGCCGCTCCGCAGCTTCCTCGAGGTGAGCGAGGAACGCCCAGTGCGCGAGCTGGTGCGCCGCAATCAGCGGCGGATGGTCACCTTGAGCGGCGATGTCCGCGGCCGCAAACAAACCGAGGTGTGGGCCGAAGCGATGAGCATCGCGCAGAGCGTGGACGTGCCCGGCGACGTCACCTTCGTCGCCGGCACCGAGCGCGAAGCGATGCGCTCGAGCTTTCGCGACCTCGGATGGGCACTGCTCCTGGCCGCACTCCTGGTCTACATGATTCTGGCGACGCAGTACGAGTCGTTCCTCGACCCATTGCTGATCGCCGCCACCATTCCCATGGGGCTCGGGGGGGCGGCGCTGGCGATGTGGGTCACAGGGTTGTCGATCAACGTCATGTCGCTCATCGGGCTCGTGTCCTTGCTCGGAATCGTCGTCGATAACGCCATCATCAAGGTGGACACCATTCGCCGCTTGCGCAGCGACGGCATGCCCGGTCACGCCGCCGTGCTCGAAGCCTGTCAGATGCGCTTCAGGGCGATCATGATGACGAGCCTGACGACGGTCATCGGCCTGGTGCCGATGGCGATCGGGTTCGGCAGCGGCGAACAGCTGCAGCGTCCTTTGGCGCTCACGATCATCGGCGGGCTCATGTTCTCTGACACCTTGACGTTGCTTTTCGTCCCCATCCTGTACGAGAAGGCGCACCATATTCGCGGAGAGCACGGATGACACGCTTCTTCCTCCGCCATCCGGTGACGACGTGGATGACGTTCGCGGGCTTCCTGGTGCTGGCGATCTACGCCTTGCCGCGCCTGCAGATCGAAGCCATCCCCGAAGTGCGTCTGCCGTCTCTCGTGATCACCACCAATTGGAACGGCGCCTCGCCGCAAGCCATCCAGCGCTCGCTCACGCTTCCCATCGAGGAAGCGGTGCGCAACGTGCACGGCGTCGAATCGGTCAAGTCCACCAGCCGCTCCGGCCGCTCGCAGGTGGAAGTCGAGTTCCGGCGCGAGATCAACATCGACTTCGCCCGGCTGGAGCTCAACGAGCATCTGGGCTCGGTGCGGAGAGGCTTGCCGCTCGGCGCCTCGCAACCGCTGGTGGTCGCGAACGTGCCGGAAGAGTTCCAAACCGAGAACTTCTTCACCTTCAGCCTCGAATCGGACTCCGATCCGAACGAGCTGCGCGAGATGGCCGAAACCTGGATCGTGCCGCGTCTCTTGTCCGTGGATGGCGTCGCCGACGCGCGGGTGCAGGGCGGGGCGCGGTCGCTGCTCAAGATCCTTCTCGATCGCCATGCGCTCGACCTCTACGGCCTGACCGCCGACCAAGTGTTCGCCGCGGTCGACCGGCTGGACGATCTGGTGGCGGCCGGCAGCATTCGGCAGCAAGGGCTTGAGAAGCTGGTGTCGGTGCGCCAGCACGTCGATCTCGAGGCGTTGCGGACCGCTGTGGTCGCGCGCCGTGGTGAGCGCAATTTCAATCTCGGACTCCTGGGCGAGGTGCAGCTCGCGCACGAGGATCCGGCGTACTTCGTGCGCGCCAACGGCCAGAATGTCGTCCAGGTCGTGGTCGACAAGCGCAGCAATGCCAACTCGGTCGGGGCCAGCCGCAACCTGCGCGCAGCCTTGCCGCGCATCCAGGCGGAAATCCCGTTCGCCGCGACCTTCGAAGTCGACGAGGATCAAGGACAGGAGCTCGAGCAGAAGCTCTACGAGCTGCTGGTCCGCTCGCTCGCGATCCTCCTGGTCTTGTTCCTGCTGATGGCGGCGTCGCTACGCCAGGTGCGCCTCACCGCCATCGTCATCGGCTCCATCCTGTTCGCCGTCGTCATCTCGCTCAGCTTGTTCTATTTCCTGCGCATCTCGGTCAACTTCATCACGATCAGCGGCCTCACCGTCTGCTTCGGCATGCTTCTCGACAACAGCATCCTGGTCCTGGACGCCATCCATCGCCGGCTGGACGCGCTGCAGCGCGCCGAGCGCGAAGGATTGTCGCGCCGTGCCAAGCTCGCGATCATCCGCGAGATGATCGTCGAGGGCACGCGCGAGGTGGAGTTCCCCATCTACGCCACGACCTTGACCACCTTGGCCGCCTTCGTCTCCTTCATCTTCCTCACCGGGCGCTTGTCGTTGTACTACACACCACTCGCGGTCGCGGTCACCATCTCGATGACCGCGTCGCTCTTCGTCGCCTTCTGCTGGAGCCCGGTGGTCATGCACGGCACGTGGGCGCGACCGCTGGTGCGGCGATCCCCCGACGGGCCCCGCGACGTGGCGGACGTGGGCTTGCTGCACTCGTACGTCGAGGACAAGCACGACTTGAGCGCCCCGCAAGGGTGGATGGAGCGCGGCTGCAACTGGATCCAGCGTTTGTGGTGGGTGATCGTGCCTCTCACGATCGCGCTTCTCGTTTGGGGCAACTACTTCGTCTACCGCGACAAGGTGCTCAAGGGCGGTTTCTGGCGCTTCCCGGATCCGGAAGAGCTTTTCTTGTACCTGGAGATGCCGGCCGGCACCGACATCCAGTTGGCCAGCGAGACACTTCGCCTGTTCGAAGCCTCCATCACGCCGGTCGAAGCCGGCGTCCACATGCGATCGACCACGTTCGACTACCGCGGCTTCATTCGCGTCGAATTCGACAAGGAGCTCCTCTCCACCGCGTACCCGGCGTACTACCGTTCGTCCTGGGTGGACCTGGCCGACCGAACGGGGGGCGTCTCGATCTTCATCCGCGGCTTCGCCGACCAGCCGTATTTCAAGGGCCCCTTCTCCGGTTCGTCGCTCAACTCGCTGGTCAAGCTCACGGGCTACAACTCCAAGCAGCTCAACGCGCTCGCCGACCGCACCTTGCACACCATTCAGCAGCAGCGGCGGGTGCGTAACGCGCGCATCACCAGCGGCACGCAATGGGGCGAGGGCACACAGGACGAAACGGTCATCACCTTCGAGCGCGAACGTCTGGCGCAGTACGGCCTGACCGTCGCCGACGTGCTCGGCCAAGTGCGGCGATTGCTCGGCGTGGACATCCCGTGGAGCATGCAGATCGACGGCGAGCAGGAGCAGTTGCAGCTGGCGTTCGAAGATTCGAAGACCATCGAGTATTCGGACGTGGCCGGCAAGACGATCCTCACAGCCGGTGGCCAGCGCGTGCGCATGGGAGATCTGGTGCGTCTCGAGTCGCGTCCGATCCCCGCCTCGGTGATCCGCGAGGACCAGCGCTACAGCCTGTTCGTGAACTGGGAGTACGTGGGCACCGACAAGATGCGCCAGTCCTACATCGCGCGCGTCCTCGAGTCGATGGATCTTCCCTACGGCTACAGCGCCGAGGAGGCACGCCAGGAGTTCATCACACCCGAGGAGGACGAGGAGCTGACCTTGGCCGCGGTGCTTGCGGTGGGATTCATCGCCATCCTGTTGGCTGCGTTGTTCGAGAGCTTCACCCTGCCGGTGCTGGTGCTGACCACATTGCCCATGAGCCTCGCCGGTGTGTTCTGGGCCTTCTGGATCACTGGTGATGCCTTCGATTCGTCAGCGCGCATCGGGCTCGTGCTCCTTTTCGGCGTCGCGGCGAACAATGCAATTCTATTGGCGAACCGCTTCCGCCACGAGGCGAGCCTCCTGCTGCGGGCGAAGCTCGGCGGCGATCCGGAAGCCGACGCGGCGTTGTTCCCCGGCTTGCGCCGTCCCTTGGGCGGCAGCGACCTCTACCGCCTTCCCGCAGCCGAGCGGGTGCCGATGCTGCGCCGCGCCGTATCGCGGGCGACACATATCTGCATGCGGTCGATCCTCCTCACCAGCAGCACCACATTCGTCGGCATGGCGCCGCTCCTCATTCCCATGCCGGACTTCATGCTGAAACTCTTGGGAGGAACGGAGACCAAGGGCAAGGACATCTGGGAAAACCTGGCCCTCACCTCGATCGGCGGCCTCATCTCGGGAACGATTCTGCTGATCCTCGCCTTCCCCGCCGCCTACTACATGTGCGTGCGCATCAGCTGGTGGAGTCGCGACCTGCGCCAGCGGATGCGACAGCGCCGCATCACCCGGCACGAAGCGACCGCGCCGGCAACGTGACACACCCCGGATCGGTTCTCATCCATGGATGCTCATTTCCACTGGCCAGCAAGGCTCTGTCCCTCGCGGCGAGATCAGTCGATCCTTCGCCCGCAGCACCAATCGATCATCCGGCGAACTCGACCAGCGCGTGGCTGCCATCGCAGAACGGCTTGTTCGCGGATTGACCGCAGCGGCAGAGAGCCAGCTTCTGCGCCTCCACGATCGCGCCGGTCACGGCGCAGCGCAGGACGACGGGGCCGCGCAGCAGCAATGGACCATTTGCGGCCGGCGTGATCTCGAGGACGCCGGACAGTGCGACATTGCCCGTACTAGAGGCGCTCGGCTGCACTTGCCCGGGATCGGCGAACCCGATTTCGACATGCTTGCCGTCGCAGAACGGTTTGTTCGCCGACGCACCGCAGCGGCAGAGTGCAACCCGAAACGAGCTGTCGATTTCGCCACCGCTCGAATCGTGCAGCTGAACCTGGGCATGCACGTACAGCGGGCCGTCCGGCGATGGCCGGATCTCGTTCCTGGACGGAGGCTGTTCCTTCTTGCCGTCGGCGCGTTCGTATTGCAGCGCGCCGGTCGGACACTTCTCCACCACCGAGGTCAACTGCTCCACGCCGGCGCCACGCGGCTGTATCCACGGACGCCGGGCTGGATCGAACACCGCCGGCATCCCGTGCACGCACTCGGCGGCATGGATGCAGCGTTTGACATCGTAGAGCACGCCGATTCCATCCCCCTCGTACTTGTGGATCGCCACGCGAACCTCCCTGGTGACTCTTCGATCCTAACATCCCGCCGTCGCGCACCGGGCGCCAGTCCGTGCGCTCCCCAGCCGCGTGCGACCGCGTCGTCCGCGAGCGCGCGCTTGACACTCCAGCGGGACGCGCCTATGTTGGTGCGCCCTGACGGCGGGAACGATGCTCGATCGGCTGCTTTCGCGCGCCGCACAAGACGATCTGCTGCGGCAGATCCAGAGCGCGAACGGGGGGGTGCTCACCTCCCTGCACGGGAGCAGTGCGTCCCTGATCGCGGCTCTCCTGTATAGCCACAACCCTCTCCAGACCCTGATCGTCGCCCCGAAGCTCGACGACGCCGAAGAACTGGCCCAAGATCTCGCCACGCTGTTGCCGGGAACCCCGGTGTTGCTGTTTCCCGAGTTCGAGATCCTGCCCTACGAAAAGCGTTCGCCGTACAAGGGCATCACCGGCCAGCAGGTCGAGGTCCTGCACCGCGTGCTGTCGGACGAATCCTGCCTCGTGGTCACGTCGGCGAAGGGTCTCAAGTGGAAGGTGCAGCCCCCGGAGGAGATTCTCGACTACACCATCCGATTCGCCGTCGGGGGGGACATCGATTACGAAGCGACGGTGGAGCGTTTCGGCGCGATGGGTTACTACGCGGTCGCGCGCGTCGAATCACCGGGTGACTTCGCACGCAAGGGCGGCATCCTCGACATCTTCAGCGTTTCGTACGAGAACCCGGTGCGCCTCGAGCTCCTGGGCGATACGATCGAATCCATCCGCTTCTTCGATGCCACGACGCAGCGCTCGCTCGAGCCGACCGAGGCCGTGGTGGTGCCGCCCTGTTCGCCGCTCATCCTTTCCGACGTGAGCGTGCGCCGCGCCGTGGATGCGCTCCGCGCCTGCACGCACGGCAGCGAGCAAGAGCGCGAGCGGCTCGCCGATCACGTGCGCGAGCGCCTGCACTTCGACGGCATGGAGCGCTTGGCGCCGTATTACGCGCCGCGCGTGATGCTGACCGATTTCTTCCTCGATGCGAGACGCATGCTCTGGGTGCGGCCGGAAGCCGTGGTCGAGCAACTCCGCCGGCTCGACAGCGAAATCCACAAGCTGTACGAGGACTGCGTGCGCGGCGGCCAGCCCGTCCCCGAGCCCGATGCCGTCTATGCACCCAACGCGCGGTTGCACGATCTTCCTTCTCAGCTACCGACCTTGTTCTTGACCGATGTGCACTGGGGTGGCCACCCGCTTGGGAAGCTGCTCGCCCACGACGAGGCACCGGCGTCCGCGGCGGAGCCTCACCTCGAGATCGACGATGCGACCGGTCGGCAGCTCGAGGCTCCCGGCAGCGCCCGGCACGACGCCGCGAGCACCAGCGTGCCGGGAACACGTCTCGCCATCCAATCGCCTGGGTCGCACGGCGGCCGTGTGGCCGAGCTGCAGCGCGACCTCGAACACCGCATGCTCCTCGGCCAGCGCATTCACATCTTCTGCGACAACCCGGGACAGGCGGAGCGCTTGCGCGAGCTGCTCGACGACATCGCCGACCGCATCGACTTCCCCGTCGGTGAGCTACAGACGGGATTCGTCCTGGTCGAGCAGAACGTCGTCGTTCTCACCGATCGCGAAATCTTCCAGCGTTACAAACGCCGCCAGCGCCGGCGCAAGTATCGGATCAGCCAGGGGATCTCGGCCTACGAGGAGCTCGTGCCTGGCGATTTCGTCGTGCACGTGCAGTACGGCGTCGCGCGCTACATGGGAATTCAGAGCATTCAAGTCGAAGGTGCCGACATCGACTGCCTGCAGCTCGCCTTCGCCGGCGGCGACAAGATCTACGTCACCATCGACCAGCTCAACCGCGTCGAGAAGTACGTCGGCAAGGAGGGCGCCGTCCCCGAGCTGACCAAGCTGGGGACGGCTGCGTGGGACCGCACCAAGGAACGCGCCAAGCGCGCCATCGCCGCCATGGCGAGCGAGCTGCTGGCGGTGGCGGCGGCACGTCAGGCGCAGCTGGGCCACGCCTTCTCCGCCGACTCGCACCTGCAGAACGAGCTCGAGGCGTCGTTCATCTACGACGAGACCGAAGATCAGATGCGGGCCATCGTCGAGGTGAAGGCGGACATGGAGAAACGCGCGCCGATGGATCGCCTCATCTGCGGCGACGTCGGCTTCGGCAAGACCGAGGTGGCGATGCGCGCCGCCTTCAAGGCGGTCCTCGACAACCGCCAAGTCGCGGTGCTGGTGCCGACGACCATCCTGGCGCAACAGCACCTGGCCACGTTTCGCGAGCGCCTGGCCGACTTCCCGGTCGCCGTCGAGATGGTGTCGCGCATGCGCTCACCGCGCGAACAGAAGGAGATCCTGCGCAAGGTGGCCGTGGGCGAGACCGACATCCTCATCGGCACGCATCGCTTGCTGTCGAAGGACGTGCAGTTCAAGGCTCTGGGCCTCGTCGTCGTCGACGAAGAGCATCGATTCGGCGTCGTGCACAAGGAGAAGCTCAAGCGCTTCAAGCAGACCGTCGACGTGCTGTCGATGACCGCGACGCCGATTCCTCGCACCTTGCACATGGCGCTCGTCGGATTGCGCGAGATGTCGCTCATCAACACGCCGCCACGCGATCGGTTGCCGGTGCAGACGGAGATCGTGCCGTTCGACGAAGACATCATCGTCGACGCCATGATGCGCGAGATCGACCGCGGCGGTCAGATCTATTTCGTGCACAATCGCGTGCAGAGCATCGATGCCATGGCCGGGTTCGTGAAGCGCCTCTTGCCGACGGCGCGGGTAGGGATCGCGCATGGCCAGATGGACGAGCGCGATCTCGAGCGCGTGATGCTCGAGTTCCTCGATCAGAAGTACGACGTGCTGGTGTCCAGCATGATCATCGAAAGTGGCCTGGACATTCCCAGCGTCAACACCCTCATCGTCAATCGCGCCGACCGGCTGGGTTTGGCCCAGCTCTACCAACTGCGCGGGCGCGTCGGCCGCTCCACCCACAAGGCGTATGCCTACTTCCTGGTGCCGCGCACGGGAACGACGACGGACCTGGCGCGCAAGCGTTTGGCGGCGCTGCAGGAGTTCGAGGCGCTCGGTTCTGGGCTGCGTGTCGCCATGCGGGACATGGAGATTCGCGGCGCCGGGAACATCCTCGGGCCCGAGCAGCATGGCCAGATGGTGGCGGTGGGTTTCGACCTCTACTGCCGCTTGCTGGAGGAAGCCGCCGCCGAGCTCCAGGGCCGCGAGACGCCTGACGAGATCACAGCCCGGATCGAGGTGGATCTGGAGTACCGGCTGCCGTCGCAGTACGTGCCGGATCCCGAGGAGAAAATGCGGGTATACAAGAGGGTTTCCGCCTGCCGCGAGCCGGCAGAGGTGGAGGCGCTGCGAGCGGAGCTCCAGGACCGTTTTGGGACGCTCCTGGAGCCTGTCGCCAACCTCTTGTCGATTACAGGGTTACGCTTGCTGGCGCATGGCGCCGGGGTGGAGCGCGTGCGTCTCCGTGGTGGGCGCGCGGAAATCACGCTCGCCCCGGGAAGGAAGATGTCGCGTGGCGAGATCGAGGCGCTGGTGCGTGACGTGCCGAACAAGCTCGCCTTCGAAGCCACGGCGAACATCCGCATCATCCAGCACCTCAAGCCCGAGCGGCGGCTGGCGCAGGTCGCGAGCCTTCTGGAACGCCTTGCGCAGCCGGCCTTCGCCGACAATCGATGACGCCACAGGGGTTTTCCGAGGGTTGCCCTGGCCCGCGGTTGCCCTAATATGGTCTGGGATTCGAGACGTACCTCGAAAGGGAGCTCCGATGAGATTGGATCGCGCCAGCATCTTGGGCCTGACAGTCCTCGCCGTGGCCTGCTCGCCGAAAGGCAAGGGCGGGCAAAAGGACGACGCTGTCATCGTCACCGTCGGCAGCCACAACGTGACCCAGTCGTACTACGAGGACCGCCTCGAGAAGATGGACCGGTCTCTCCTGCCCGACACGCTCGACTTGGCCGGAAAGCGCAAGTTCCTCGATTTCATCATCAACAAAGAAGTCATGGCACTGAAGGCCGAGGAACTGGGATACGCCGAGGACAAGGATGTCAAAGCCACCCTCACCATGCTCGAAGAGCAACTCTTGCAGGCCAAGTCGGTGGATCTGGCCATCAAGGACAAGCTCAGCGTGTCCGACGAGGAGATCCAGAAGTTCTGGACCAACATGCAGCGCAAAGTCCTGGCGAAACACATCGTCGTTGCGACTCGAGCCGACGC
The DNA here is from genome assembly GCA_035649435.1 of Candidatus Krumholzibacteriia bacterium. GTDB lineage: Bacteria > Krumholzibacteriota > Krumholzibacteriia > DASRJW01. Next base: position 5,928 of record DASRJO010000058.1, on the reverse strand, counting down.
CGAAGGCGTGTTGAAGGAGCTTCGCGCCGGTGCCGACTTCGATTCCATGGTCGACGTGCATTCGCAGGTCCCGCGTGTCGGCTCGGACGGCAACGACATCCCCTTGCAGCAACGCGCCATATTCGCCGACCTCGAATACGGCCGTGCGACTCCCACGGTGGAAGCGGCCGTGTTCGACACGCCGATCGGCCAGTTATCCAACCCGGTGGAGACTCCTTATGGCTGGCACATCTTCATGCCGATCTCCGAGACCGCGGTGAAGGCCATGCCGTTGGCCGATGAACGCGACCGCATCCAGAAACAGCTCACCGGACGCAAACGCCGCGAGGCGACCAACGAATACTACGAGTCGATCCTCGCCAAGCGGCACTTCAAGATCGAGCCGGAGGCGATGGCGATCGCTTACGACAAGTTGCCGCCCGACGATGAATCCCCGATCGACCCCGCCACCGAGGTCAAGCCCATCCTCGACTTCACCAATCCGCAGCGCGAAATCACTTTGTTCGAGATCGATGGCAAGAAGTACACGATCGGCGATTTCTCCGACATGTACGACCGGACGCCGAAGATGGATCGGCCGCGCAAATGGGTGGGGGCACAAGGGCTGTACTATTGGGTGCGCGACTCGTGGCTCAAACCGCTGCAGATCGAGCAGGCCCGGATCGACGGCGTCGACAAGATTCCCGAGGTGGCGTCCGAGATCAAGCTGCGGCACGAGATGCTGATGGTCGGTGCCTTGCACACCTATCTCATCGCGCAGCAAGTCCCCGAGCCCACGGAAGAGGATGTGCAGAAGTTCTACGACGAGCACCAGAAGGTGTACGTCGAGAAGGAGAAGCGCGTCTGCAACCTCATCTTCCATCCGCGTGAACGCGTCGTGCGCCGTGCGTACGAAGAGGTCACCGGGGGCGCCGATTTCGCCGAGACCGCGATTCGCTACAACGATAGCGCCGTGGGCCCCGGCGACGTGCGGACTGCCGCCTTCGCCCGCGATGACGAAAAGCACAAGGAGCTGGCCGACAGCGCCTTCGCCAAGAACCTCAACGCCTACTCGCAACCGTTCAAGACGAGTCAGGGCTGGATCATTCTCCAGGTGCAGCAGATCATTCCGGAGCGACCCTTCGCGTTGGAGGACATCCGGGAGAACGTGGTTCAGGACTGGCAGAATACCTGGAGCGAGAACCGTCTCAACGAGCTCCTGGTGGATTGGAAGAAGGAATACAACGTGACCGTGAACGACAAGGTCCTGGCTGATGCCGAGATTCGGCGCACCGACGTCGTCGTCCCCGGGAGAGCGGACGTCAAGACCACGCCCGGGGGCACGAATTGAGCCGGCCGCGCGCAGGGCAGCGATGGCGGCGGGGATTCCGCGCCGCCGCCGGGTGCGCTGCGCTCGCGGCGATCCTGCTGGCGGGTTGTGAAAAGAAGTCCGGCGACGACAGGCGTGGCTCTTTCCAGCGTAGCCCCGACGCCCTCGCCCAGGTCGGCAATGCCGAGCTGCGCGAAGCCGACTTGCACAAACTCATCCCCGAGGACTACCGGGAGAGCATCACCGGCGCCGAAATCCGCGCCATTCTCGACCGTTGGATCGAAACCGAACTTTTGTACCAGAGGGCTCTGAAGGAAGGCCTGGAGCGCGAATCCGAGGTCGCGGAATCCTTGCGCCAAATGCAACGACAGATCTTGGCCGACGAGCTGTTGCAGCGCGAGTTGAAGAATCGCGCGCGTGTGAGTGCCCAAGAGGTTCAAGCTTATTACGATTCGCACATCGACCAGTACACGCAGGAAGTCAACTTGCGGCACATCGTGGTGAACTCGGTCGAGGAAGCACGGCAAGTGCTGGTGCAGCTGCAGGCCGGCGGGGATTTCCGCACCCTGGCGCAGCGGCATTCGGTCGACCCGAGCGGGCCCCGCGGCGGCGATCTGGGCTACCTCGGCAAGGGTGCGATGAACCCTGCATTCGAGCCGGCGGTATTCGAGATGGCGCCAGGCGAGGTGCGCGGACCCATTGCGTCCGGCTTCGGCTTCCACATCGTGCAGGTCGTGGGCCGGCGGCCGGCGGCGGATCCGCTGCCCTTCGAAATGGCGCGCGACGAAATCATGCACGTGCTCCTGCTGGAGAAACAGCGCGAGGCCGAGGAGAAGCTCTTCCTCGAGCTGCGCAACGCCGCCCCCGTGTATCTCGCCAAGTCCTATGCCGGCATGCCGCTCGAACCGGAGGCTCCTTCCGCCATCACCACCTCCGTGGACACGGCAGGCTTCTCCGTTCCCGACATGCCGCTCGAAGACACCTCGACCACGTCGCCGCCGGATCCGGGGCATCCATGAAACGCTGGAACCTGATCGTCGGCTGCTGTCTTGCGCTCCTGGGGCTCGGGAGCCGCGCGTTCGCCGAACGCGAGATGGTGGATCGTGTCGCAGCGATCGTCGACGAGGAATCGATCCTGCTTTCCGACGTCCTGCGCGAGATGAATCTACTACGTCTCCAGCGCGACCTGGGCGAGATGAACGAAGAGCAGCAACGGTTGCTCTTTCGGCAAGTGCTCGACGGGATGATCGACGATGCGCTCCTGGTGGCCCAGGCGAAGCTCAAGGGCTTCGAGGTCGGGGAGAACGAGTTGACCGAGTCGGTGGACCGGGAAATCCGCGCCATCAAGGAACGTCTCGGCGGCGAAGTGGGCTACCGGCAGGAGCTGCAGCGGCAAGGATTCACCGAAGCCGAGGTGCGCGACATGCACCGCGAGCAGCGGCGCAAACAGATCCTGGCGTCGCGCGTGATTCAGAGCGACCTGCGCTCGCGTGTTTCGATCACCACCGCCCAGGTGCAGGAATTCTACAATGCGCAGCGGGATTCGGTCCCGGCGGAGCTGTTGCGCACTCCGACTCGCGTGCGTTTGGCGGACATCCTCGTCGTCCCACGCAACGAGAAGCAAGTCGAGGCTGCTCGGGTCAAGATGAACGCCGCCCTCGAGCGCATCGCAAAAGGCGAGGAGTTCGGCAAGGTGGCGGGCGAGATTTCTGAGTTTCCCACGGCGACCAATGGCGGCTCGCTCGGCAAGTTCCGCTACGGTGACTTCGAGAGCGATGCTTTCGACGAAGCGGTGGGCAAGCTGCAGCCCGGCCAGCTGAGTCCGGTGATCGAGACGAAATTCGGCCTCATGGTCGTCAAGCTCGAAACCCGTGAAGGCGACGTGATGACTGCACGCCACATCGTGATCAAGGTCGAGCCCGACGAGAACGCGCGCGTCAGCGCGCTCGAGCGCGCCCTCGACCTCCAGCGCCGTGCCTTGGCGGGAGAGAGCTTCGAAGATCTGGCGAAACAGTACTCCGACGATCCGCTCACGCGCGACAAAGGCGGTGTCGTGGAGGAGGAATGGGAGATCGATCGGCTCAGGCCCGAGTTCCGCGGCGCGGTGGACTCGCTCGCCGTCGGCGAGCTCAGCAACGTCATCAGCACCGCGAACGGTTTTTACGTCCTCAAGGTCCTCCAGCGCACCGACTCGAAGGACACCTCGTTCGAGGAAATCCGCGAGCCGCTGCTGCAGTACCTCCAGCAACGCGAGCTGGAAAAGCTCTTCAAAGGCTACGTCGCCGAGCTGCGCAAGAAATTCTTCGTCTCCGTCAAAGTCTGAATCGGGTCCGTACGCGGGTGCCGCCGGGGTAGCGTCGCGGCGTCGGCACCCTCGGCGACCGCTCGGTCCCCGAGGCCCTGCCGGTGTGGACCTCCATACGTTTGGCGATCCCGAAATCGCACAGGACTCTAGGGCGACCAAAGGGTGACCTCCGGCTGCGCTTTGCGCTGTCGTTTCTCCGGCCAATCGCAACGATCGCATGCCCGATTTGGCCCGTGCGTTGCTGCCTTTTGGCAGTGGAACCGACTCCGGGGCGGGCGCCGCCGGCGTCGATCCGCCCGGCGAGCCGAATTCGAAGCCCCGAAAAGGCCAGGCCGCAGCAACTATGGTGATCGCGAAAGAAAAACAAGTCGTCACGGTGGGAGATGCCCCGCGGCCACGGGCTCTGCGGGCGACGGGGAAGCATGCGCCCCTGCTACCGGATTCGGTGCTCGTCGACCTCGACTCGATTCCAGTCCCGGGGACGCGGGACGGCGAGTCGGGACTCCGAACCCGGCGGGGGATGGATGCGATCGACCGCTGGATGCGCCGCAGCTGGGCATCCCTTGCCCTGGCGAGCGTGCTTTCGACCGCCGGGCTCGCGCTCGCCATCGCGCCGCTGCTCCGTGCGCAGATCGAGTCGTGGCCCTGGGCGCAAACGCACCTGCTCCTGCTCGCCGCCGTTCCGGTCATGCTGGCCGCACTGGTCTTCATCCTGACTTTGCGCCAGAGCTCGCTCGTGTCGTGGCGACGCAAGCTGGATCTCTCCCTGCAAGCGCAGATCGAGAGCTCGGACGAGAAGGCGGCAGGCATGACCCGCGACGTCCACGAGCTCGAGAGCCAGCTCGAGGCCCGGCGGCAGGTCGAGCGCACCCTCCAGGCAGTGACCGAAACATTGCGGCGCGAGCTCGACGACGAGAAACGCGAAACCAGTCAGCACGAGCAGCACCTGAACGCCGTGCGCAGAGCCGCCGAAATCCAGAATGCCCATCTGCGCGAGCTGAACAAGATGGCGCACGAGTTCACGAGCCGCGTGTCACACGAATTCCGCACGCCGCTCACTGTCATTCGCGAATATGCCACGGCCTTGAACGAGGAGCTCGTGGGCACGATCACGGCGGAGCAGCGCGACTATCTCGCCACCATCGTCACGCGCGTCGATGATCTCGCCGTCATGGTGAACGACGTCGTGGATCTCGGCAGCCTGGAGACGAACATCCTGGTGCCGTCGCGGCGTCGATGCGACGTCCTCGAAGTCCTGCGCCCGAGCCGCGCCGTGCTCGAACGCAAGGCGGACGCCTGCGGCGTCGAGCTCGTCGTCGACACCGAATCCGGTCTGCCGGCGGTGTACTGCGATCCGCAGAAGGTCAGCCGCGTCATCGTCAACCTCGGCCTGAATGCGATCAAGTTCTCCGAACCGGGAAAAGCCGTCACACTCTGGTGTCGCCGACACGAGCATGGCGACGAGCTGGTCTTCGGCGTCACCGACCAGGGTCCGGGCGTGCCGCCGGAACATCTGGAGCGCATCTTCCGCAGCTTCGAGCAGCTCGACACACACACGCGCTCCAGCACCAAAGGCTTCGGTCTCGGACTCACCATCGTGCGTGAGCTCGTGCATCTCAACTTCGGCCGCGTGCAAGTGCAGAGCGAAGTCGGCAAGGGGAGTGTCTTCTCCTTCACCATTCCGCTGGCGGCACCCGAGCGGTTGCTGCCGCTGTACATGTCGCGTGTCATGGACGCGCGCCATCCATCGCACACGGTGTCGTTGATCACTGTTCGCGCCGAACCGTCGAGCGCCGAGCAAGCGCTGCAGGAGATCGAGCATTACTTGACGAGCCAAGTGCGGCGCACGGATCTCGTCTTGGCCACCCAGCGCGACCATTGGCTCGTGGTGGCCGCGACCGACCGCGCCGGCGTCGATCACATGTTGAATCGACTCACACGCGGTTGGTCGGAGATGGACCCCCACTCGCATGGCGATCTGCCGGCGCTGCAGTGGCGCATCGCCGGCTGCTTCGACGAATCCCGCCGCGGCGATCTCATCCGCACCTTCGTTCAATTGTCCTCGCTCTGACCTCCCCGCTCGCAACAACCACCCTTTCGCTTTCGCATCCCTCCACGTCACTGCAGATCGACGCCGGCTGGTACTCGCCTGCCTTCTGACGCGCGCCGCAAATCCGCGCCCTGGCCCGCGCGCCGCCAGCGTGGGTCCTTGCGCGGGTGCGGACGCTGTGTTAGCGTCTGCCCTTCCCGGATACTGGATAGTCGTTTCCACACACTGGAGCCCGGGAGCTAGCCTGCTACGATGAACCCGTCT
>DASRJO010000057.1:0-2731 GCA_035649435.1 Candidatus Krumholzibacteriia bacterium | reverse complement strand
GGGCTCGAAGAAGTTGCGCGCGCCGCGGGGCACCTCGCCGCGCTGGCGTGCGGCCAGACTCAGGACGACGATGAGCAGCAGCGATCCGATCCACATCATCAGCACGTGCTTGGTGATGCCCAACGGCAGCTCTTGGCCCATGAGCGTCACCTTCGCATCGATCAAGTGATGGATGATGTCGATGCGATCCGGATCGTGCGCCACGTCAGGCCTCCGCGGTCCGTTTGCGTTGCGTCGCGGCCAGCTCGCGGGCCTCGGCGACGACGAGCACCAAGTAGAAGCTGACCAGCCACAGCACGAGCTGATTCAGGTTCACGCTCACCGAACGGGCGACCCACGACAACAGCCCGAACAAGAGAACGAGGCGCACGACGAAGCCACCGAGCACCAGGGCCACTTGCTGTTGGCGCGAGCGCCGAAACACCCAGGTCAGCAGCAGGTAGCTCGCCACGATCGTCATCAGGCTCAGCGCCGCCCCGAGGAGCATGCAGAGCACACTCTCCCGCCCCCCGAATCGGTACGCAGGGTAACCAGCGGCGGCGCAAAGCGCCAGGGTGATCCCGGTTAAGCGCAGCGGAAGAGTTGCCCTACTTCCGCGCGATGGCCCGGTAGATGAAGTAGAAGCCAATCGCGGCTCCGGCGAAAATGCCCGCCAGCGTCACCAGACCGCCGGCCGAGAGGCGTTCGTCGAGCCAGGCTCCACCCAGGGCAAACGCAACGAGAATGATGACGAACTCGACGCCGAGGTGAGAATAACGAAAGAAGTCCCGCGATCCAGGAGCGATGGGACCTCCCCTCCTGGCCCTCCCCGGCCGCTCTGCGAGACCCTCGCCCGCCACCGTAAACCAAAGTGATCCAAGCAGTTGCGAGCATCTTCGACAGCGCCGATAGGCTAGCGGCGGCGCCTTCAAATTGCAAGCGGAAACTTGAGGAACACGGCGCGCCGAACCGGCGCCGCGCGACGCCTTGCCGACATGCGTCAATCCTCGTGACGGCGCCGGCTCGCATCGAGGAGAGTGTTCCACTCTTCCTGCGACAAGCTGTCCTTCCCTTGCGCGTGCATCTTGTCGAGGATCGCGTCGAGCTCGCTGCGCAAGACTTCGCGCCGGCGCACCTGCGCCTCCCGGCGCCGGGCCGTGAGCATCCGTCGCACTCGTCCGGTGAACGGAATGCCGCGCAGCATGCAATAGCCGGCCGCCATGCCACCGACGTGCGCGATGTAAGCGATCCCATCCCGGTTCGACGTCGCCGCCGACATGAGATTGAGCAAAGCCAGGAACAGGACCACCAGCTTCGCCGGCACCGGCGGGAAGAAAAAGAAGATGAACATCGGTGTGTCGGGGTAGAACAACCCGAACGCCACCAACACACCCAGGACGGCGCCGGATGCGCCGAGTGTCGGGGCACGGAACGGCGGCAAGAGCGTGAGGACACCGCCGGCCAGACCGCAGAGAATGTAGTAGCGCCAGAATCGGCGCGAGCCCATGCGCCGTTCCACCGGGCCGCCGACGACCGCGAGCATCAACATGTTGATCAGCAGATGCATGGGGCTCCAGCCATGCCCAGGCCCTGGAGCGCTGTGCAGGAACATGTAGCTCAGCAGCTGCCACGGCCGCCACGGCAGGGCGGTGGACGGATCGAGCGCGAACCAATCTTCGAACTGCGTACTGCCGGCGAGTCCGAAGATCAGCTGCACCACCCACACGGCGAAATTGGCGACGAGCAGCTTGCGCACGACCGGAGTGAGGTCGAGGCTGAATCCGAAGCCTTCGGTGCCACCGAATCGACGTGGGCGCACGCGCACCTCCTGCGAGCCTGGAGGTGGCACAGTAGCAAATGTCGCGATGGCAGGAAAACGCTGCAACGGGGCCCGCCGCGAGCGGGCCCTGGATCGTTGCGGCGAGCGGGTGTGTCAGCCCGTGATCTCGATGGGGCGGATCGGGTGATTGGGATCCGGCGTGCCATTGTCGCGTGCACGCACCGTGTCCTGATACGCACGCATCACGTGGCTCTCGAGCCAGGCGCGGGTTTCACGGTTGATCGGGAATGCGACGTCGACGTAAACGTTCTCCGGCGTCTTGCGCGACGGCATGGCGAGAAACGTTCCCTTGGCGCCCTCGATGATCTTCATGCCACGCACAGCGAAGGCGTTGTCGAACGTGACCGAAACGAAGGCCTTCAATTTGTCGTCGTCGCGAAGAAGGACGCGGATGTCGGTGATTTTCATAGCCCACCTCCGAGGTGCCCCAGCTGCGCAAAAACAAAAGATCCACCCCAGGGCCGGTGCGGGAACTCACGCGGACTCGAAACGAACTTCCCGACCCGACGTGGTCGACAAAACGCCTGCGAGGTACCACCCTTCCTGAACCCAATCTAAGAGGATCGTAGGCCAAAGGCAAAGCCTCTCACAAGCTCGCGGGAACGAGGGGTGGGCATCCCCGCACACCAACGGGCTCTCCGGACGCCGGCCCAGAGAGGGCAAGCGACCGAGATCGAAGCAGTTAGTGTGCGCGTATCGGGAAAGGTACTGAGGTGTCCGCGCTCGGCAACGCCGCGCGCAACGCCGCCATGAAAGGCGCATAGCGAGCGGCGAAGGGCCGTCTGGAGAGGACCGTGCCCGATCCTGCTGGGGGCGCGGCATCGGCCTCCGCCTGCTCACGCAGCTGGCCGACGAGGTCGGCGATGCGCGCGTTGGTTTCCTCGGGTGCTGCGTCGCGCAGATCCAGGCGTG
>DASRJO010000056.1:0-12504 GCA_035649435.1 Candidatus Krumholzibacteriia bacterium | reverse complement strand
CAATGGCCGGCAAGTGCCAAGCGGGATCTATTTCACTCGCCTCCACACCGACGACGGCGAGTGGACGCGCAAGCTGGTGGTGCTGCGCTGATCAACGGAGGTCTGGCTCGACTGCGGCGGGACGATGGCCGGATGCGCCGTTCCCTGTCAGTCGTGAATGTCCGCCGGACGCAGATTCTCCGCGCCGGGAAGCCTGCTTCCTCATTTGGTTGCTCATCGCCTCGTTCGAATCGGGCGGCGGTTCAGATCCGCAGCCCGCGCTATGCCACTGCGGGTGCGCAGAGACGCTGGAACTCGGGCTCATCGTGCAAGATGTTGAGGTCGGGGTCGCGCGCGACCCACTCGCGGTTGCTGTAGCCGCACTGGAATGCTTGGCGGAGGGCTTCCAGCCCCTGTTCTTTCTTGCCGAGAAGACAGTAGACACACGCTGCGTTGTACAGGACGTTCGAGTCGCCGGGTCGCAAAGCCACCGCGGTTTGCAGCTGGCGGATCGCATCCTCGCCGCGCCCGGCCTCGGCATACTGGCCGGCGAGCAAGATGCGGGCACGCACGTCCTCGGGCACGATCTCGAGCTGTTTCTCCAGCGCCGCCACCATGCGCCGCATGAGGCCAGCGCGCTCGTCCGTGCGCTGCAGTAGTCCCAGCACATTGAGATAGGGAATGTAGGTGTTGTAGTCGTCGCCGTTCGCTTCCAACGCGCGTTCGACGAGCGCCGCCGCTTCCTCGTAGCGATCCGAGGCGAACAGCGCGCGGCCGAGGATGTTGTAGACGCTTTCGCAGTCAGGCTTGCGCTCGATGGCCAAGCGCGCGTAATCCACAGCCTGGTCGAAACGCTTCTGCGTGTAGAACAAACGCGCCCGGGCCACGAGAACCTCCGCCGATTGCGGGTCGAGCGCCAGCGCCCGGTCGCAGGCCAGGAGCCCGCGTTCGAGCCATTTGCTCTGCTGCTCGCGCAGCTCGAAGATCATGCCGCAGACGTTGGCCACGCCGGCGTGGGCGAGAGCGAAGTTCGGGTCGAGCTTGATCGCCTGCTCGAACATCTGCAGGGCGAAATCCAGGTTCTCGCGACGCGTGTAGGTGCGCCCGCGCAGGTAATGATCGTACGCTTGCAGGTTCTCCGTCGGCTTGCGCGCGATCGTCTTCTCTTCCTGAGGCGACAAGGTCACGCGCAGTGCCTGGGCGATGCTGCGCGCGATCTCGTCTTGGATGGCGAAGACGTCCTCCATCTCGCGATCGTAGCGCTCGGCCCATGCCGAGTGCCGTGTCATCGTCTCGACCAGCTGCGCAGTGATGCGCAGCCGGTTGCCGGCGCGACGGATGCTGCCCTCGAGCACGTAGGCCGCGCTCAGTTGTTGGCCGACCTCCGGCGCCGTGACCGGCTTGTCGCGGAACGAGAGCACCTCGGAGCGCGGGAACACTCGCAGCTGACTGATCTTGGAGAGCTCCGTGATGATGTCCTCGGTCATGCCATCGCGGAAGTACTCGTCGTCCTTGGCGCCGCTCAGGTTCTCGAAGTAGAGAACGGCGACCGATTTCTGCGCCGCCGCCTTCGGCTTCGCCGGCGCCTCGGTCGCGCCGGATTCCCGGCGGCTGGACACTTGGCTGCTGCCGGAATCGCGGTCGCGCTTCAAGCGCTTGAGGTCCGTCTTGAGCTCGGACGCGGTCTGGTAGCGCATCTCGGCGTCCTTCTCCAACGCTTTTTGAATGATGCGCTCCAGATCGTTGGGAAGCCCGGGCTGCAGCGCCGTCGGGGAGCGCGGCGAGCCGCGCAGGATCGCATCGAAGATGATGGCGGCCGTGTTGCCTTCGAAAGCGGTCGCGCCCGTCGCCATCTCGTAGAGCACTGCGCCGAAGGAAAACAGATCGCTGCGCGCGTCGAGCACCTCGCCGCGAGCCTGCTCGGGCGACATGTACGCCACCGTGCCGACGGCAGTGCCGGGTCGGGTCAGCTCGTCGCCCGGGGCGTTGTCCACGGCCGTGCCGAGCTGCGAGCCGCTGAGTTGCGACGCGACCGGCTTTGCCAGGCCGAAGTCGAGGACCTTGGCCTGCCCGGAACGGGTCACGAAGATGTTGGCCGGCTTGATGTCGCGGTGGACCAGACCCTTGACGTGGGCGGCCTCGAGAGCTTCAGCGATCTGGATGGCGAGCTCGAGGAGCCGCTCCATCTTCATCGGCTTGCCCTCGATGCTGCGCTTCAAGTTCTCGCCTTCCAAGAGCTCCATGACGATGAAGGGCTCGCCGTCCTGCTCGGAGATCTCGTGAATGGTGCAAATGTGGGGATGATTGAGCGCCGCCGCCGCCCGGGCCTCGCGCAGGAAGCGATCCAACATCGGTTTGTCGCGAATCGCTTCGGCGGGGAGGAACTTGAGTGCCACGGCCCGGTCGAGGACCGTGTCATCCGCCCGGTAGACGACCCCCATGCCACCGGCACCCAGCTTTTCCACGACGCGATAATGCGAGACCGTTCTGCCGATCACGACTGCGGCTCCCTCGAGGATGGAAATGGCGAAAAACCCTGATCTCGATGATCTTACCATGCCGCGGCGCGGTTCCGTGAATCGGCCAGGATCCGTGTCCGCTTGCAGGCGTTGAAGGCGCAAAGTCCCAAGCCACGGAAGCTTCACCTGTCGATCAGTCCGGCTCGGTGCGCTCCAGGATGGAGCCGAAGAAGAGGGCGTTCAAGAGCAGCTTGTCGGTGCCGAACCAATAGCCGCGGAAGCTGGGGTTGTCGAGGAGAAGGACGACGGCGCCTTGGCCGAGCCGGTCGGCGATGACGGAGGCGGTCTTGTCGAGACGCGCCAAGTTGGGCTTCGAGATGTAGCCTGAGAGTAATGGCTCGGCCGCATAGCGGGCCACCGTGGCGTAGGGATTGGCGCTCGGTTGCATGAACAAGCGGTGGTCGCGGAACACGGCGAGCCGATCGGCGGGGAAGCCGAAGCCGAGCGGATGAGTGCGATCGAGTTGGACGGCGAAGATGGCGCCGCTGATGATGCGGGCGCCGGCGCGATCTTCGTGCTCGGCGTACGCGAAGCGCTGCCCAGCCGTCGCCGTTCCGGTTTCGCCTTCCTTGGTGAACTCCACCTTCAGCCAATGCTTCTTGGCGACCCACTCGGCCGCGCGTCCCGTGGCGACGAACACACCCCCGGCACGAATCCAGCGTTCGACTGCCGCTACCTTGGATGAATCGAACGCGGTGTAGGTGCCGTCGACGCAGATGACGTGCGTGAAACGCGGCAGATCACCGACATCCAGATCGGATGTCGTGATCAGCGGCAAGGGGAGGTCGAAGCGGCGATCCAAGAGATGCCAGATCTCCCCGGCGGAATTGGCGTCGACGCCGGAACCGACGATGAGAAGCGGTTTGGGCTGGGTGAGCACCGGGAACGCGGGACTGCCGAGGTCCGCGCCCACGGTCGGCGTCGCGCCCGTCACGAGCGAGTGGACGTCGACACCGTCCAAGCGGGCGATGTCGCGCATGAGTGGCGCGATCCTGCCGAATGCCGCGGACTGCGCGCCCATGGGAACGACGATCGTGCCGCGTTCGAACGCGATCGCCGAATCCGCCGTGAGGGCGGTGAAGGGTTGCGTCGCCACCTGCGCGCGAATTCCGTCGCGCTGCAGTCGATACAGCGCGCGCGGCGCGTAGTACTCGCTCCAGCCGAACGCATAGGCATAGGGGAGGTCGGCAGGAGCCGGCGGCCGTTCAGGCGGCGGGACGGGAGCGCCCGAGTCGATGCGCGCGCCCAGCAGCGCATCGGGTGAGCGTCCGAGCTCGACGCAAGGGACACCCGCGGCGAGCGGCAGCGTCCACGCCGAGATGTCGTAGAACAAGCTGTCGGTGAAGCTCGTCCGGCGTTCGAACATCGAGCGCGCCAAGCGGTATTGGGGCTGCGCCAGCGGCACGACGTAGGCCGATCCGGGTTCGAAGCGAAGGCCTTCCTGTTCGTAGCCGCGCGCGAGCGCATACACATCGATTTCGTGCGCTTGCAGGATGTGCAGCATGTGCGTGGCGCTCGCGCGGTCGCGGGCGCTGCCGAACACGTAGCCTTTGACACGGTCGCCCGCGGCGAGCTTGCCGGCGCCGGCGAAGAACTCGTGCTGGTAGCGCAGGAGATTGCTGCGCTCGGCGACGGCACCCTGCAACGTCGAGAGCGAGGTGATGAACTGGTTGCGGATGGCGAAGGGGAAGCTGAGCGAGCCATGCTCGGTGTCCTGCAGGTGGCCGCGGGCGCTCGCCTGCTCGAACAGGATGCCGACGGCGCCGTTCACGTCGGGGTAGGTCGAACCCTTGCCGTAGTAGTAGTCGTCGAAGCGCTCTTCCGAATAATAGAGCCGGCGCTCGGCATCGAGGGCGCGGGCGTGGAACTTGGCGATGGCCTGCGTGAGCTCGACGTTGCGTTCGGGTGTGAGTGGATGCCTGCGGCTCGGCACGCCCGGCTGGAAGAAGAACGTCGAGTTGGATTCCATCTCGTGGAAGTCGGCGAGGACATTCGGCTTCCAGCGGTGAAACACGCGCAGGCGCGCTTGTGATTCGGGATGCTGCACCGGCAGCCAGTCTCGATTGAGATCGAACCAGTAATGGTTCGTCCTGCCGCTCGGCCAACCTTCCAGATGCTCGCGATTCATGGAGTCGCCCACGAGCTGCATGCCGCGGTGCATGTTGGCCCAAGTGGCGAAACGCTGCAGCCCATCGGGATTGAGCATGGGATCGAGGAGAACGATGGCGTGTGACAGGAGCTGCTCGATCGCTTCACCTTGTGCCCAGCCAAGTGATAGGCGACGAGGAGCGCGGCGTTGGCGCCGCTCGCCTCGTTGCCGTGCACGCTGTAACCGAGAAAAACGACGACGGGTGCCTCGGCGTCATCGGCCGCGGCCCCGGCCCGGGTCCGCGCCACGTGTGCGGTGCGGAGCGCCTCCAGACGGGAAAGATTCGCCGGCGACGTGATCGTGAGCAGCAGGAGCGGTTTCTGCTCGTGCGTGCGCCCCGTTTCCTCGAGACGCAGGCGTGTGTTCGATTGGGCGAGCGCACGAAGGTAGGTCGCGATTTGCTCGGGGCCGGCATGCCAGTCACCGACCTGGAACCCGAGGACGGATTCGGGCGTGGGGACCGCAGGATCGTACGTGATGCCGGCAGGCAGGTAGTCGCGTAGCTGAGTGCCACCGCTCGCGGCGGGCGAAGCCCCGACGACAAGGGCCGCGAGCAGGGTGGCGAAGTGCTTCATTCGAGGCTCAATCTAGCAGATCGAGACGCGCAGATGGGCTGCAAGGTCTCGCGCGCCAGGGTCGATCGGACGGCGCCAGGCCGATCCCGCGAAAGCAGACCGCGGCGATGCAGTGCACCGCCGCGTGAAAGAGTCGCGTGGACCGCCGTCTCAGCGGCGCGTCGCCCGGCCATAGCGTTTGCCGTAGAGCTCGTCTTTGACCTTGTTGCGGTTCGGGGCGATGGCGGCGCCGTCGATCGAGAGCTTGGAGCCATTCTCGATGAGGTACGGCTCGCTGACGTCGGTCATGGTGAGACCGGTCACTTCCATCGAGGCCGGGCCGAACTCGGGCTTCTTCTGGTACAAGGTCACGCCGAGTCCGCTGCCATGGATGCGGACCCCATCGATGCGGAACTCGGACTTGTCCTTGCTCGCGATCCCGATCGCCGTGTCTTGGAGATCGACGTTGCGCGCGTTCATGCGGCTGTTCTCGCCAGCGGACAGGCCCTTGTCGCCCGTGCCTTCGACCTTCAGATCGACCACCTCGGAGGTGCTGCCGGAAGTGTCCACCGCATCGTTGCCGCAGTTCACGAACCGGCAGCCGAGAATGCGGCCGTCGGCGAAGTCGGCGTCGAAGGCGTCCGACTTCGTGTTGGCGAACAAGCAGTTCTCCATCGTGTATGTGGTGCGGATCATGTTGAGCGCGTCTTCGCAGTTGTTGTCGGAGAAGACACAGTTGGTGAACTTGGCCGGCGATTCGTAGAAACTGACAGCGCTCGTCACTTCCCAGCCATTGCGCTTGGGGTTCGCCAGACCGAGGAAATGCACGTGGTCGAGAATCGACTCCTTGCCGGCATTGGCAACGACCATCCCGCGGCCACGGCCATCGGAGCGGATGACCACGGGCGCTTCGGCGCTGCCACGCCAGTCCAGGCGTGAGTACGACAGAATGGTGACGTCTGGTCCCAGGAACAACTCGGTGTCCTCACCGGCGACGACGTCGTAACCGGCGGGAATCAGCACGCTCTCGTCGATCTGCCAGCGGCCCGGCCGCAGCGCGATGCGCTTGTTGGCTTCGTCCACCGCGAAGCACGGCAGCTTGCTCACGTTGGGATCCTGGCGCGCGAGATCGGCGGCGAGGATGTCGCTGGCCTGGCGCGGCCAGGCGAAGACGGGGTCCTTACGCGGAGTCGAAGACCCCACGATCCGGTAGTGAATGGCGAGGTCGCGTGCGAGCGGTACGTTGGCGGGGAAATCAGCCGGCAACGGCAGCTGGATCACACGGTGCGCGACCGGAACGGTTGGCAACCTGGGCGCCAGGATGACTGGCTCGCTCGGGCGCAAGGTCAAGGAATCGCGGAAGGTGACGCTTTCCACCTCGAGCGGCATGCCTTGAATGTTGCCGACCTCGATCTCGAGAGCCGTGCTGGTGCGCCTCTGTGCATAGGCATGCAAACCCTTGACGGGCTGGAGCGTCGCCAAGATGACATCGCGATTGCGCTCGAACACCGACTTGGAGAAATGGAAGTACGGGAATTCCTTGTACAGGATCGTCAGCTGTCGGTCGAGATCGGCGTGCGTCGCGTCGAGAAGAGCCTCGAGATAACCGGCCTTCGACACCCGCTCCAGTGCGCGAGTGTATTCCGCACTGAAGATCGGATCGCTGAATACCATGTCATTGAACAGGTGCGCGGTGCTTTGCCAATCGCGCATGGCGCCATGCGGCGACACGCTCGGCTTGCCGGCATTGGCGTCGAATCCAATGGGCTCGAGCAGCGCCGTCACCGGATTGTAGTAGAAGCGCATGTTGTGCCAGACGACGGCGTGGCTGCTGCCGAGGAGGTCGCACAGGGCGAAGTAGGTGGCCAGCCGCTGCACGTCGAACACCTTGTGGGCGGGTAAATCGCCGCTGCGGACCGATTCGAGCAGGCTGCCGGCGAGCTTGAATCGCCTGTACATGGCCGGGGCGTCCAGAATCGATTCGACGCCGAAGGCATCGACGTAGGAGGCTTGCTCGGTTTGAATCCCGGTGGGGCTCGCCCCCATGTTGCGCGACGTGGCGGCCCGATCGGCCCAAAGGAGCTCTTCGTTCATTTTGACGATGGGGCCCTCGCGGCGGCGTTGGCTCTCGATGAGTCGCTTCTCGAAGTGCTCTTCGAGGGCGTAGATCCCGAGGCTCTTGCCGTTGAGCACGACATCGACGAACTCGTAACGCAGGGCGAGGATGTCTTCGCGGGCGAGCGCGCGGTGGAACAACCATTCGTAGGCGAAGTTGCGCGCGCGCGGATGGTGCAGAGAGAACTGCTTCATGCCGAGAAGTGTCTGTTCGCCCTTCACCTTGATGCGGAACGACCACTTGTCACCCAGGAGATGGTCGGTCCAATCTCCCTTCAGGCGCATGCGCACCTCGGCAACCTTGCCGTCGTGCTGGATGAAGGCCGGAACGAATTCGTTTTCCCCTGCGGTCATGATGCCCTTCTGCAGCGCCTCGGCGCGCTTCTGCGCCAGCACGGCGTAGTCGGTGGGCTGCATCGAGATGTCGAATCGCATCGGGTGGGCGAAGAATTGCCCTTCCACCCAGTGCGGAATCAACGCCAGCTTCGTGGCGAACAGGTTCTCCAACATCTGGTCCAACGTGATGGCGCGGCGTGACTTGAAGAGCATCATCCCGTAGTACATGCTGCCCAAGCTGGTGCCGGCGAATGCGACCGCCAGCACGACGATGGCGATCCACGTCCTGCGGTGGCGCGAACCATATTTCCATTGGTTGGTGATCAGGGCAGGCAGATGCGTGAGATTGATGCGCATGGAGTGTTCCTGGTCCGAATTGGTGCCGTTGTCTTCCGAAGCGCACAACGCCAAGGGCGCTGCGACAGGCCGCGGGCTGAAACGACAGGCGCGATACGAAGAGCTCCCATTGGGGAGCGCGATACAAACAAAGTCTAGCACAGCCTTGACGAGGGCCATGGCGGTGCGCCCAACGCCGGATTCGCATGCGGGATTGGCGTCGGAAGTGGTGTGGGCTGGGCAAAATGGCGCAGCAACCGCTCGAAGCACCCAGGCCTGCATCACATTCCTGGCACCGAGAGGCGCCACGGGGAAGTACGCTCGCTCTTGCCGCTGTGTCGGCCAAGCGCCACCTCCCCGAGTGATACAATCATGAAGCTGGCCATGGAGGGCCGGCGATCTCCCACGGAGCCTCGACCCGCATGAGTTCTACCCAACCGGGCACTCTCCTCGGCCAACGCCTCATTGTGGTGCTGCTCGTCGGCGTGGCGGCGATGAGCTTGTTCGCCATCCAGCAGGGCGTGACGATGGGTCTCGCCATGCCATTCGGGTTGGTGGCGCTGACTTTGCTTTTCATCAAGCCAAACATCGGGACACTGCTCTTCATCGCGCTCGCGTACATGAACGCGCCGGTGTTGCTGGGCCGCTTGGTCGGGAGCCCGCAGACGGTGGCCATGGGGGTGACGGCGCTCCTCGGCATCCCGATCGCGGCGCATCTGGTGAAACGGCGAGGCTTGGTCGTCGATTACACCTTCCTGCTGATGCTCGTTTTCCTCGGTTCGTTGTTTGGGTCGAGCTTCCTGGCCGTGGACACACGCGTCGCCTTCGCTTGGGTGACGACCTTCCTGGTCGAGGGTGTGCTGCTGTACTTCCTGCTCTTGAACGCGATCCGCGACCTGAGGACGCTCCGAGCGGCCATCTGGATGCTGGTCCTGGTGAGCGCGTTCCTGAGCAGCTTGGGGCTGTATCAGGAGGTGAGCGGCAACCACCATGCTCAGTTCGGGGGACTGGCGCAACGCAACACCGAGCGCGAGCCGGACGGCGAGACCCCGGCCTCGCGGCGGGAGCGGACCACGGTGTACGTCGGCGACCGTGCCGCGGGACCGATGAACGGTCCCAACCGCTTCGCGCAAATCCTGATCATCGTGTTGCCGCTGGCGTTCTTCCGCATTCGCGACGAGCGCTCGGGGCTGGCCCGGCTCGTGGCGCTGGGCTGCCTGCTCCTCATCCTCGTTGGGGTCTTCATCACCTACTCGCGCGGCACTTTCTTGGCGCTGGTGGCCATGATGATGGTGATGGTCGCCTTGAAGTACATCCCATGGTGGCAAATGGTGTTCGGGGGCCTGCTGTTGGGTGTGATCGTGACCCTCGCCGCGCCTGGGTTCATGGAACGCATCGACACCATGCGCACCCTCCCGCAACTGCTGACGCAACGCGACACCGTGGAAGGACACGGTGCCATCCGGGGCCGACTGACGGAGATGCTGGCTGGGATCCATGTGTTCATGGACTATCCGGTGCTCGGCGTCGGGCCCGGTCAGTACATGCTGTTCTACTCGCAGAAGTACATGGCGAACCCGGAGATCTCCTTCAGGGAGATCAACAAAGGACGGCGCGCCCATTGTCTCTATGCCGAGTTGGCGGCGGAAACCGGGCTCGTGGGCATGTGCTTGTTTCTCGCCATCGTCGGTACGGTATTGGCACGCTTGTGGAGGCTGCGTTCGAGCCTGCAGCGCACCAAACCGGAGCTGGCCAACCTGGCCTTCGCCTTATGGCTCGGCCTCTTCGGCTACCTCACGACGGCAGTTTTTCTGCAGCTCGCCTACCAGCGCTACTTCTGGCTCTACCTCGCCCTGGCCGGCGCCGCGGTGCAGCTGCTCGAAAACGCCCGCCGCGAGCTCGCGGCGCAGCGCTCCCCGACCGCCATCTGATGTAACCTGAAGCCTCCATTTCACGTTGGGACAGGCACGACCCGGTGTGTCTTCCACCCACCGGGCAAAGCACCTGCTCGAGGAGGCTCCCCGCATGTCTCGCATCGCTCGCATCACCACGCTCGCCCCATTTCGTTGTGGATTCCCGGCACGATCCATTCGCCCGCATGTCGTGCTCGGGCTCGCGGTCCTGGCGCTCACGGTGGGCATTGCCGTGGCGCAGCCGGCTGCACCGCCGCCACCAGCATGGGTCGAGCGCAGCAACGCGAACGCCCAGGGTCTGATGGGTGTCTTCGCGCGCTTCAATCCCGAGATGGCTGGCTTCTTCGGCATGCCTGGCCTCGACGAGCAGATCATGGACCTGACGCCGGGGTTCGACGAACGGCGGTTGGCGGCCGTGCGCCAGGAAGTGCAGGCATTGCAAGCGAAGCTCACGACCGAGAGCGATCCGGCGGTGAAGCAAGACCTCGAGATCCTGATCAAGGCGGGCAGCGAGGACATCGAAGGCACGGAGCTCAACAATCGCCTGACGGTGCCTTACTTCAGCGTGTCGAGCACGGTGTTTCAGGGTCTGCGCGCGCTGCTGGACGATCAGGTGCCGGCCGAGCGGCGCAAGGCAGCGGTCGTGCGCTTGCGGCGCTACGCCGGCGGCGAGAAAGGTTACCAACCACTCACCGAGCTGGCAGAGGCGCGGATTCGCTCACGGCTGCAAACGCCGGGACTCCTGGCGCCGATCAAGGAAGAGGTCGAGCGTGAGCTCGGCAACAGTGCCGCGTACATCCAAGGAATCGAAGAGCTGTTCAAGAAGCATGGGGTCGGCGGCTACGAGAAGTCCTACAAGGAGCTGGCCAAACAGCTCACCGCCTACGATGAATTCATCCGCACCGAAGTTCTGCCGCGAGCGCGCACAGATTTCCGCCAGCCGCGCGAGCTGTATGCCTACAATCTGAAGACCGTCGGTGTCGACATGCCGGTGGACGAGCTCACGAGCCGCGCGCAGGTGGCGTTCGCGGAAATCCAGGTGCAGATGCAGACGCTGGCGCCTCTCGTGGCGAAGGAAAAAGGCTGGAGCGTGCAGGATTACCGTGAGGTGATTCGCGAGCTCAAGAAGCAGCAGGTGGTGGGCGAAGCGATCCTCCCGCTCTACGAAGGCCGCATTCGCGAGATCGAAACGATCATCCGCGCGCAGAAGATCGTGACCCTGCCGTCGCGCGACATGCGCATCCAGCTGGCGAGCGAAGCCGAAAGCGCCGCGATTCCGGCGCCCAACATGCGGCCGCCGCGCTTGATCGGCAACACCGGCGAAATGGGCACGTTCGTGCTGCCGCTCCGCATCCCCGCCAAGCCGGGCGAGGGGCAGCTCACCTTCGACGATTTCACGCACGAAGCCGCTTCGTGGACCTTGACGGCACACGAAGGCCGTCCCGGTCACGAGCTGCAGTTCGCGTCCATCATCGAAAGGGGTGTGTCGCTGGCGCGTGTGCTGTTCGCGTTCAACAGCGTCAACGTCGAGGGCTGGGGACTCTACGCCGAGTCGGAGCTGCAGCCCTACGAGCCGCTCGAAGGCCAGCTCATCACCTTGCAAAGCCGGTTGATGCGCGCGGCGCGCGCCTTCCTCGACCCGGGCCTGCAGCTCGGCGAGATCACCCGCGAACAGGCAACCCGCGTCTTGCGCGAGGACGTCTGCCTTTCCGAAGCCATGGCGTTGCAGGAAGTGCAGCGCTACACGTTCCTGGCCCCGGCGCAGGCGACCGCCTACTTCGTCGGCTACAACCGGCTGCTGGAAACGCGCGCCTTGACCGAGCGCGCGCTCGGCGAGCACTTCGACCGCAAGGCATTCAACGATTTCGTGCTGGCGCAGGGACTGCTGCCGCCGGCACTGCTGCGTCGAGCGGTGCTCGAGGAATTCGTGCCGTCGCAGACGGCGAGCAGGTAGCTACGGCCAGCGGCCGTGATTGTCGATTCCGGCGGACGCTCCTCGCGCGCGCTCCTGCGCGCTCGTCGCTCGGCACGAGCGCTGCTCGGGCATCCATGCCCTCGCGGGCGCGCTCGTGACGCCGCCGGAACCGACAATCACGGCCGCTGGCTGCGCGCGCGCGGAGCGTCCACCGCCCCGCCAAGATCCATTAGCCGTCGATGCGGGCGCCTAGGCCGGCGATTTGCCAGAGGGTGAGCGGGCCGTTGACGGTGCTTGGGTCGAAGCTCGCACCCATTTCCTCGGCTTGGTGCTGTTTCCAGGCTTTGTGTTGGGTTTCGTCGAGCTCGATTTTTTCGACCACGCCTTCGACGACGGCGTGGCTGCCCTTGGCGCTCACGGGGAAGACGATTTCGCCGTCGGTCACCTTGACGCGCAGCTTGGCCTCGCCGTCGGCCAGCTCCAGCCAGCAGCCGCGGCGCTGACACACTTCGTGCACGGTGCCGGCGACTTGCACGATCTTGCCCTCGTAGTCTGCCGGTTGCGCCAAGATGGCGCCGATGGCGGTCGACTTCTGCAGGACGACGCCCGCGCCGTAATTGCCCTTGGGATCGGCCTTGTGCAACGCCGCATCTTCGGTGCTGGGTGAGCCGGGCGCCGACGCATGATC
>DASRJO010000055.1:0-4034 GCA_035649435.1 Candidatus Krumholzibacteriia bacterium | reverse complement strand
GTTTCCGATGTTTTCGACCACGCCGAACGCCTTCGCTCGTTCGAACTCATCGCCGAAGCCAATCGGCGCTAATGAGTCCCTCGAATCTAGTCGAAGGGCCAGGGTACGCTTCTCGGCAGCGTAATAGCCGTCGGTGCGCCGAGGTCGCGTCCTTGAGCAGCCACGTCGACGGAACGCCACCACGGCTCGACATCTCTGTGATGGGACGGCTCAACCGGCTCCCCGAGGCGAGGCATTACCAGTTCCGCGCCCGCTTTTGGACCGAGATCCAGCAACACCTCCGCGGGCTGATCCCAGGCGTGCATTGCCAGGCTAAACGTCCCCCAATGCACCGGCAGAAACGGTCCCCCGCCGAGCAGTGCCAGTGCCTCGAGCGCATTTTTCGGCCCCAGGTGCATGTCGCCCCAGGCCGGATGGAACGCGCCCACTTCCAGCATGACCAGATCGAACGGCCCAAACCGTTCGCGGATGACTCGATATTCAGTCGTGAGGCCCGTGTCGCCGCTGAAGAACACCGTGTGACGTGGCGATCGGAGCACGAGCGAAGACCACAAGGAGCCGTTACGGTCGTTCAGTCCGCGCCCCGAAAAGTGCTGCGAGGGCGCAGCGGTCACCGTAAGCTCGGTGTTCGGCGGCCGGTGCGATTCCCACCAGTCCAGTTCGATGATGCGCTCGGGACGCACGCCCCACGCCTCGAGATGCGCGCCGATCCCAAGCGACGTCACGAACGGCACGTCGCGCTTCGCCAGCTGGCGGATGGTCGGGTAGTCGAGATGGTCGTAGTGGTCGTGCGAGACGATCACGAGATCCAGCGGCGGCATGGCGCGAAGCGGCACAGGCACGGGCTGGAACCGCTTGGGACCTGCGAACCGTGATGGCGATGCGCGCGGTCCCCAGATCGGATCGGTAAGCACTCGGAGACCATCGATCTCGATCAGGAGCGTGGAATGCCCGAGCCATGTGGCGCGCAGACCGCTGGCTGGCGGCTTGCGCCAGGTGTCCAGCGGGTTCATCGATGGGAGCGACCTTCGCGGCACGCGCCGCTCACCGCCGCACAGAAACTCGCTCAGCGTCGGCATCGCTGCGTTCGGGTCGCGCAAGCCCGCCATGATGGGGTGCGCATTGTGGAACCGGTCGCCTGTCCATCGCGGTGACGCGCGGATGCGTTCGAGTCGTGCGCCTTGCGACCTCTTGCCAAGCGATTTCATAGCCGAGCTCCATGGTCATCCCTTGCAATAGTGCATCGGTCGCGAGTAAACAGCATAATTGTTCCTATCTCATTGATTGTGCTACGCGGCGCGGTGCTCGCGCGCTCAACCGCGAGGCCAGCTGCAGACGAACCGCTGGATGTCGACACGTACACCGCAGATTCCGCTGAGCGGGAAATCGCCGGCTGAGCGGATGTTCCCCAGGCTCACACCCGCGCAGCTGGCGCGGGTGGTCGCGCATGGACACCGGCGGTCCACGCGGCGCGGAGAAGTTCTGTTCGAGGCCGGTGATCCGGCAGCACCTTTTTTCCTCGTCATCGCGGGCCAGGTCGAGATCGTTCGCCCATCGGGAACGGGCGAAGAACTCGTGGCAGTGCATGGCCCTGGCCAGTTTACGGGTGAAGTGAACATGCTCAGCGGGCGCCGTTCCCTGCTGCGGGCGCAGGTGAGCGAGTCGGGCGAAGTGAGCGAGCTGGATCGTGAACGCCTGCTTGCAATCGTGCAGACCGATTCCGAGATCAGCGAGATTCTGATGCGTGCGTTCATCCTTCGCAGGGTGGAGCTGATCGCACAGGGATTCGGCGATGCGATCCTCATCGGCTCGACCCATTGCTCCGGAACACTCCGTGTCAAGGAGTTCCTGACGCGCAACGTTCATCCGTATACGTACATCGACCTTGACCGTGATGCCGATGTTCAAGCGTTGCTCGATCGGTTCCAGGTCAGCGCCGCGGACGTACCGGTCCTGGTGTGTCGTGGCGAGATCGTGCTGCGCAATCCGACCAACCAGCAGATTGCGGCATGCCTGGGGTTGAACCCCACGCTCGACTCGTCGCGCGTGCACGATGTGGTCGTCGTCGGTGCAGGTCCTGCAGGGCTTGCGACCGCCGTGTATGCCGCATCGGAGGGCCTGGATGTCGTGATGCTCGAGGAAGATTCGCCGGGAGGCCAGGCCGGATCGAGCTCCAAGATCGAGAACTACCTGGGGTTTCCGACGGGGATATCGGGACAGGCCCTGGCGGGGCGTGCCTTTGCGCAGGCGCAGAAGTTCGGCGCACGTGTACTCATCGCAAAAGAGGCAACCGCACTGGGGTGCGACTGCCGGCCGTACTCGGTGCAGATCGGCGATGACTCGCCGCTGCGGGCCCGATGCGTGGTGATCGCGAGCGGCGCCGAGTATCGCAAGCCGGAGTTGGAGAACCTCTCGCGCTTCGAAGGCGTCGGCGTTTACTACGCTGCGACCTTCATGGAGGCGCAACTGTGCGCGGACGAAGAGGTGATCGTAATCGGCGGCGGCAATTCAGCGGGTCAGGCCGCGGTTTTTCTGGCGCAGACAGCCAGGCGCGTGCACATACTCGTCCGATCGAGTGGCCTGGCAGAGACTATGTCGCGGTACCTGGTCCGACGGATCGAAGAGCACCCCGCGATCGAGCTGCATTCGCACATGGAGCTCATTGAATTGGCGGGCGAAACGCACCTGGAGCGGGTGCGGTGGCGCAACAGCCAAACCGGGGTGATTGAGGCCAACGAGATTCGGCATGTTTTCATCCTGGCCGGCGCGGTTGCTGCGACTCAATGGCTTAAGGGTTGCCTCGTCGTGGACGACAAGGACTTCGTAAAGACGGGAGGCGACTTGTCACAAGAGGAGTTGGCAGGCGCGAACTGGCCTCTCGCGCGGGCTCCTTACTTGCTGGAAACGAGCCTGCCGGGCGTATTCGCAGTAGGGGACGTACGGGCGGGTAACATCAAGCGCGTAGCATCGGCTGTCGGAGAGGGCTCGATCGCCGTTTCCTTCGTGCACCGCGTACTAGCCGAATAGTTCACGGGAGAGTCGCCATGTCCGATCCGATCTGCGGTCATCTCACCGCCATTGAATCCGTCAAGGCTCCCACGCAGCGTGTCTGTGAGGCGTGCGTGAAGACCGGCGACCAGTGGGTGCATCTACGCACCTGCCAGGAATGCGGCGCCACCCTCTGTTGCGACAGCTCGCCAAATCAGCACGCGAGCAAGCACGCGTACGCCAGCAAGCATCCGGTGATCGCCTCGGCCGAGATCGGTGAGCGCTGGCTGTACTGCTACCCGGACGAACAGGTGGTGGAGTACTGAGCGCCTGCCTGACTCATCGACGCATCTCGTCCTGCAGTGCCTCGGCGTTTGGAGCGACCTGCCTCCCCGAAAGGACAGACGTCCTGAGCCGATCGAGCGATACTTCGCCTGAAATACGCACCAGGCGACGAGGAGACGTCGGAATGAAGAACGTGGCAGGGAAGGTGGCTTTCGTCACCGGCGGAGCGAGCGGCATCGGCCTCGGCATTGCCGGCGCCTTCGTCGAGGCAGGGATGAAGGTGGTGCTCGCCGACCTGCGGCAGGATCACATCAGCGAAGCCCTGGCGGCGTTCGACCGGCAAGACCGGTCAAAGAGCGTTCATGCCATTCAGGTGGACGTTACCGATCGCAGCGCGCTGGCGGCCGCGGCGGACGAAACCGAACGCATGTTCGGCAAGGTGCACGTGGTCGTAAACAACGCCGGTGTCGGCATCCAGGGGCCGTTCAAGGGCATCACCTACGCCGACTGGGATTTCGGGCTGGCGGTGAATCTCGGCGGAGTCGTCAACGGACTGCAGACCTTCCTGCCGCGCATCCGCGCTCACGGTGAGGGCGGGCATGTCGTCAACACTGCTTCCCTGGCCGCGCTCGTCCCGATGCCGGCCCAGTTCGTCATCTATGTCGCCGCCAAGGCGGCCGTGGTCACGATTTCGGAAACCATACGCGCCGAGCTCGTGCAGGAGAACATCGGCGTCTCCGTCCTGTGCCCCGGTCCCATCA
>DASRJO010000054.1:0-6200 GCA_035649435.1 Candidatus Krumholzibacteriia bacterium | reverse complement strand
GCCCGATGGCGGCAAGGCTTGCGATCGCTTCAACGCATGCGCGATCCAAAGCGGATTCGCCTGTTGCCAGTCGGGCAATGTCGATGGCGGCGGGGCGGGTGGCAACTTGCGTCCGAAAAGATGGAGCTTGCGTGTGTCGCTCATGACACCGTCCCGCTGGGTTGGAGACGATCCTCATGGCGCGCGGACCCCGTGTGCGGTGAACGCAATGGTAATCGCGCCAACATCCCGCGTGCTGGCACCGACAGGATGGGCTCGGGTCGTACTCCCCACTCCGACAGCAGGCAATTGGCGGCCAGGAATCCGGAGGCCGCCGCTCTTTCCATCAGCGCGCTCGGGAAGGGCAGCCGCACGAGATCCCCCGCCAGACACAGGCCCGGAGTCCCGGTGCGCACTTCTGGACGAGTCGCATACGCGCCGGTCCCGAATGCCGGGCAATCCTGCCGCCAGAGCCAGCGTTGTTCGAGGATGCGAAGGGCAGCCGTTTCCGGATACAACCGGTGCAATGCGCGCAGCATGTCCCGTCGCAAGAACTCGGCGTCGGCGGCTGGATCGACACCGTAGGCATGCAACTCGACGACGGCACCGCCATGTCGCGCCGCCCAGTCGCGGCTCTCGTCTTCGAACAAATGATAGAGCGAGATGTTGTCCAGGACACCGACGCCTGTGGTGCCGGCAAAGGGAGCCCGATCTGGCCGCGTCGGCCCATCCAGCCACAATCGCCACACGGCGAAGGGGTTGGTGCACTTCATGCCGGCGATCGATCGCCTCCAGGCGGCGTCACCCAATGTCGGCGAGCGCTCGACGAGCTGCTGCAGTCCCGTCACCGTCAGTGCCAGCACGAGACCATCACCTCGGTGCGCGCCCCGATCCGTCACCACGTGCCATGCATCCTCCTGCCTACTGACGGCACGCACGCATTCCCCGAGCAATAGGCACACGCCCAGGCGCTCGAGGAATGAGGCGAACGGCTCCCAGATGCAGCGCGAGAACGGCCGGCGCGCGACATCGAACACCAGCCCCTCCGGATTGCCGGTGAAATAGAAATGGAACATCATCAGCAGCTCGGCGGCCGACATGTCTGCTTCGGGATTGAAGAACGAATGAGAGAAGACGTCGAAGAGCAAACGCCGCGCCGCGATGGGGAAACGCAGTGCATCCAGGTACTGCGCTGCACTCAGTCGATCCCAGCGTTCGTACGTGGAGTCGAGATCGAAGCGCAACATCTCGAGCGCCTGGCGCCGGTCCACGCGCAGCAGGTCCCTAAATCCGAGGGCGCGCGTGCGCAGTGTGAGGGCCACGATGTTGTGCGGGGTCTGTCGCGGCAGCCCGGCGAAGGACTGCGCCAACCCCGCGGGGCCGAGGATCGGGTAGTCGTCCAGCGGTTGGAGCAGGCCCAAGTTCGGATCGATGCGGCGGAGAAGCGCGCGCAGGTTGTAGTACTGGCGAAAGAAGGCGTGGAAGCCGCGTTCCATCTCGAAGGCGTCGCCGTTCGCCAGATGTTCCGTCCAGGCGCCGGCGCGCCCGCCAAGGAAGCGCTCGGCTTCGATCAACGTGACCGCGACGCCGCGCTCGGCCAGGATCACGGCCGCAGCGACACCGGCGATGCCGCCACCCACGACGATCGCACGTTGGCCAGCCTCGACGCGGTCGCGCCCACTGGGTTGGGGGAGAAGCAGCTGCTTTGGCGTAGAGGTCATGTGTCCGCCCGGCGTCCGAGGATGCTGTGAACGATGCCGCGTTGCCATCCGTCCATGGGCAATATGCGTACGTCGGTGAATCCCGCGGCGCGCACGCGGGCTTCGAGCTGCGGCGGGCTGTCGAACTCGAGCACGCTGCGGCGCAGGTAGCGGAAAATCGTGCTCGCGCCGGTGACCACGGTGCCGAGAGGGATCACGACCCCGAGCGTCACCATCTGCCATGCGCATCGGCTCCATCGCGACCCACTGACGGAGTACTCGTGCACGCACAAGGTGCCACCGGGGCGCAGCAATTGCCGCAGTCGCTGCAGACAACGGTCGGGGTCGGGAACGTTGCGAATCCCGTAGGCGACGAGGATCGCATCGTAAGGCCCACTGGCGCCGGCAGCGGCCGGATCCATCGCATCCCCGTGGATCCAGCGCACATCGCGCAACTGGGGCTTGGCCGCCGCGGCGCGCAGCATCCCCGCTGAAGCATCGAGGCCGGTGATCCGTGCCTCCGGATGAACGCGCCGGAGCGCCAATGTGGACAATCCCGTGCCGCAGCACAGATCGAGGATCTGCGAACTGCCGTCGACTCGCAGTCGCTCGGCACTCCATCGCAGGTGTTTCGCGTAGCCCGGATTGAGAGCGGCGAGCAGGTCGTAGCCACGGGCGATGCGGTCGAACTGTCGCGGCACTTCGCGCTTGGCGCGCCAGCCAGCCTCGGCCTCGAGCTCGCGAGTTTCCAATGCCCACTCCTCAGTAGCGCATGCGGACGTGCACGGTGACGGTATCGTCCTGCGTGTCGAAAGCGGCGGAGTCGAAGCTCGGGGGGCCGAAGCGCGCACTGGCGTCGCGCGAGACACACCAACCTTCACGCGGCCGGCCGACGAAATCGCGCCGCATGGCGCCGTTGCCGTCCTCGTCGTGAAACATGGAGATGGCGTAGCGTCCGGCCGGAACCGGGGTGAAGGCGAAGCTCGCGCTGTCACCAGCGACCGAGGCGAAGCCCCATTGGATGGAGTGCTCCGGCCGGTCGGGGAAGCCATTTTTGGTTGCGAACAGCGACACGCGCACCTCGCCGTTCATGTGCCTCAGGCCCGTGGCGATCACACGGATCGTCGTGGGGCGAATCTCGACCGCATTTGCTGCAAGCTCGACAGGCGCGAGCGTGCCGGTTGTTACGACGAGCAGGACGCTCACGGTCCTGCGGGGTTCGAAGCGCCGCATAGGTCAGGGATCTCCCGTAGGAACGATCGCTGCTGTTTCAATCATGAGGATGACAGCCCGGTCCGGGGCGCGCGTTCGGTGCACGACGCCCCTGGGGACGACGAATCCCTCCTGTGTCGCGAGATCGATCGTTCGGTCTTCGAGATCGATGATGAAGTGCCCCTCCAAGACGAAGAAGAACTCGTCGTCGTTGTCGTGCTTGTGCCAGTGATACTCGCCTTGCATGACCCCCAGGCGAACGACGGAGTCATTCACCTTGCAGAGCGTTTGGTTGTACCACTTGTCCGTGCATGCTGCGACGAGTGCCGGAACGTCCACGACCTTGAGTGCCGGGAACTTCACGTCCAGATACGTCGCGTATGAGTATTCCTTTGGATTGCTCACGAGGAACTCCTGTGCGAATAGATGGCCGACGAGACCGAGGCTTCGCCAGTCAGGGGCAGCACATCGTCGGCATGTACCACTCGTCGCGGCACCACGGGGCTGCCCAAGCCGCGGCGTGATTCGAATGCGACGCGCACCGAGGCGGCGGCCGCACGTCCAGCGAGGACGAGCTTGGCAGCTGTCGGCACGAAGGCGCGCCCGGCCAGGGGGTCGCACGCCTGCGCGCGCACGCGCGCGCCGATGTGGGAGTAAACCTGTCTCGCGGTGCGGATGGCGACGCTCGACCTCCAGTCGAGCAGAGGCAGGCCGGCATCGCCCGAGCGGTAGTAATCGTCCGCGATGGCGAGGAGCGCGGCGATGACGGGCGCGACGGCGGTGCGTGCGCGAGCGGGGAAGGGTTGGCCGCCGAGGTCCGCGATCCACGCGCAATCGTGCTGGCGGAGCATTTCGACCGGCAGGTACAGGCGCCTGCGCTGCCAATCCTCCCCGACGTCGCGGCATATGTTGGTGAGCTGCATGGCCACACCCAGGTGGACGGCGTGACGAGTCGCAACCTCGTCACGCACGCCCAGGACGTGGCACATCATCAGACCCACAGTGCCGGCAACACGGTAACAATAGTGCAACAGCTGCGGCAGTGTGTCGTAACGCCGGCCGTCGGCGTCCATGGCCAATCCGGCGATGAGCTCGTCGGGGTACAAGCGTGGAATGCCTCGTTCACCGACGACCTGTTGGAAAGCTTCGAGGATGGGATCCTGCAGCGGGCTGCCGGCATAGATGGCGTCCAACTCGGAGCGCAAGGAGTGCAAGGCAGCGTGGCTGTCGCCCGTGGTCATCAAATCGACGGCATCGTCGGCGCGGCGGCACCAAGCGTAGACGACGACGGCGCGATCGCGCGCCAGCGGCGGCAAGAGGCGCGACGACAGCGCAAAGCTCTTGGAGTGCACGGCGATGATCTTGCGGCTGGTGGCCAAAGCTGCAGGTTTCATGAGGAGAAATCCTCGAAGACCAGGCGGGCGGTGGCCTTGGCCGAGTTGACGACGCCTGGGACTCCGGCGCCGGGGTGTGTGCCGGCGCCGACGAGATACAAACCGGGGATGCGGTCGTCGCGGTTGTGCGGCCGGAACCAGGCGCTCTGTTGCAAACGGGGTGCGCATGAAAAGGCGGAGCCCAAGTACGAGCGGAGATCGGTGGCGAAATCGTTGGGTGTGAACCAGCGCCGCGTGACCACGTGACGGCGCAGGTCGGGCAAGATGCGCTCGAGATAAGCCAGGATCTTGTCGGCGTAGGCTGGTGCCTCCCGTTGCCAGTCGATCGCCGCGTGACCCAAGTGCGGCACGGGGGCGAGCACGTAGAAGGCCTCGCAACCAGGCGGCGCCAACGACGGGTCGGTCACCGTCGGAGCATGCAGATACAGACTGAAGTCCTCCGGCAGAACGCGGCCGTGAAAGATCTCGTCGAGCAATTGCCGGTAGCGCGGGCCGAAGAGAATCGTGTGATGGGCTATTTGATCATGGTAGCGCCGATCGACGCCGAAGTAGAGCACGAACAGCGACATCGACCATTCCATGCGCTCGATGCGCCGGCGCATGGGGCGCGCGGCGGGGCTCGTGCCGTACAGATGGGCATAGGTGTGGTGCAGATCGGCGTTGGAGACGACGAGATCATAATCGCGCGCCGGCTCACGGTCGGTGCGCACACGGTGCACGGTGCGGCCTTCGTGCTGGAGGACGTCGATGCCCGCGACCGCGGCATCGAGGACCAGCTCACCACCCAGCTCTTGGAACAGGCGAACAAGAGAGCGGATGAGAGCGCCCGTCCCGCCGCGGGGAAAGGAAACACCCCACCGGCGTTCGAGATAGTGGATCAAGGTGTAGATCGAGCTGGTTTCATAGGGATTGCCACCCACCAGCAGCGAATGGAAGCTGAGTGCCTGGCGCACGTGCTCGTCCTGCACGTAACGGCTCACCGTGCTGTAGACGGAACGGTCGGCACGCAGACGGACGAGCTGCGGCGCTACGCGCACCATGTCGGCGAAGCGCAGGAACGGCGTGGCCGCCAGCCCGGCGTAACCAGCTTCGAACACACGGCGCGCATAATCGACAAAACGCTCGTAGCCTGCGACATCACCGGGGCGCAAGCGACGGATCTGCTCCTTCATCGCCTCGCCATCGCCGTCGTAGTCGAAGCGTGTCCCATCCTCCCACAACAGGCGATAGAACGGTTGCACCGGCAAGAACTCGACGTAGTCACGCATGTTGCGGCCGGTGGCGGCGAAGAGCTCTTCGAAAATATGCGGTGCGGTCATCACGGTCGGCCCGGCATCGAAGACGAACCCCTGATCCTCGTACACGTATGCCCGTCCGCCCGGCTTGTCGCGCGCCTCGAAGACGGTGGTCTGCATGCCGCCTGCCTGCAGGCGGATCGCCGCGGCCAAGCCACCGAAGCCGCTGCCGATGACGGCGGCTCGACAGCCGGCGCGCGGCAGCGCGGCCGCAGGGTGGCGATCTGGGCGGTCAGCCATACGCGATCATCAACCTCTCGACTTGTTGCGCGAGATCGTCCATCGCCGCGGACGGACCGAGCGCGCTGCGCAACTCCCTGACCGCTGCGTGCAGGTGGCGGCGGATCTCTCCCGGTGCGGTCGCCTCGAGATGCGCATGCAGCTTGTCGATCAGGGAAGCGGCCACAGTGTCGTTGCGAGTACGTCGCGTGTCGCGCACCAAGTTCGCGTAGCTCTCTGCATCGGCGCGCTGTGCCAACCATGCCCACGGCCAAGTGGGTCTTCCTAGCCGGATGTCCTCGATGCCCTTGTCACGGCGGGCACTGACGGCGATGCCGGACCAGTCATCCAGCATTTGCAGGCCGAGACCGAGCAACGTGCCAAAACGCGCTAGAGCTTCG
>DASRJO010000053.1:0-19448 GCA_035649435.1 Candidatus Krumholzibacteriia bacterium | reverse complement strand
CGACGATCGCTGCTTCCACGGCCCGACTCCTTCCACTTGCCGGCCCCTCGGCGCGCCGGTTTGGATCCCAGGCCGAACATGCTCTCCCATGCACAGGCCGAGCCGCCTGGGATGGATTGGATGATGCATTCGTGAGCTTGCACCGACTTTTCTGGAGCCCGTCAGGATGCAATTCTTTTTGCCGCAGTTCGAGGGACACATCGCGGTGCCGCAGATTCCACGCGACTTCACCGCGAGGGTCGCCGAGCGCGTCCGGACTGGCCTGATCGCTCCCGGAAGTCGTCGCCGTGCGGAATACGAAGTCGAGTCCCTGAGCGCGGACTGCATCGCGTTCCGCGCCACCGCGCTCTCGACCGCGATTGCCGTCGGGCTGAACGAGGTCGTGGTCGAGAGGAAGGCCGCTGAAATCTTCTATCGCGCACGTTATTGGAGATGGACGCTCTACTGCGTCACGCTCGGCGCGGTTCTGTTCGTCATCCTGATGGCGGGCAGCTTCGTGTGGCCTCAGATCGCGGGCTCGGCCGACAGATCGCTGCTCTTCCTCCATGCTGGCTTCTGGGGCCTCGTGTGGCCTTGGCTCCTCACCGCCATGCACAAGAGGTTCGCCGCCCGGTGCCTGGAGCGCATTCTGCGCGAACTCCTGCAGCCCTCCCCGCAATCGTGAATCTGCCGAACTCTCCGCGGTGATGGAGCCCTCGGCCTCTCGGTGACCTTCGGCATTGGCTTCGAGGCCTCTGGGTTCCCCCCTCGGATCCGTCCTGACCACTCGTTCGACGCGATCCGCTCCGCGACAAGTAACTACGAACGGTCCGAACGCGTAGAATCCTGTCATGGCGTCCATCGGCACTTCGAAGAGCTGGGAAACGGCGAACGGAAACCCTCTGCTCCGACTGCGGGGGCTGCACAAGAGCTACCCCATGGGGGGTGGTAAGCTCCATGTTCTCAAGGGGATCGACATCGATATCGCCGCCGGAGAGCTGGTCGCCATCATGGGCGCCTCGGGCTCGGGCAAGTCGACCTTGCTCAATGTCCTGGGGCTCCTCGACCACTATGACGAGGGCGAATACGTTCTCGATGGCCGTGTGGTGAAGAATCTGTCGGAGACCCGCTCCGCCGGCCTCAGGGGCCAGCTCATCGGCTTCATCTTCCAGTCCTTCAATCTCATCGCCTTCAAGACGGCGGTCGAGAACGTGGCCATGCCGCTGTATTACCAAGGCGTGCCGCGGCGCGAGCGCAACCGTCGAGCGCTCGAGTACCTGGACAAGGTGGGACTACGCGATTGGGCCGCGCACCTGCCTCGCGAGCTGTCAGGAGGCCAGCAGCAGCGCGTCGCCATCGCACGCGCGCTGATCGGCCAGCCCAAGGTCATTTTGGCCGACGAGCCGACCGGCGCGCTGGATTCACAGACGTCGCGCGAGGTGATGGAGGTGCTGCAGCAGATCAACGCCAGCGGCGTCACGATCCTCATCGTCACGCACGAGCGCGATGTCGCCGCCGCGACACGCCGCGTGATTCGGCTCCGCGACGGGTCCGTCGAGAGCGACGAGCGCGCCGAGGCCGCGGACGTCCTCGTAGCGCCTTCGGCCGAGATCTGGCGCCATGCTGCCGCGCCGCCGCGCGCCGAGGGGTGACACGATGCTCGATGTCGACACCTGGCAGGAGATCCTCGACACGGTGCGTAAGAACAAACTGCGCACCATTCTCACCGCATTCAGCGTCGCGTGGGGCATCCTCATGCTCGTCGTCTTGCTCGGCTCGGGCCAGGGGCTCACGCACGGCGTCGAGTATGGTTTCCGCGACGATGCCACCAACAGCTTCTGGGTGCGCAGCGGCCAAACGAGCCAGCCGTACCGGGGATTGAAACCTGGCCGCACCGTGCAGTTCACCAACGAGGACTACGAGGACATCAAGGCCAACCTCCGCGGCGTCGACCACATCACGTCGCGTTTCTTCATTCGCGGCAATCTCACCATCGCCTACAAGGGTGTGACCTCGAGCTTCAACGTGCGCTCGGTGCACCCGGACCACCAGATCCTCGAGCGCACCATCGTGAGCGAAGGCCGCTTCATCAACCCGCTCGACCTGCGCGAACACCGCAAGGTGGCGGTCATCGGCGATCGCGTCAAAGCCCAGCTGTTCAAGGGGCGGCCGGCGCTCGGCGAGTACATCGAGGTCAATGGCATTCCCTTCCGCGTCGTCGGCGTGTTCATCGACGAGGGCAGCGAGGGCGAGATGGAGACCATCTATCTGCCGATCTCGACGGCACAGCGCGCCTTCAACGGCGCCAACCGCGTGGGCATGATGATGATGACGGTGGGAGACGCGAACGTGGACGAAAGCAAGGCCATCGCCACTGATCTGCGCAACCGCATTGCCGAACGCCACGACTTCGACCCCGAGGACCAGCGCGCCCTTTCCATTTTCAATGCGGTCGAGACTTTCCAGCGCTACGTCAACCTCATGGGCGGCATCCGTACCTTCGTGTGGGTGATCGGTATCGGCACCTTGCTGGCGGGGGTGGTCGGTGTGTCCAACATCATGATGATCGCGGTCAAGGAGCGCACCAAGGAGATCGGCATCCGCAAGGCGCTGGGCGCGACCCCCTGGTCGGTGATGCAGCTCGTGTTGCAGGAAGCGGTTCTGGTGACCGCGGTCGCCGGGTACTTCGGTCTGGTGGCCGGTGTCGCGCTGCTCGAGGTCATGGCACGCGGCATCCAAGGGTCTGATTTCTTCCGCAACCCCGAGGTGGACTTCGGCGTCGCCATCGCGGCCACCGGTCTCTTGGTCACGGCCGGCGCCGTCGCCGGGTTCTTCCCGGCAAGGCGGGCAGCGGCAGTGCGGCCGGTCGAAGCACTGCGCGAGGAATAGGAGTACGAGGTGGGCTTTCTCTTCGATCTCGACCACTGGCAGGAGATCAAGATCGCATTGATGCGCAACCGGCTGCGCACGGCGCTCACGGCATTCGGCATCTTCTGGGGCATCTTTCTCCTCATGGTGATGTTGGGCTCGGGGTCCGGACTGCACAACGGCATCATGCAGGACTTCGGCAACGGCGCGACCAACAGCTTCTTCATCTGGACGCAGCGGACGCAGAAGCCGTATGCCGGCATGCCGGCCGGGCGGCGTATTCAGCTCACCAACGCCGACGTGCAGGCGATTCGCGACAAAGTCCTGGAGGTGGAGGTCGTCGCGCCGCGCAATCAGCTCGGCGGCTTCGCCGGCGGCAACAACGTGACGCGCGGCCGCAAGGCGGGCGCCTTCAGCGTCATGGGCGATTACCCGGAAATCCAGCGCATCCAGTCACTCCAGATCGAAGCCGGACGCTTCCTGAGCCCAATCGACATCGACGACCGCCGCAAAGTTGCGGTCATCGGCACGCGCGTGCGCGAAGTGCTGTTCGAGCGCGGCGAGGAACCCATCGGCGCCTCCATCGTGATCCGTGGGGTCTACTTCCAGGTCGTGGGCGTGTTCAAATCGGGGCAGTCGGGCGACGACGCCGATCGCGATGCGCAAACTTTGTTCGTGCCCTTCACCACTTTCCAGCGCGCCTTCAACTTCGGCGAGCAGGTCGGCTGGCTGGCGGTGATCTCGCGGCCGGAAGTGCCGGCGTCGCAGGCCGAGGAGAAGGCGCTGGCACTGCTCAAATCACGCCACAAGGTGGCGCCGGACGATCTGCGTGCGTTCGGTCACTTCAACCTCGAAGAGGAGTACGACAAGGTCCAGGCCTTGTTCACCGGCATTCGCATCTTGGTGTGGCTGGTCGGGAGTGGCACGCTCGCCGCCGGCGCCATCGGTGTTTCGAACATCATGCTGATCATCGTCCGGGAACGCACCAAGGAGATCGGCATTCGCCGCGCCGTCGGGGCCAAGCCCGCGGCGGTGGTGTCGCAGATCGTCCTCGAAGCCTTGATCCTGACCGCGGTCGCCGGATACATCGGCATGGTAGCTGGCATCGCGCTCATCGAAGTGGTGGGAAACCTGCTGCCACAGGGAAATGCGAGCCGCATGTTCACCAACCCTGACGTCGGCGTGAGCGAGGCGCTGCAGGCACTCGCCATCCTGGTCGCGGCCGGTGTGCTGGCGGGGCTCGCGCCCGCCCAGCGGGCGCTGCAGGTGAGCCCGATGGTCGCGCTCCGGAGCGAATGAAAGACAGGCA
Organism: Candidatus Krumholzibacteriia bacterium; assembly: GCA_035649435.1. Taxonomy (GTDB): domain Bacteria; phylum Krumholzibacteriota; class Krumholzibacteriia; genus DASRJW01. The sequence continues at coordinate 15,292 of DASRJO010000053.1, read as the reverse complement.
TCGACGAATGAACGTTCATCGGCGCACGCAATACGCCCGGCATCGAGCAGATAGGGGTCGCGAACCATGAAGAAGATCCTCTCCATCCTGGCCGCAGTCGTCGTCGTGAGCTTGTTCGGCGGCACGGTGTACTTCCTGTGGGCCAAGTCGCAGAAGCCGGACACCATCTACCTGACCGAATCGCCCAAGAAGGCGACGATCATCAAGAAGGCGGTGGCGACCGGATCCGTCGTGCCCCGCCAAGAGGTCGAGATCAAGCCGCGCGTCTCCGGCATCGTCGAGGAAATCGCCGTCGAGCCGGGGCAACGCGTGAAGGAAGGCGACCTCATCGCCCGCATCCGTCTCGTTCCCGACATGGTCAACCTCAACAACGCGCAGAATCGGATGGCGCGCGCGCAGAATGCCTTCGAAAGCGCGCAGAAGGATTACGAGCGCAACAAGGCGCTGCACGCCGACGGTATCATCTCGCAAGCGGCCTTCCAGCCCTTCGAGTCGGCGTACCAGTCGGCGCAGACAGAGATGGAGGCTGCACACGACAACCTCGATCTCATCCAGAAGGGCATCCTGCGCAGCTCCGGCAATGCTTCCAACACGCTGGTGCGCTCGACGATCACGGGCACTGTGCTGGAGGTTCCGGTCGAGGTCGGGCACTCGGTGATCGAGACCAACACGTTCAACGCCGGGACCACGATCGCCACCGTGGCCGACATGGAAGACATGATCTTCGAAGGCCGTGTCGACGAATCGGAGGTCGGCAAGCTGCAAGTCGGGATGGCGCTCCTGCTCACCATCGGCGCCGTCGAGGGCAAGCCTCTCGAGGCCACGCTCGAGCACATCGCCCCGAAGGGAGTCGAGCAAGAAGGCGCCATCCAGTTCCAAATCCGCGCCGCGCTCAAGCCCCAGACCGAGATCCTCATCCGCGCCAACTACAGCGCCAACGCCGACATCGTTCTCGATCGGCGCGACGAAGTATTGGCCATCAACGAGGCCCTGCTGCAATTCGAGGACGACAAGAAGTTCGTCGAGGTGGAAGTGGCGCCGCAACAGTTCGAGCGCCGCGAGATCCAGACCGGCCTCTCCGACGGCATCCAGATCGAAATCGTCTCAGGCGTGAGCGAGTCGGACAAGATCAAGGGATCGCCGGCCCCGCGCGGCGACAACAGCTGATCCCAAGGATCGTGGGAAAGACGAGGCGCGGAACCTCGCGGACCCGCGCCTCTCGAGTGAATCGATCCACCCCGGTCAGTCCTCGCGATAGAGCGTCTTGACCTGGCTCCAGGGCGTTTCCTTCACCGCGACGGTGCAGTTCCCTTTGAAGAGGTCGGTGAGCGAGCGCGGCATGAGCTGGTAGCCCGTGCAAGCCACGACAGGCGCGAACTGCCCGAGCACACCGGCGACCGTCATCGCACCTGTGGGGATTGGTGTCCCGTCGATATCCGTATCGCCATCGATGCGGATCACGCACGTGTTCCCAAGTCCATCGACGAAATCGTAGTTCGTGTTCGGTGCGAAGTTCCCCGTGGCCGTAAATGAGCCGCAGAGCTGGATGCAGCAGCTCTCCAGGAGCTCTGCGCTCGGGGCGTGGTCCGCGATCTGCGCGCAAGAAGCATGCGTGCAAGGGAAGGTGAACGGTCCCGGGTCGAGCACGGTGATGATCGGATCCTCCGCGCTGTTCGCGGGGTTGTCGACGATCTCGTCCAGGCCGTTGAAGGGACCCATCCAGCCCTGCACTTGGACGTGCGTCCCGATCGCCAGGTCCGGGGCCAAGTCGATGTCGAAGATGGAGATGCAACACCCCGAGCTGGGGTCGTATATGGCACCCGGCCCCCGGGTCCCGAACTGCTTCCAAACCACCACGTATCCGTCGACGGTGAACACTTCTCCCACCGCATCCGCCGAGCAGTTCATGTCCGCATCGGCACGCGCCAGGCATACCGAGTGCGCATTGACCGTCGCCGGCAAAGCGACCAGGAGAAGCACCAATAGCAGCTGTTTCATGAGCCCTCTCCTCGATGTTTTTCCCGCCTGTGTCTCGAAAATGTCTCCTATGAATGCATACGTACCCGGATCCTCGCTGCGTCGGCTCCGCTTGGCGACTGTGCCCTCGCGTGCCGAACATGTCGGGTACGGCGGAAAGAATATCGCCGCATCGAGCGTCGGGCAAGGTTTCTTTGGAACGAAGAACGTTTTGTGAAGGCGGTATGCAAGACTTTCGCGGTCGATTGAATTGTGGCCTCGAGGGTCCGGCGTCAATCGACCGCGAGCCCGGCTCGGCGCAGGTTCTCCAGCACGCGAGCGGCTCGCGCAGGGCTGAGCCAACGCGCGACCTCAGGTCGCGCCTGATCCGGAAAGTCGGGGAAAAGCCCGAGCAGCCGCTGCACCGCGGCTGTGGCTTCATCCATCATTCCGAGCTGCGCGTAGGCGACCGCCTGCATGCAGTGCATCCAATAGAAGGACTCGTTCTGAGCGCGAAGCGCCATGTCGAGGGCGTCCTCGAACTCGTCCCGGGCGAAGTGCAGCGAAAAGAACGCGAACCAGTACCAATCGGGTGGCTCGGGGTTGAGCGCGAGCGCGACCTTCATGAACAATCGTCCCAGCTCATCCTCTTCGCTCATGATCAAATGCAGACCGAAATCGGCAAGGGTGTCCGTGTCGTTCGGGTTGAGCGCCAGGGCGCGCTTGCCTGCTTCCCGGAATGCACGCAGATCACCGTGCGCGAATTGCGCCAAGAAGAGAGCGTGGTAGGCCCTGGGATTCTGCGGATCCATTTGCACCGCGGCATGCGCGCCGCGCGTGCCTTCGTCGAGCGCCTGTTGCCGCGAGCCTTGTAAGTTGAAGCCGAAGCGGTACATGTCGAGGTAGAGCTGGGCGCGAACGGCGATGAGAGTGGCTGAATCGGGCTCCTGCTGCACGGCACGTTCGATGGCCTCGAGCGCTCGCGCATGTCCCACCGGGGACTGGCGGGCGGTGTAATCATAGAAGAGCAACAGGGCGTCGTAGGCGTCCAGATGCTCGAGTGGCTTGCGGCGTGCGGCCGCTTGCTCCGGCCGCACGATGACCCCGTGCGGCTGGGCGACAGTCGTCACCACATGGCTCGCGATCTCGTCCTGGATGTCGAAGACGGACTCGACGGTGAGGTCGCGCTCGTAGCGCTCGGCCCAAAGAACAATGCCGGTCACGCCGTTGGACAGCTCGGCATGGATGCGCACACGATTCTTGGCCCGGCGCACGCTTCCATGCAGCACGTATCCGGCGCCAAGCTGGCGGCCGATGCGCGCCACCCCATCCTTGGCGTTGTGCTGGAACGTCGTATTCCGGCCGATGACGTGGAAGTCGCGGAAGCGTGACAGCGCCGTCATGATTTCGACCGTGACCCCGTCGGCGAAGAGGCTCTCGCCATCGTCCAAGTTCTCGAACGGCAGCACCGCGATCGTGGGACCTCCCGTGAGACCGGACGGCAAATCGGCCACATCCGCAGGCGGGAGCGCTGCGAACTCCTCGCGCAAATGCAGGACATCGGCTTGCAATCGAAATTCCGGCGTGTAGGTACCCCGCGGTAACTCGATCAGGACCGGGTCCTCGCGTCCGAGTGTGAGGTAGTAGTGCTCGAGTCGCCGGCGCAGCCGGCTGGTTTCGACGCGGATGCTCGGGCTGATCCGCGGATCGAAGGACTCGGGCCGGTCGAAGACCTCGACGGCGAGCGTGTATTCCTTCAGGCGGTTGGTGCGCCCGGCAAGCGTCTCGTTGACGAGGAAACTCAGGAATCGCCGGCTGCGCTCCGCCGCGACGAAGTGCGGGCTCTCCAGGATGCGCTCGAGCTCGGCGCGAACGTCTGCTGCCGGCGGCTTCGCCGTGATCTCGGCTCGCCCGCCCGCCTCTTCCGATGCCACGCACCCTCCCGTGGACCGGCCGGCGCCGCGCAAGAGGTAAGGATTATCCCCACGTCTCTTCGAACGCGACCCAGTCCGCAGGCGCAACCACTTGTTCTTCGAAGAGATAGGGAGCGCCCCGCCACGTTACCTACCGCTGCCAACTTCAGTCAACTGCCTGAATCGCCCAGATTGAGGGTGTACGGCTCAGCGCCATTGTCCGCTTCCCTGGGGCGCCGAGAGCGGTCTCTGGACGAAGCACCCGAGTGCGCGCAGTGGCACATGCTGCTCGGGGCAACAGCGACCGGCAGCGTGGCGCTCGTGGCCTGTGCCGTGATGTGGTGGAGATGACAGCCAAAGCCGAAACATCCTTGAGAGAACGTGGGTTGGCGGGGTGCAACGCGAAAGCGGAACATAGGGGCACCGCGCCTCGCCAACCACACGCCCTTTTAACTTTCACTGGAGGCCACAGCATGCGCCGCCGCATCGCAGGGATTCTGACGCTCGCGACTTCCCTTTTCGTCCTCAGCGTGGCCACGGCCTCGGCACAAGTCGACGTCGAGCTGGCTTTCACTCCGGAGACCGCTTCACCTGGCCAGAAGGTGACGTTGTTCGCTTCGATCGCGAACCTGTCGAGCGAACCGGTGCAGGCAGACTTCACGGTCGCGATCGCACTGGGCAGCATGTCCACCGGCGCAATTCCGTTTGTGCTGCCATTGGCTGCCGGTTTGGAGCGAAGCGCTGAGATTCCCTTCATCGTGCCGCCGGTCATGCTGCGCGGCGTGTTGACAATCACCGTCAGCGCGACAGCCGGTGGACAGACGGATACAGCCGTGGCGACGCTCACGCTCGTCAACGGCTCGTTCAAGACAACCGACGAGACGACCCTGCGTCAGCTCGGTACGAGTGTGGGCATGGCGCTCACCGGTAGTGCCGGGTCCACACCGACAGACGACACCAGCATGAGCGACGTCAAGCGGCTCTATCGTTAGCGCGACACGAAGTGTGGGGCGCCGTTCGGGAAACCGGCGGCGTCCCGCCTTCCTAGCCGCCCCGGCTGTCCCGCTCGAGCAGGAATCGATGGTCTTGTTCCGCTACACATTTCCGCGTTCGATGCAGTTTCAACTCACCGTTTACTTCGTGATTGCACCGCTCTCAACGGCCGGGGCGGTGCCGTTCCATTTGCAACGCACGTACGCCGGCGAACATCTGCGCGACCAGTTCGGCTACGCGGCACATGCAGCGGGCGATGTCACCGGCGACGGCTTCGACGATTTCCTCGTCGGCGCGAATGTGAGCGATGCCGCCGCTCCTGGTGGCGGCTCGGTCTCCTTTTTCGCCGGTGGAGCAGAAGTCGCCGTGTCTCCATTGCACGTCGTGGCGGGAAGCGTGCCGAACGAGAATTGCGGCGCCGCGATCGGCGGCGGCGGGGATCTGAACGGTGATGGCTATGACGACTGGGTCGCCGGTGCCCCCGGTCTCGGCGCGAGCGGCGACGCTGCCGGCCGCGTCTATGTCTTCTTCGGTGGTCCCGCGTTCGACTTCGTTCCCGATCGCATCATCGATGGCGTCGTTGCGGGCGGTCAGTTCGGTGCCGCCGTCCTCGTCGGCTGCGATCTGGATGGTGACGGCGAGGGCGATCTCGTCATCGGTGCGCCACGTGCGGGTAACGGCGAGATCCATATCTATCGAGGTGGGACGAGCTTCCTCGAGGCTGGAGCCGCGCGAGTCGTGCACGCGCGAGCCGGCGACAACCGCTTCGGCAAGAGCCTTGCCCGTCTCGCCGACACCGACGGCAACGGCTGCGAGGAGTTGCTCGTGGGATCCCCACGCAGTTCACAGGCGGCGACCTGGGCAGGCGCCGTCATCCTCTATCGCGGTACGGCCGCGCTCGACACCATTCCCGATCTCGTATTCCTGGGCGAAAACGCGGGCGACGAGTTCGGCACCAGTCTCGCCGCAGATGCCGATCTCGACGGCGATGGCAGGGACGACATCCTCGTCGGCGCTCCGCTGGCCAATCTGAGCGGTAGCACCGATGCTGGCCGCGCTTACCTTTTCAGTGGTGGATCAGAGCTGGATGAGATCATCGATTTGCGCTTCGATGGCAATGGTGCGGGCTCGCGCTTCGGGAGCGCCGTCACAAGCGGCTTCGATTGGGACGGCGACGGCCGTGCCGATGTCGCGATCGGTGCACCGGGGGCGGATACGGGCGGCACCGATGCGGGCAGCGGCGCCATCTTCTTCGGCGGCGCTGGCATGGATCCTCTCGTCGATGTCACGATCCAAGGGCCCGTCGTGTCCGCCCAGCTCGGCAGCTCGGCGGCATCGCTCGGTGACATCCGTCGCAACGGCCGCGGAGCGTTGCTTCTGGGTGGTTACGGCGCGAATGACAACGGGCGTGCCTTGCTCTATGCGAGCGACGACAATCCAGTGGATGCAGCTCGAGTAGAGCCCGTGTTCGGCGCTCGTCTACTCCCAGCCTGGCCGAATCCCTCACCCTCGGGCGTGCAGAGCGTGCTCGAAACACTCGTCCCTGGTCACTGGCGTGTCGATGTCTTCGATGCACGCGGCAGGCATGTGGCGTACGTCTTCGCCGGCTTTCTCGCCCCCGGAGCACAGGGCCTCGCTTGGAATGGTCGGGGCAGCAACGGCATGCAGGCGTCCTCCGGTGTCTACTCCATCCGTGCCACGTCCAAGACACACACCGTCACCACGCGTGTGATCGTCGTGCATTGACCGGTCATTCCTCGACATCTTCGAGTCGAGTGCCGTGATCACGACGTCGTCACGCTCGGCGATGCGCAGGTACTTCGACAGCTGGTCCTTGATCTCGGTAAGGGCTACCTTCTTCATGACTTTGGTCCTTGTTGCGGCAGCCACTTCCCAGCGATCGATTTCGGAACGATCATCTCGACGTTTTCTGCCGTCACGTCGTGGAAGACATGCATGTCTTCGACGCGGAGCCGGTATTTCAGGTGCAGGCACGATCGCGTACCGCATTCTGACTAGATCCTAGCTAGACCCGGGCCAGAAAACATGTGTCGATGTTATCCTCGGCTCGGAGGTGGGAGTCATGCGCTGGCCCATGCGCATCGTGTCCGTGCTCTTTGCCGCGGCGCTTGCGCCGCGAGGAGCCGGAGCATGGGGCGCGCAAGTCCACGCGCTGGTGAATCGTGCGGCGACGACGCACCTCCCCGCCGAGTTCGCCGCCTTCGCTCAGTGGGCCGACAGTCTCGAGGGCCTCTCCGTCGAGGCCGACGCTCGTCGCTGCTGCGATCCCAATGAAGCCATCCGGCACTACATCGACATCGATGACTACGAGGAGTTCTTCTCGCGGACGCTGCCACGAACCTATCCGGAGATGGTGGCGCGATTCGGCCGGGATCGCGTCGACACGATTGGCATCCTCCCCTGGGCGATCGAGTCGATGCTGGCGCAGCTCACCCAGCATTTCCGGGCTGGCGACTGGCCGCGTGCCGTGGCCGTCGCGGCCGATGTCGGACATTACGTGGCCGATGGCCATCAGCCGTTTCACCTCACGCTCAATCACGACGGACAACTGACGGGACAGCGCGGCATTCACTCACGCTATGAGTCGGTGCTCACCGAGATCTATCTTCGCGAGCTCGCGATCCAACCGGGGCGCGCCTCGGCCTACGTGCGGCCTGTGGACGCAGTGTTCGAGTGGATCGAGAGAATCTATCCCGGTGTCCGTCTCGTCCTCGCCGCCGATCATCGAGCCAGGCGCGCTGCCGGCGGCGACACGGGGAACCAGATCTACTACGAGGTGCTCTGGCGCGAGACAGGAGATGAGACACAACTTTGGCTGCGACAAGCCTCGCTCGCCGTCGCATCGATGTGGCTCACCGCCTGGTTCGATGCCGGCTCCCCGCCGCTTCCAGGGAGCACGCCTGCCGCAGGGGCAGCCGGTGGCTTGCAGCTCTTCCCCAACGGGCCCAACCCTTTCAACGCTTGGACCACCTTGCGCTTCCGAGTGGAGGAACCGGGAACCGCGACACTGCGCGTCTACGACGTGCGCGGCCGGATCGTCCGAACACTCCTCGAGACCGACCCCGGTCGCGGTGAGCGCAATCTCTCTTGGAACGGAAGGGACGATCAAGATCGCCTCGTCGCTTCGGGCATCTACTTGCTACGGCTCGAACAACACGGTCGCACGGTCGAGCGCTCCGCGGTGCTCGTGCGCTGAGTCTCGTCTGCTGTTCCCGCAGTTCGCTCGGACTGCAGCCGGATACCGAGCTGCCGGCCTAGATCGTCGACGAATGGTGGGTGGAGAAGCGTCTCGTGATCGCCGGCGACGTTGAGGATGTCGGCGCCATCCAGTGCCAAACGCTCCCAGCTCCGACGTGGATCGCGGGCTGGATCTCGATGGAGGAACGAGTCGGACGCGAATACCAGTGTGAGGCGACCCGGGTACGGCTTCAACACATACCGCCTGTGCATCTCCTCGATCGGGGCCAAGGCTCGATGAAGCTGACGCCGCAATCGCATGGCTGCTTCGCGGCCCACGAGCTTGCGAACGACATACTGCACCTTTCCCCAGGCAGAGCGGCGCGACAACTCGCGCCAATGTTCCTCGAGCCGGACACGCAGCGGCGCGACGACATAGATCGGCAAAGAATCGCTCACGATCGTATCGATCAGAACGAGGAGCGCGACCTGCTCGTCCTGGGCGCGCAGCTGTTGAGCGGCTTCGTAAGCGAACAATCCTCCGAGACAGTGCCCGCTGAGAGAGTACGGTCCGTGAGGTTGGATGGAACGAATTGCGTCGAGGAGTTGAGCGCCGACCCCTTCGATCGACCGATGCGGCGTGTCCGGGTCGATGGCATCCAGCCCGCGGACGTGCAGACCGTAGATCGGCCGACCGATCGGCAATGTTGCGACCAAGCCGGCGAAAACGCCCGCATCCTCGCCCGCGCCGGCGACGCAGAAGAATGGAGCGCCGGTGCCCGCGGCTCGCAACGAGACGAGCGCGCAATACCCCGGTCGCGTGGCTCCGTGATCGACCACCGCGGCCAATTGCTCCAGCGTGGGAGAGCGGAAGAGCTCGGTCATCGGCAAGCGCCTTCCAAAGGTCGATTCGATCTCTGCGACAACGCGCACAGCCATGAGCGAATCCCCGCCGATTTCGAAGAAGTTGGCGTGCACACCGATATCCTCGACCAGCAGCAGCTCACGCCAAATCCGCGCCAACTCGCGTTCAGTCACCGTGCGCGGCGCAATGGAGATGAAACTGGCCCCCGCGGCTTCCTCCGGCAGAATTGCGAGGTGAGACCGGATGTGCAAATTCCTCTCGTCCAATCCGATCAGGAGATGCGGTTGATCCGCCCGCAGTGCGGCCCAAAGGGACTCGAGTCCCTGGGCTTGCGTGAGCGATCGATACCCCTTGCCGCGCAGAGCTGCATCCAAACCCGTACCGCGGTTCATCCCGGTGTCCTCCCACTGACTCCACATCAGACAGTAACTGCGCCACCCGAGTACGCGCTGCTGGTGTGAGAGCCCGGCGAGAAACGCATTGCCGGCGGCGTAGACGCCGGCGAACGCGCCCCCGAAGACGCCGAGGACGGAGGAGAAATGCACGATGAAAGTCCCCCGTCGTTGCTGCAGCGACTGGTGGAGAGCCCAGGCGCCTGCGACCTTGGCATGGAGGCCGTGCGCGAGCGTCTCTGGTGTTTCGTCGAGGAGCGGCCGCGCTGCGTAGGTTCCCGCGAGGTGGAAGATGCCATCCAGGGCGCGACCCCAACTTCCTTCCACGTCGTGGATCGCAGCTTCCACGGCCGCCGAATCGGCGATGTCGGCGGAGGCGTAGGCCAGTTCACCACCGAAGCGGCGCAGCTCTCGCAGGCGGCCGATCACCGAATCGAGCGGCGACCGCCCGATGACGAGCACGTGTGCCCTGTACTGCTCGAGCAGGCTCTCGACGAGCAGCGAACCGATGCCGCCCAGTCCCCCACTCACGAGATAACATCCGTTTGCAGCGAGGGGAGAGGTGGTTGCCACGACTGGCGAGCTGCTCGCAAGAACCGGTGAGTTGCTCGAAACGACCGGCGAGTTGCTCGCAATGATCGGCGAGCTGTCGACAGCCGGAACCTCCACTGCCTCGAGCTGGACGAGCCACCTGTGCCTGTCGCGGTAGGCAACCTCCACGTGCTCGCCTCCCGCGGTGACCTCTTCAAACACATCTTCCAAATCGCGGCCGACGTCGATCCCCGCCAAGTCGACGTGCGTGCAGGACAGCCAGGCACATTCGAGGGGCAGGGTCTTCACGAGTCCGCCGAGCGCGGCCTTCTCGCACGCGACTCCATCGCCTGGCCGCACCTCGCAAGCGCGGCTCGAGATGACCCAGAGATGATGCGTTCCCTCACTGGCGCGGCTGCGGGCGAGCGCCTGAACCCCAAAGATCACGCTGTGTGAAACGAGGGCCTGTGCTCGAGCGAAGTCCATGGTTTCTAGCCGCTCCGGACCATAGGCCCACATGTGCAGCGTGTGCCGCGGCACGAGTCCATCGTCGTCGAGGCTCGCATGCAATTGCGCGTAATCGGCGGGCTGAAGCGGATCGACGACGAAACGGTCCGACTCCAGGCGCCGGAACGCGTCCCCCGGGGTCACGAGGATGCAGTGACCGTCCTGCAATTGGATGTCGCGCGCGACGGCGGCGCCGAGCCCGAGACTGTCCGCGAATACGAGCCACGGGCCTTCAGGCAGTGATCGAGTGGCGAGGCGGGACGATTCACGCCAAGCGCGCCGATGAAATGCTGCGGCAAGCCGCACAGGCGATGCGACGGGAAGGTGCTCCGCCCGTGTGAATTCCCCACGCTCGAACCGCCGCTTGAGCTCAGCACGCCGGATCTTGCCGATGGAGGTTCTTGGAACCTGTTCCCTCTCCAGGAGCACGACATGCTGGGCAACGATCTGCGCATGATCGGCGAGCGCGACTCGAATCCGGTCGACGAGACCGCGCTGCTCGTCGCCCCGCGCGAGCGGCGTGACGAGAAACAGGGCGAGCTGATCTGTTTGATCTCCAGGTTGGCGCACGGCACAAGCGGCCGTGAACGACGCCTCGACACCGGGAACCGTTTCGACCACAGCCTCGATCTCGTGGCACGAGAACTTGACACCGTTGACAATGATGACGTCCTTCGCTCTTCCCGTGATCGTGAGTCGGCCGTCCTGCAACATTCCGCGGTCGCCGGTCCGAAGCCAGCCGTCGGGAGTAACGGCTGAACGGTCGATCCCTTGCGCATCGAGGTATCCGGTGGTGACGGGGGACCCTCGGACTTGCACTTCTCCAGTCTCGCCTTCCACGAGCAGAAGGTTCTGCGAGTCCACGATGCGCAGATCAACGCCCGGAATCGGGGCACCGACCTCGACGGGGCCATCGGCGTCGAACCCCGTGTCGCGGCAAAACCGGTGGGAGTACGTGACGCCCGAGGAGGTTTCGGACATTCCCCAAACTGGCACCATCGCGGTTTCGGGCAAGCCAAACGGTGCGAGGAGCTCGAGAAACCGCCGCGCGGTGGCGCCCACGATCATCTCGCCTCCGTTGAGGATGCAACGCAAGCTGGTCAAATCCCAAGCTCGACCCGCCATGGCGGATGCTTGTTGGTCGACGAGGGCGAAGGCGAAGTTGGGCGCCCACGTCAGCGTCGCCCGGTAGTGGTCCACCAGGTCCAGCCAACGCAGCGGTGATCGCAGGATCATCTCGGTTGGAACGTGGATGTGCGTGCATCGCATCACCACATCGCGCACGTGGAACATCACGAGACCCCCGACGTGGTCGAGAGGCAACCAGTTGAGTGACACGTCGAGGTGCGTGAACCCATTCGACTGCGCCGCGCCATAGGCGTAGGCGAGCACGTTGCGGTGACTGAGCGGCACCGCTTTCGGGACACCGCTGCTGCCGGACGTGAGGAGCAAGACGGCGACGGCGTCCGGCGCCGGTTCGAACACAGGTGCCGGAGCCGACTCGTCGAACAAGCCATCGATCGCGAGAAGGTGGCTGGCGAAGGCTTCGTCCGCCGGGAACGAGTTGCGTAGGATGGGAACGCTCGAGCCGGCGGCGAGGATCCTGGGTCTACCAAGGACCTGCCACGAGGTGCGCAGCTTGCGGAACGCGGCGTCCGAATTGTCGGACCCTGCGGAAACGCTCATCGGCACAGGCACGATCCCGGCGAGAACGCATGCCCAGAAGAGAGCAACGAACTCCGGCCCAGCCTCGATCTGAAGCAGAGCCTTGTCACCCGGCCGCAAGCCCTGGGATATGAGACCCCGGCACGCGCGGCGCGCCCGTTCCAACAAGTCCGCGTGAGTCTGGCGGACCTCCGTGCCATCCAACTGCACGTAGACGATCTCATTGGGTATCCGCGCCGAAGCCGCGTCGCGTAGCGCGCCGGCCAAAGTCACCGGCGCTCCGGCGGGGAAAACCACGGGCCCACCGTCGCACTGCGCGATTCTGCCTCGCGGCAGTGCCGGCGCGGTGGCCGCTAGTGCCTGCATCTTTTGTTGGCGCAATAGCTGTTTGTTCGTTGCTGGTTAACTCCTTGCGACGAGAAAGCGTTCCTCGGCATTCCCAAACGAGGGCAGTGCCGCGGATGGAGTGAGCCCAGACGTTGCGCGCTAGATTAAAAACCTCGGCGGCCAGACAGTCAAGGCTCCGGAGATTCGCAGAATTTGCACGTTCCTCATCGATGTCGCGCTCACGGTTTACGCACGTACTTCCTGCCGCGGTTCGGAGCGCGTCTTGAGGGCCTTTCGAGTGGTATCATTCTCTCAAGCCGGAGGTCGGACGATGCGCCACGCAGCTTTCGTGGCTCTGGCTCTCGCCGCATGCGCCGCTCCCGCGTTCGCCGGGCCCGACGGCGCGATCGAATTGTATCCAAACTCGATCAATCCCGATGGCTTCACGGGACCGGTGGATTTCGGTGCTTGCGTTGTCACGGAGACGGTTCTGTTTGGCGGCATCCTGCACAAGGTCGCTTTCTCCGTCTATGCGCGACTATACGGCGCGACGACGGCGGGGATCAGCGGTGCGGAGTTCTATGTCGAAGGTGTCGAGACAAGTCAGCTCCCTGCTGGGTGGACGAGGACGATTTTGTTGTCGCCCGGCGCTCTGGCGATGGGCGATATCAGTGAGCCTCACATCGAGGGCGCGGAAACGGTCCGTCGTGTGAACCTCACATGGTCAGTCGACGGTCCCGAGGATCCCGACTGCCAGAAGAACTATCTCACGTTCTTGGCTCGCATCGAGCTGCTGTCCAGCTTCGGCATGGTCACTCCCATCGCTCAGCAGACATGGGTGCGAGTGATGTCCGGGAATCCACCCAGTGACCACCACCTGGTTGCCCCTTCGCTGACTCTCTGCGACTTTCCTCAATTCACCCCACTCTGCGAGCCGGGTGGCGCGCTGATCATCAACCCTTACGATCCCTCTTCCGATATATGCCAGACGGCGCAGGCCGTCGACATCCAGAGTGCCTGCACGGTCTCAGTCGAGAACGAGACCTGGAGCGGCGTGAAGAGTCTCTACCGGTGAGCTTCAGTCAGTTCTCGACAACGTTCCATTTCGCGCCTGCGCCGACTCGCTCGCAGTCGATGTTCAAGAAGGACGGCGTGAGGCTCGGGCACGCGGCGTGCTGACGTCCCCTCCGGTAGACACGGATCCGCGCCGGGCCACCGCCAGCAGCGGAGCCCAGGGCCACAATGCACAATCGAGGATCTCCACACTGGATGTGGATGAATCATGGAACATCGGATCATGGAGGAATCATGCGCCGCGATGCGCTGCTCCTGACGTTCGCGCTCTGCGCGATGACTTGCCAATCTGCATTGGCGCAGAACAATTCTGGATTGAAGAACATTGGCTTTGCCGTCGGCATCGTCAGTCCCGAGGGCCTCGACGCCACACTCGGAGTCGGCGTCTTCGCCGACGTCGGCGCCATCACGCCCAACGTGCGTGTCGAGCCGAGGATGGACTTCTGGACGCAGTCGGAAACCATGTTCGGCGGCAGCGAGTTCACTGTCCGCGATATCGCGATCGGCTGCCGAGTGAAGTACTACTTCCCGGTGGCGAATCCGAAGCTCATGCCTTTCGCGGGCGGCGGATTAGGTCTGCACTTCATCAACGCCGAGGTCGAAATGATCGACCCGTTCTCGGGCCAGCCCATCTCGGCTGACGATTCATCGACCGAGCTCGGTCTCGACATCGGCGGCGGCCTCGCCACCCCGATCGGTGTGCGCACCAACTTCGTGACCGAAGCGTGGTTCGGCGCGGTGAGCGACTTCAGCCATTTCACGCTGCGGGTCGGTCTCACGCACGCCTTCGGCTCTTGAGCTTGTCGTCATACCGCCAAACGAGATACGGGCCCTCACGGGCCCGTATTTTTTCGAGCGGTTTCCAGAATCTTCTCGTGCCTCGGTGCGACGCGACCCCGTGTGCTCGCGATGTCGTGGAAACTTCACAGAATCGCCGCGGATCACTGGTCTTCCACTGGCTTCCACTTCGAGTCCGGGTCGTAGCGCTCCATCGCGCGGAACTGGTCGAGCGTCTTCTCCCCGAGATCCCTTTCGTAGACGATGCCATCGTGGCTCACGATGAAGGTCTTCACGCCGGTCACGGAGTATTCCGCCGGCGCGGCGACCAGGGCAAAACCACCGATCATCACGCCTTTGACGACGAAGTCCATCTCTCCCAGCGGTGCTGCCGGGCCCTGGCCCTTCAGGACCTTGAAGAAGTAGCCGTGGTAGGGCTGGCTCTTTTCCGTGTAGCCCTCGACGATGACGCGGGCGATCGCCTCGCCCACGGGCCCTTGCCAGGCTCCATCCTGGGCTTGCCACGCCAATCCATCTTGCTTGCCGGGAGTGCTGATGATGCGCTGCGCGTACTGGTTCACCATCGCGCCGTCGCGCTTCTTGGAGGCGTACTCGTGCTGGGCCTCGACGAACCCTCGGCACACATCGATTGCATCGAGCTCGTTGCCGCCGATTCGGCGGTAAAGGACTTCCTGGCGTCCTGCCTTGGAATCGAACCACCATTTACCGCTTTTCTGCACGATGGGAATCGGCATCGGCCACTCGTCGGCGCCCACGTACAGGATGGCAACCTTCGAGTTCTTGGGATCGCGAGCGACCCGGTGCTGCTTGCGCGTCTCCGCGGCGAATTCTGCACTCTGATTCTTGTCCTGCACCGTGTCTTCGGTGACCACGAGGTCCACGCCGTCCGGCCCGAGGATCTCCTTCAATGCGGGAACGTCGAATCGCTCCGCGGCACCGATCAATGCCTCGACGGCTGCCTCGGGTGAATCGAACGTCCTTTGCTGGACTGCCACAGGCTTCTCGGTGGACTTCTCCTGGCCCGAAGCAGGCGAAATCAAGAATGCGGACGCAACTCCCAGCCACACGCCGAA
>DASRJO010000052.1:0-14473 GCA_035649435.1 Candidatus Krumholzibacteriia bacterium | reverse complement strand
GCAGCGGCTATGAAAATTAAGGCCGAGGAAATCACGTCCGTCATCCGCAAGCAGATCGAAGAGTACCGCAGCCAGCTCGACGTGGCCGAGGTCGGCACGGTGCTCGAGGTCGGAGACGGCATCGCGCGCATCTACGGGCTCGCCAATGCCATGTCGGGCGAGATGTTGCAGTTCGAAGGCGGCGTGCAGGGCCAGGTGCTCAACCTGGAGGAAGACTCCATCGGCGCCGCCATCTTCGGCGACTACCTGACGGTGCGCGAAGGCCAGCAAGTGCGCAGCACCGGGCGCATCCTCGAGGTCCCGGTCGGCCAAGGATTGGTGGGGCGTGTCGTCGATCCGCTCGGAGTGCCGATCGACGGCTTGGGCCCGGTGCGCGCCGATCGCACCCGACCGGTCGAGATGATCGCTCCCGGCATCGCCGACCGCCAGCCGGTGAACACGCCGCTGCAGACCGGGATCAAGGCCATCGATGCCATGACGCCGATCGGACGCGGCCAGCGCGAGCTCATCATCGGCGACCGCAAGACCGGCAAGACCGCCATCGCCATCGACACGATCATCAATCAGAAAAAGGAAAACGTCCTCTGCGTCTACGTCGCCATCGGTCAGAAGGAATCGACGGTCGCTGCGGTCGTCGACACCCTGAAGCGCCATGGTGCCATGGACTACACGATCGTCGTGTCGGCCAACGCTTCGGATCCTGCGCCGTTGCAGTACATCGCGCCGTACACCGGCTGCGCCATGGCCGAGGAGTTCATGTACAACCATCACCGCGACACCTTGGTGATCTACGACGATTTGACCAAGCAAGCACAGGCCTACCGCCAGCTGGCGCTGTTGCTGCGCCGGCCCCCCGGGCGCGAGGCCTATCCCGGGGACATCTTCTACCTGCACAGCCGTTTGCTCGAACGCGCAGTGAAACTTTCCGACGACCTGGGCGCGGGGTCGCTGACCGCGCTGCCGATCATCGAGACCCAGGAAGGCGAGGTCTCGGCCTACATCCCGACCAACGTCATCTCGATCACCGATGGCCAGATCTACCTGGTGCCGGACCTGTTCTTCGCCGGCGTGCGTCCGGCGGTGGATGTCGGGATTTCGGTGTCGCGCGTCGGCGGCAAGGCGCAGGTGAAGGCCATGCGTCAGGTCGCCGGCTCGTTGCGCTTGGATCTGGCCGCGTTCCGCGAGCTCGAGGCCTTCGCCCAGCTCGGCACCGAGCTCGATCCGGCGACGCAGGCCAAGCTCGACCGCGGCGCGCGCATGGTGGAGCTGCTGAAGCAGCCGCAGAACGAGCCGCTGCACGTGATCGATCAGGTGCTCAGCATCTTCGCCGGCACCCGCGGTCACCTCGACAAGATCCCGGTGAACCGGGTGCGGGAGTTCGAGCGCATGCTCCTGGAGAGCGCGCGCACCGTTCATCCCGAGGCTTGGAAGCAGCTCGACGACGCCAAGGCGATTCCAGAAGACATGATGGCGAAGATCGATGAGCGCATCGTCCAGATTCGCGACGCGTTCCTGAGCGGCAAGGCCTACGACCCGCGCTGATTCGGTCGCGAGGGAGCCCCCGATGGCGAAGGCGAAAGCGATCCTCAAGCGCCGGCGCGTGGTCACCAACACGCGCAAGATCACACGCACGATGGAGCTGGTGTCGACCGCCCGGTTCCGCCAGTCGTTCAATCGTGTCGAAGGCGCCAGGCCCTATTTCCGCAGCATCCTCGAGGTGATGCAGGACTTGTCGCGCGCCGATCTCGGCATCGATCATCCGTTGTTGCGCCGGCGCGAGCCCGTGCGGCACGTGACCCTGTTGGTGCTGACCTCGAACCGCGGGCTGTGCGGCGGATTCAACACACATCTGTGCCGCCTCGGGCGCGATGCGATCGAGGAGCTGCGGCAATCGGGTGCGCAGGTGGCGCTGCACGTGGTCGGCAAGAAGGGCATCGCCTTCTTCCGCTTTCGCAAGTTCGAGCTGGCCGGCGCCCACACCGCCTTCGGCGATCGCCCAACGTACGCGCCGGTGGAGGCGCTGGCCGAAGAATTCCTCGCCGCCTACGAGAGCGGCCGCACCGACCGCGTCGTCGTCTGCTCGCAGCGTTACCTGTCGGCGGCGTCGCAACGCCCGCAGCTGGAGACGCTGCTGCCGATCACGCCGCCCACCCAAGCCGACGCCGCCGTGCGTCCGCGCGAATACCTGGTGTCGCCCGACGCGGCGGGTCTCATGGCGCGGCTGCTGCCGGCCTACTTCAAGATCGTGCTGTATCAGCTGTTCCTGGAAACCGCCGTGGGCGAGCACCGCGCGCGCATGGTGGCGATGAAGAACGCGACAGACAACGCGGAATCGATGATCACGTCGCTGACCCGGCGCTACAACCGCGCGCGGCAAGGGCAAATCACGAACGAGATCTCCGAGATCATGGGCGGCGTCGAAGCGCTGAAGTGACGTCGCCTGCAACTGCGAAGGGTGAGGCAAGCCGATGGCGAACAAAGGCAAGATCGTGCAGGTGATCGGGTCGACACTGGACGCGCAGTTTCGCCAGGAGGAGCTGCCATCAATCTACAACGCGCTGCAGGTCGAGTTCGAGCACGGCGGACAGCGCCGCTTGCTCTGGTGCGAGGTCGAGCAGCACATCGGAGGCGGCAAAGTGCGCGCCGTGGCCCTTGGATCCACCGACGGGCTGCGCCGCGGCTTGGAGATCACCGACACCGGCAGCCCGATCACGGTTCCGGTCGGCGAGGGCAACCTCGGCCGCGTCTTCAACCTCGTCGGCGAGACGGTGGACAAGAAGGGGCCATTCGAAGCGCGCGAGCGGCGCCCCATCCACCACGCGCCGCCCGAGTTCCGCGAGCTCGAGCCCAAGACCGAGATCTTCGAGACCGGCATCAAAGTCGTCGATCTGCTGGCTCCCTACGTCAAGGGCGGCAAGACCGGGCTGTTCGGCGGTGCCGGGGTCGGCAAGACCGTCATCATCCAGGAGCTGATCCACAACATCGCGCAGGTGCACGGCGGTTTCTCGGTGTTCGCGGGCGTCGGCGAGCGCACGCGCGAGGGCAACGACCTGTGGCTCGAAATGCAGGAATCCGGCGTCATCGACCGCACCGTGCTCGTGTTCGGGCAGATGAACGAGCCGCCGGGGGCGCGGCTGCGCGTCGGGCTCTCGGCGCTCACCATGGCGGAGTACTTCCGCGACGAGAGCGGCGCCGACATCCTGCTCTTCATCGACAACATCTTTCGTTTCACCCAGGCGGGCTCCGAGGTCTCGGCCTTGCTCGGCCGCATGCCCTCCGCGGTCGGCTACCAGCCCACATTGGCCACCGAAATGGGCGAGCTGCAAGAGCGCATCACCTCGACACAGCATGGTTCGGTGACCTCGATCCAGGCCATCTACGTCCCGGCGGACGACTACACCGACCCGGCGCCGGCGACCGCCTTCACGCACCTGGATTCCACCACCAACCTCTCGCGCGGCATCGCCGAGAAGGGAATCTATCCGGCGGTGGATCCGCTGGAGTCGACGTCGCGCATCATGGACCCGCAGTACGTCGGCGAAGAGCACTACCGGGTGGCGCGCGAGGTGCAGCGCATCCTGCAGCGCTACAAGGATCTGCAGGACATCATCGCCATCCTCGGCATGGACGAGCTGTCCGAGGACGACAAGGTGCTGGTGGCGCGCGCGCGCAAGATCGAACGCTTCTTGTCGCAGCCGTTCCACGTCGCCGAGACGTTCACCGGCTTCAAGGGCATCTATGTCAAACGCGAAGACGCCATTCGCTCGTTCAAGCAGCTCACGGACGGGGAGTTCGACCACCTGCCGGAGTCGGCGTTCATGTACGTCGGCACCATCGAGGATGCGGTCGAGAAGGCGAAGTCGATGGGCACGAAGGTCTAGTCCAGAGCGGCGCACGTTGGCGCCGGCTGGATGCCGAGAGGAGGGCCGATGCCCGAACCCATGCACGTGCAGGTGGTGACCCCGGAGCGTCCGGTCTTCGACGGCCCGGCGGATTTCATCGTCGTCCCGGCGCACGATGGCGAGATGGGGATCCTGCCGCGGCATGCGCGCTTTCTCGGCGCGCTCGGCCTGGGCGAGCTGCGCATCACCCGCGGCGCGAATCTGGAGCGCTACTTCCTCGACGGCGGCTTCGTGCAGGTGACGGCCGAGAAGGTCACGGTCCTCTGCGATCACTGCACGCCGCTCGATGGCCTCGATGCCGCGGCACTCGGCGCAGCGGCGGCACAGGCCAAGTCTGCCGGTGCCCCGAACGCGGCGGCGCTCGCGCAACGTGCCGCGGTGGCGAACCGCATCGCCGCCCGTGCGCGCAAGTAACGCGTTTCGCTCCTTCCCCCGACCCGCGCACATTCAAGCCGACACGACGAATAAAAAAGCGGCCGGGAGAATTCCCGGCCGCTCGGTAGTACGCTCAGGAAAGCGGTCAGCGCAGCATGACCACGCGACGGGTGAAGACCTGCCCGCTCACGGTCATTCGCGCGAAGTAGATGCCCGCGCTGGTGTTCTGCAGCTTCCAGTTCGTGGTGTGCCAACCCGCCGGCAGGTTGCCTTGGACGAGGGTGCCGACACGCCGGCCCGCGACGTCGAACAGCACCAGCTCCACCTGCGAGTCCATCGGCAGACCGAAGCGGAACACCGTGCCATCGACAGGTGGGTTCGACCCCGCGATGTCGAAAGACACTTCACGTGGGATTTCGATCTCGGGTGCCGGTGTGCCGGCATCGCTGAGCCTGCCGCGGCCGTTGATCGAGCTGAACGGGACGTTCACGTGGACCGTCTCTACACTGGTGTTGCCCGCGGCATCGGTGCAGGTGATGCTGACGGTGTACGTGCGGCCGTCGCCCGTGCCCGAGCGCTCGGACCGCAGACGCACCTGGTGCGCATCGAGGACTTCCCAGTCCGGTGCGGTGTCGCCATCGCCCAGGCCGTCGACGGGCTCGTCGCTCGTCACGCTCAAGACGCAGCCGCCGTCCGGACAGTTGTCGGCGACGTCGTAGGCGACGGTGATGTTGCGCATGCCGTGGTTTGGCGACCACAGGTTGGCCGACGACGGAGCGGCGTCGCTGATCACCGGTGCCTCGCCATCCTCCACTGTGACGTCGAATGAGCAGCTGACACCGGTCTCTGACGTCAAGTTGACTGTTGTCGTGCCGAGCGGCAGGACCGCGCCCGAGGGCGGATCACCAGTCACCGTGCCGCAGATCCCGGTCGTCGGCACGTCGTACTCGAACACCGCGTCGCATCGACCCGGGTCGGTGGGAATGGAGAGGTCCTGCGGGCAGGCGAAGACGCATTCCAGGTCGTTCGGGATGCCGTTCAGGTTGTCGTCCGGGAACCAGCCGATGTCGCGGAAAAGCGGCAGGGTCAGATCCTCCGGCGGCTTCACGCTGTGCGTCAGGTCGTCGTTGATGAAGGGCTCCATGAGCAGATTGCGGAAGGCACTCGGGTCCCAATGCGACACCGAGGAACCGCCTTGCACCGGATTCGGCGTGTTCACCAGCGCGCGGCCGTTGGCGTCGGCGCCGGCATACACTGCGGGATCCACCCCCAACGTCACCTGCACGGGACCGCCGAGGAGCGCGGCCTTGATCGTATTGCCGTCGGCGAGTGAGATGCGCACCGACGGGATGACGATGGTGGGATCCGCGCCCCCCAATCCTGGGGGTGGCGCCCCGGCGACGTTGTCGGCGACGATGACGCCGATCGCACCGGCGTTCTGGGCGTTCTTCACCTTGTCCACGAAGGCGCAAATGCCGCGATCGACGAGCGCGATCTTGCCGACGAGCGAGCCGGCGGCGAACGCCGAGCAGGCATCATTGACCGGGGCCACGCCATCGTTGGCGAGAACCACATCGCCACTCAGGCCGGGGGAGGAGAGCTGCGGACCGAAGGTCGCCGCGCCCACGCCGTAGAGGCCGGCGATGTTCCCCGGCGCGGTCACGCGCAGGAGCGGTGTCCCCAGCGACAGGACCGACGGGACGGCAGCGGTGACCTCGGGCCCAGTCCACACGACGCGCAGCGGATTGATCGCGGAAGCCACGCGCTCGGCGTTGGTCATCTGGTTCCAAGTCTTGTTCGTCGTGAGGTCGAGCAGCTGACGACCATAGATGTCGGTCAGGCCCGACGTCTGCGCCCCCGTCGCCAGGCTGGCGAACTGCTGGAAGCCGAGTCCATGGCCCAGCTCGTGCAGCAACACGGCGACGAGATCGATCTGGGTGCCGTGGTTCCCGTCGAGCCCGTAGTACCAACCGCGTCCGGGAAGGCACCCTGCGTTTCCGAGGTTGCTGTTGAAACGGGCACGGATGTCCAACGCCCCGGGATTGATGTCGAAGCCGGCGCGCTTCTTCGCCAGCGCCGACGAGTACCACGTGTTCGGGAACGCGGGCCCGGGGAAGAACCCGGCTGGGACGAAGTTGGCATAGATGAAGATCGTGCCGGCCGAGCCCAATGTCGCGGCCGTCGCCGTGCAGGCGAGCGGATTGAACTGCGCATCGACCTTGATCTCGACGTTGCTGTCCAGGGTGTTGGCCCACAGGTCGGCTGCAAACTGAAACGCGATCAGTCGTTGCTGGCCAACTGTCGTCCCGGGGTTGCCGCCGATCGGAGCCGCGGCCGTCGGGTCGTTGAAGCCCTCGGTCGCGCCGTCGCCGTTGATGATGGTAATGGTGGCGCCGGCCGCCGCGACTCGCTGCGCCGCGCCGAAGCTGCTTGCGGCCGGGAGCAGTGCCAGGAGCAGCAGGCAAGCGATGATCCGTTTGGTCATGGCGCTACTCCTTCTCGCTCTGGGATTGATGCGGGGCGCGCCGGCCGCGTGTGGCTGCGGGGCGCGAGCTGTTCTCGGGCAGCTGCAGGGCGGAAGATTCGGCGATGATGCGTGCCGCTTCGGTCGCGGACATGCAATCCAGGGTCTCCGTTCCGTCCTCATGCGCGCGCAGGAGGATCGTCTCATCGAAGTCCTCGGACAGCTCGACGGCGAGCGCGCCGTTTTCGGCCTGGATCACCTCGAGTGGGCCGCTCGGAGTCCTGAAGCGCTGGCGCAGGGCCTCCGCCAATGCTCGAGACTGCTCTTGTGTCGGCGGGCGGAGCCTGCCGGTTTTGGGGTCGATGGCCACTTGCATGCCAGCGATCGGCACCTGCACGTCCCCGATCCCGGGTGCGGTGCGGCGCGACGGGTCGGATTTGGCCGCGTCCTGATCGGCGAGCGCGACCATCGTTCCCAACAGACAGAGACAGACCGCGGCGAGCCACGGCAGAGCCTTCCTCCACTGCGAAGAATCCAGCTGCGTTCTCATAGCGAGACTCCCTGGATGAGGTTTTTCACAAGAGCGCTGACCCTAGCAGCGGCTCTGTAACCTGGTCAATCAAATTACGCCTATGTGCGACGCGGATGGATCGCACGACGGTTTCGTTTGCACCGCGAGATCGGACCTTCGCAATCTTTGCACGCGATTTCGCGCTCGGCTGGGACTGCCCTGCTGCATCTGCTATCCTGCCGCAGCCACCGTCCGTGTCGGATGGGATCCGTCACGGCGGTCGGTGACGCTCGGTTGAGAGTCCAAGCCTCGGTCCAGTCGGACGAGCTTGGTGCACCGTCTCCCAAGGAGAAAAGATGTCGATGCGCACCACCGCCCTGCGTGTGATCGCCCCACTGGCATTCGTCTCTTCCATGGCGTGGGGCCAGCAGCCTGGGGGCGCGACCCCGGCCGACAGCGCCGCCGTGGTGAAGCCAGCGACCCCGGCTGCGACACCGCCTGCGGCAACGCCCCCAACCGCGACGACGCAAACCGCGACAGCCACGGCGAAGCCCGCCTGGCGCGAACGGATCTACTACGGCGGCACCGTGACGCTTTCCTTCGGCAACGCCACCCGCATCGGCATCGCTCCGATGCTCGCCTACAAGCTGACGCCGAAGCTATCGGCCGGGGTGGAAGTGGGATACGAATACGTGAACTACGACGACTTCGATCAGTCGTCGCACAACTACGGCGGCAGTGTGTTCGGGCGCTACCGTCTCATCCCACAGCTCTACGCCCACGCCGAGTATCAACTCGTGAACTACGACATCCCGACCGGAATCGACACGTCCGCGCGGGAAACTGTGCCGTTCCTCCTGGTCGGCGGGGGATTCTGCCAGCGCGTCGCACCCAACACGTGGGGCTACGTGGAAGTGTTGGTCGACGTACTGCAGGACGACCAGTCACCGTACGAAGACTGGGATCCGGTCGTGAGCATCGGGGTCGGCGTCGGGTTCTGAGATCGAGGGGGGGCCGACGTTCTGCCGTGCTAGGTCCATCACGGCCCCCATCCGAGCGTGCGTTGACTCCACACGCAAAGGTGCGAGGTCCAATGGCCACCCAGCCGAGCATGCAAACGCGCGGGGCGCTTGTCCAGGCCGGCATCCAAGTGCTCGCCGTCAAGGAGGAGTTGC
Organism: Candidatus Krumholzibacteriia bacterium; assembly: GCA_035649435.1. Lineage (GTDB taxonomy): Bacteria > Krumholzibacteriota > Krumholzibacteriia > DASRJW01. Next base: position 6,046 of record DASRJO010000052.1, on the reverse strand, counting down.
GGCGCAATCTCATCCGCCGCAAGCGCGAGGGCAAGCCGGTCTTCACCGGCCTCGTCGGCTACGAGCACACGGTGATTCCGCAGATCGAGAACGCCCTGTTCTCCAAACACGACTTCCTCCTGCTCGGGCTGCGCGGGCAAGCCAAGACGCGGCTTCTGCGCCAGCTGACCGGCCTGCTCGACGAGTGGTCCCCGGCGGTCGCGGGCTGCCAGATCAACGACGATCCGTACGCCCCGCTGTGCAAGCGTTGCCGGCGCGTGGCGGTGGAAGCGGGCGACGATCTTCCCATCGTGTGGCTGCACCGCGACGAGCGTTACCACGAAAAGCTGGCGACGCCGGACGTCACCATCGCCGATCTGATCGGCGACATCGATCCAATCAAGGCGGCGCGGGATCGGCTCACGTTCGCCGACGAGGAGGTCGTGCACTTCGGGCTCGTCCCGCGCACGCACCGCGGCATCTTCGCGCTGAACGAGCTGCCGGACCTGCAGCCTCGGATCCAAGTCGGGCTGCTCGACATCATGGAGGAGAAGGACTTCCAGATCCGCGGCTTCCCCGTGCGCCTGCGGATCGACATCCTCATGGTGTTCGCCGCCAACCCGGAGGATTACACCAACCGCGGCAACATCATCACGCCGCTCAAGGATCGCATCGCCTCGCAGATCCTCACCCACTATCCGCAGAGCGTGCAGGATGCGATCCGCATCACCGACCAGGAGGCGTGGACCGAGCGCGGCAGCGATTGCCGCATCCCGGATTACTTCCGTGTCATCGTCGAGCAGGTCGCGTTCGAAGCGCGGAAGAGCGAGTTCGTCGACCAGTCGAGCGGTGTGTCGGCACGTGTGTCCATCGCGGCCTATGAAAACTTGTGGTCGAACATGGAGCGGCGCGGTTTGGAAACCGGGGAGTCGCCGGTCTACGCCCGGATCGCCGACCTGCACGCCATCGTGCCGGCGCTGAGCGGCAAGATCGAGCTGGTCTACGAAGGCGAGCAGCAGGGGCCGGACGCAGTGGCGCGTCACCTCGTCGGGCAAGCAGTGAAGAGCGTATTCGCCCAGCATTTCCCGCCGGTGGCGCCGCAGGGCAAAGGGCGCCGGAGCCCGAAGTCCGGCGACGAGCCGCAAGATGCGGCGCTCGACGTGCCCTCGGGCGAGTCCCGTTCGACCGCGAGCACAGGACGCGAGACCGGCGGCGCCTCGCGTCACAGCGCCTACGATCGCGTCGTGGGCTGGTTCTCGGGCGGCAAACGCATCGAGATCTCCGACCAGATGCGGCAGGCGGACTACGCTGCCGCCTTGCGTCAGGTCGATGGGCTCGAGGAAGTGGCACGGCGCTGCCTGCCGCAAGCGGACGAAGGCGCGCTGCCCGGAGTGATGGAGCTCATTCTCGAGGGCTTGTACCAGAATTCCTTCGTCGCCAAGGAAACGGTGGAGCGCAGTACCTTCTACAGCGACATGTTGCTGCGCATGTTCGATCGCATGCGGAGCGAGTGACCACGGGCTTCGATCGGCCGCGTGAGGATGGACGGCGGCGCTCTGGCTTGGAGTCGATGCATGCGGGTGCAGTATTTCGCTTGGGATGAAAGCCGATGGCAGGATCTGCAAGCGCACCTCGGGTTGCAGCGGCTGTTCAACCTGCTCGTCGTCCAGCAGGGGGGCGACGTCGAAGCGGCGCTGCGCATGATGCGTGCACTCCAGGCCCAAGGTTGGATCGACCCGGCCTGGGACCTCGAGCGATTCGCGGCGGAGCTGGAGGCGCAAGAGGTCGTGCGCGACGACGGCGGCAGCTTGGAGCTCACGACGCGCGGCGAGCGCGCGTTGCGCCGCGACGCCCTGGACTCGCTGTGGGGACACTTGCGCCGGCGCGGCAGCGGTCAACACGCCGTGCCGCGCGAGGGTGCGGGCGGCGAGGCGCTGCCGGAAACCCAGCCGTTCGACTTCGGCGACGATCTCGACCGCATCGATTTCAAGGCCTCGCTCAAGAACGCGCTACGTCGCAGCGAAGGCCAGGATCTGGAGCTGCGCGAGAGCGATCTCGAAGTGCACGAATCCGAGCTGCGCACTTCCTGCGCCACCGTGCTCCTCCTCGACATCAGCCACAGCATGATCCTGTATGGCGAGGACCGCATCACCCCGGCGAAACGTGTGGCGCTGGCGCTCACCGAGCTCATCCTGACCCAATACCCCAAGGACTCGCTCGATCTGGTGCTCTTCGGTGACGAGGCGAAGCGCGTGCAGATCGCGGCGCTGCCGTACGTGCAGGTCGGTCCCTACCACACGAATACGCGCGCGGCGCTGCAGATGGGCCGCCGCTTGCTCGCTCGGCGCAAGCACGCCAACAAGCAAGTGATCCTCATCACCGACGGCAAGCCGAGCTGTATCTGGGAGGACGGGGCGCTGTACAAGAACTCGTTCGGCCTCGATCCGCGCATCACGAACCGCACATTGGACGAGGCCGTCGCCTTGCGCCGACATGGGATTCCGATCACCACGTTCATGGTGGCGCGTGATCCACACCTGCAGCGCTTCGTGGAGCGCCTCACCGAGCTCAATCGCGGGCGTGCCTACTTCGCTTCCTTGCGCGATCTCGACCAGTATGTCCTGGTCGACTTCATCCGCCATCGGCGCCGCAACGTGCGCTAGCCGTCTTCCAATCAGTCCGGGCGCAGCCGCCATGGGCAAGGCCACGACGGGCGGCGCGCTGCCTGCAACACGTTCCTCATGGCGTCGGCAGCTCCCAGCTCCGGCGCGAGCGCGCCTCGCGCGCCGGCGGTTGTCCCGGCAGGCGCAGAACATTCGCGGAGTTGAGCGCCAACAACAACGCACCGATCACGAACACGGCGCGCATGCCAAAGTGCGCCGCGAGATAACCGCCCGCGAGCGGTCCGACCAGACCCCCGAGCAACGTCGCGCTGGAGCCGAAGGCCATCAAGCCGGCGCGACGTCGATCGGGCGAAGCCTGGGCAATGACCGCGTAGAGCGATGGCAGCATCGCAGCGGCGAGGAATCCCTGCAGCAAGCGCAGGACGAAGAGGGTCGGCACGTCTGCTGCGCGCGACTGCAAGAACAACACCACCGCGGCGCAAGCAAACGCGATGGCGAGCGTGCTGCGGCTGCCGAAGCGATCGCCGGCGCGCCCCCACAGAGGCGCGGCGAGACCCATCGCCGCTCCCGTCGAGCCGAAGAGAATCCCCGTCGTCGTCGACAGACGCGCCGCGGACACCCCGAGCGATTCGACGAAGAGGGCGAAGAACGGCTGGACGAGGAGCAATGCGAGCTGGGTGCAGAACAGAGCGCTGATGGCAACCGGGAGAGGTGGTCGCCGGGCGAGGCCGAAGTTGTGCCGCAACGATTGCGACCGCCGGCGTGCGCCGCGCACACGCGGCTCGGCGACGAGCCGCAGGACCACCAACGCGGCAGTCACCTCCACTCCCGCCGTGACGAGGAACAGAGCGCGCGTCCCGATCGAATCGGCGAGGACTCCGCCGAGCAGCGGCCCGAGCACGACCCCGGCCGCCTGCGCCGATGCCAAGGTGCCGAGCGCCGTGCCCTGCCGGTGGCGCGGCGCGCTCGCCGAGACCAGCGCGATCGCGGCGGGGATGAACCCGGAAACGACGCCTTGCAGCACGCGCAGCACCAGAAGCTCTCCCGGACTCTTGGCGAAGGACATGAGGAAGAGTGCGACCGAGAGTCCGAGAAGCGAACGAACCACCATGAGCTTGCGTCCGAAGCGGTCTCCCACCCAACCCCACACCGGCGTCATCAACGCGGCAAAGAGGAAGGGCGCCGAAAAGATCGCGCCGCTCCAGCGCTGCACGCTGGCCGGATCGTCGACGCCGAAGGAACGCACGAGGAGCGGTAGAAACGGCAGAATGAGCCCCATGCCGGCGATGGCGAGCAGCTGCACGCCCCACATCACATGCAGGGTGCGACGCCAGGCATGCTCGTCCGCGGGCAGATCCGGAGACTCGCGATCGGAGGTCGAAGCGTTCAGGAGGATCGTTTCCCTGGGAGATCTTGCCGCAACTCGCCGACGAGATGACCGAGTTCGGGGAGGATGAGCTTCTCGAGCGCCAGGCGCGCCGCGCCTGCCGAGCCCGGCACCGAGAACACCAATTTGCCGTGCGCCACGCCGGCGGAGGCGCGGGAGAGCATGGCCGCACTGCCGATTTCGGCGTAGGAGAGGGCGCGGAACAGCTCGCCAAATCCAGGAATCTCTCGCTCGTAGAGCGGCGCAAGGATGTCGTAGGCCAGATCGCGCGGCGCGACTCCGGTGCCGCCATTCACGACGACGACCTCGAAGTCGTCTCGTTGCAGCAGACGCTCCATTTCGACGCGCAGTGTCTCCGCTTCCTCGCGCCAGATGCTCTTTCCAACCACGCGGTGGGACGCGTTCTCGAGCAAGACGCGAATCCCCGCCCCGGTCGCATCGCTGCTCTCGTCGCGGGTGTCGGAAAATGTGACGATGTAGACGGCGATCGCACGCGGGGAGCGATTCCGATGCTCGTCGATGCTCATTCGCCTCCGGAGGAAACTGGCCACGGTCGCAGACGTCCTCGGCGACGGGCGCGCGCCGAAGTCCGCGGCGACCCCGGCGCAAGTCGGCGTCGCCAAGGGACGATATTCTAGGCCGGAGGTGAATGGCTCACAAGTCAGAGGGCGTCGCCGACACGGCGTGCAGATGTGGGTCACTTGGAGCAGGATGTCCTCGACGGCAGCGAAGCAATCGCTGCCATCACAGGACGGCCCGGATCGGATGAAGGTTCGCGGCTCGCTTCGATCCAGCCGCGATGCGGTGGGCCTGCTGACGAGGTGCTGGCTCAGACTGTGGCGAGGTGCTGGCTCAGACTCCGGCCATAACCGGTTCGTGCACCTCGCCCAAGCTCTGCTTGGCGAGGTCGAGGACCTGTGTCTCTTCCTCGGAGATGACCATCTCGCACTTGCCGTCACGAATGGGCTTGGCGTAGGCGCGCGAGTCGCTGCGACCGGAGATGCTGGTCATCATGACGCCATTCAAGTGCGCGTCCAAGAGGCAGAGGGAGAAACTTTGCTGGCCGCGGATGTCGTCGAAGGCATCGTAGCGCTTGAAGCCGATGCCTTGAATCGCATTCATCGTCTGAGCGCGCAGGTGGCGCACGTAAGTGAGCGTCTCCTCGATGCGGCGCGCGTTGCGATCGACACCCTGAATCTGCGCCTGCAGGAGATCGGCCGAGTTCCCCGATTGGGCTGCTGCCACCAGAGTCTCGTAGGGGCGGCTGAATCGCTGCAGCCGCGCGTGGAGAACGCCAGCGAAGACAATGGCCGCGATCGCCGCAACCGCAGCGAATGCGCTCATCAAGGGAGCTGCATCAGCGAGGATTTCCATGCGTCTTCCTCCATCCAGACGAGCACAGCGGCTGCTCTTGATCGCGCACGAAGCGAACGACATGCCAGTCCATGACGAGCCTTCATCGTCGCGATCTCCAGTCACGGCGTGGACGCGTGCGTTTGCGGCACGCGGCTCGGTTCAGGCGGTTCTGCTTCCGTCGGGGCCACTGCACGCCAAGGCTCGCCGCCCACGTCAGCACGCGAAGGGAAGCCACCCGGATGCCAAATGATGGCCGTCAACCGCGAACGAAGCGATCGACTTCCGCCCCGTCCTGACGGAACCGGCCACCCGCCGCCGAAGTGAATCGAGCCTGGCCATCCACACGCGCGCAGCTGCAGCGTCGCGGAACGAGCGCGCGGCCGTGCCGTGAGGCGGGGGATCGCGGTATCGGAGTCTCGGGCAGGGGGGCGCAGGGTCGAGGTGTGGTGCAGGCATTTTTCCAGGAGGGGCTTTGGGCCGCGCCACGTCACCGGGAACGGACGGGGGATCCATGCGACTCTTGACAACTCGGCCCGCGGCGGTGAACCTGAGCTTGGATGGGCGATTAGCTCAGTTGGCTAGAGCGCTTGCTCGACACGCAAGAGGTCAGAGGTTCAAATCCTCTATCGCCCACCACCGCCCACCATCTCCTTCACGAGGACTCTGCTCCGTTTCTTCTTCGCGTGCCCAGTGCCCACCT
>DASRJO010000051.1:0-11776 GCA_035649435.1 Candidatus Krumholzibacteriia bacterium | reverse complement strand
GTGCAGGTTGCCGCTGCGGGCTGGCGCCGACCGCTGCCGAGCCGCGGTCGGGCTTGGAGGGCGGCGGTTGCCATTCACCCGCGCGCGGATGAAAATGGCGGCCGGCACCAAACCGATGCCCGGTGGAGGATCGATGCAGGTTCATGTCGTCGACGGAACATATGAGCTCTTCAGGCACTATCATGCGCTGCCACAGTCACAAGACAGCGACGGGCACGAGATCGCGGCGGTGCGCGGCGTGCTCGGATCGATGCTTTCCCTGCTGCGCGAAGGCGCGACGCATGTGGGAGTCGCCACGGATCACGTGGTCGAATCGTTTCGCAATGATCTGTGGCCGGGCTACAAGACCGGAGATGGCGTGCCGCCGGAGCTGATGGCGCAGTTTCCTTTGCTCGAGGAGGGGTTGCGTCAGCTCGGCATCGTGGTGTGGCCGATGGTGGAGCTGGAGGCGGATGACGCTCTCGGCGCCGCGGCACGGTTTGCGGCACAGGATCCACGTGTCGAGATCGTCTACATTTGCACACCCGACAAGGATCTGGCGCAGTGCGTCGTGGGTTCGCGCGTGGTGCAATTCGATCGCCGCGCGCGCCAGGTTCGCGACGCCGCCGGCGTAGAGGCCCGTTTCGGCGTGAAACCTGCTTCCATTCCCGATTATCTCGCATTGGTTGGCGACAGCTCCGACGGCTATCCGGGGATTCGCGGTTGGGGGGCGAAGTCCGCTGCCACCGTGTTGCAAGCCTACGCACATCTCGAGGCGATCCCGAAAGATCCAGCGCGATGGACGATGCCGGTGCGCAACGCAGCGCAGTTGGGTGCACGATTGGCCGAGAACTGGGAGCTGGCGCTCTTGTTTCGAAACTTGGCGACGTTGCGGACCGAAGCTCCGTTGTTCGACGACATCGAGGTCCTGCGCTGGCGCGGCCCGAGCCCCGGTTTCGCGGCCCTGTGCGCGCGACTCGATGCGGCCAGCTTGGCGGAGCGGGCAAGCGAAGAGGCCCGGCGACGTGCCAAAGGGGCCGCAGCGACAAAGCCCCGGTGAGGCAGGTCTGAACCCATTTTCTCGCACTGAGTTTTGGCGATGTAAGAACGAACGAGGAGATGAAGTGCGTTACAAACTGCTCGGCCGCAGCGGTCTGCGGGTCTCCGAGGTCGCACTCGGAGCCATGACATTCGGCACGGACTGGGGCTTTGGCGCCTCCAAGGAGGAAAGCCGGTGCATCTTCGACACCTTCGCCGGGGCCGGCGGCAACTTCATCGACACCGCGAATCGCTACACCGATGGCACGAGCGAGCGCTTCGTCGGCGAGCTCGTGCGCAGCGATCGCGACCATTTCGTCATCGCGACGAAATACACCATGTTCACGCGGCGCGATGACCCGAACGCGAGCGGCAATCATCGCAAGAACATGGTGCGCTCGGTCGACGAGAGTCTCGAGCGGCTCGGTCTGAGCATGGTCGATCTGCTCTGGGTGCACGCATGGGACTTCACCACCGCGGTCGACGAGGTGATGCGTGCGCTCGACGATCTGGTCCGGAGCGGCAAGGTGCTGCACGTGGGTGTGTCGGACACGCCGGCGTGGATCGTGTCGCGCGCCAACACCCTGGCCGAGTGGCGCGGGCGTTCGATCTCGCAGTCACGACCTGGAGCACGCTCGGCGCCGGCGTCCTCTCCGGCAAATACAACCTTGGCTTGGTGACCGAGGGCCGGGCCAAAGACGGTGCGGCCAAGGTCGAGCGCAACCTCAAGATCGCAGCTTCCGTCATGGAGGTCGCGGCGGCGATCGGTCGCACGCCGGCCCAGGTGGCGCTTTCCTGGGTGCGCCAGCAGCCTGGAGTCATCGTGCCGCTGCTCGGTGCGCGCAACCTCGACCAGTTCCGCGACAGCCTCGGAACGCTCGACGTCACCCTCGGTCCGGAGCACATGGAGCAGCTCGCCGCCGCGAGCCGCGTGGATCTAGGATTCCCGCACAACTTCCTCTCGCAGCCGCACATCGTCGACCTGATGCACGGCGGCACCCAGGAGCAGCTCGACAACCACCGACTGGGGGAAGTCCGTTGAAGGGAACGTCGCGCTGTCATCCGCTGTACTGAAGTGAACAGTAGAAAAAGCGACGGGGCGGACGCACGCGCCCGCCCCATCGCGGCGGTCGTAACGGGCAGGCTACGGCCGCATGCACGGAGAATCGGTGCAGAACCAACGGCGGGTGCTCCCGACGGTATCACCGTCCGGGAGGCCCGTCAACGCGTGCGATGGCCCCGGCGCGGTGCCTCCAAGGTGCTACCATTGTGATTCGAGGTGCGTGAGAAGGTGCTTTTTTCGGCGCAATGCGCCGCGACTCGCGACCGGCAGCGGGCCGCTTGTCGAAGGCATTGCGTCACTGTGGAGGAAAAATGAGAGCACGCACACTGGTGCTCGGTCTGCCGCTCTTGGTGTTGGCGTGCGACGACCAATCCACGATACCGACGGGGCCCACGGCTGCCTTCACCGTCACACCGCCGGCGGGCTGGACTGACGTCGAATTCCTGGCCGACGCTTCCCTCAGCAGCGACCCGTATGACGATGCTTCGGAGCTCATGGTGCGCTGGGATTGGGAAGACGATGGGATCTGGGACACGCCCTGGACCACTGACAAGATGGCAACTCACCGTTACGCGGACGAAGGTCGACGGAGCGTTCGTCTCGAGGTGCGAGATCCATCCGGTCAAACCGACCAGACGACAAGACAAGCGTACGTGACGCACTTGACCTTCGAGGAAATTCTCGTGGAAGAGTTCGAGCGCGCCTATCGCGAACAGGACCTGAATTCCTTTGCGTCGATTCTCGCGGATGATCCCGGTCGGAATGCCGAGTTTCGCTTCATCCTCAGAGAGCCCACGGATCTCGGCGAGACCGAATGGGCGTATGAGGAAGAGGTGCGTATCCACCAGCGCATGTTCTATCCAGAAGCGCCGCCTCCCGGCGACTCGGAGGTCCCGGCAGAAATATGGCTGCAGTCACTGTTCATCACTCTCACGCCTTTGGAAAGTTTCAGCGAGAGGCCGGATCTGTATTCGGACGATGGGGGCCTCGACGGCAAGCTGGATCCGGCGATCTGGCGGGCTACGGACGCGCGCTACTCGACCTACGTGTTTTTCGACCTGGCCGAAACGGACTACGAGGTCGTGGGTGTAGCTAACTTCGTGGTCGTCGAGGATCTGACGAAGAACTTGGGTGATGCCGGCAAATTCCTGATCTACATTTGGGAAGACCTCCCATGGCTTCTGCCTCAGTCAGGCATGACAACTAGGAGTGATGATGTCTCCTGGAGCGGGGTGAAAGGTCTGTACCGGTAGCGAGGAGCGTCACATCGCAATGGACCGCCACACGTTGAGCCACGAAGGAGGAAAAACGCGAGCGCGCTCACTGGCGCTTTGCCTTTGGCTCATGGTGTTGGCGTGCGACGACCAATCCACGGCACCCACTGGACCCACGGCGGCGTTCACGGTCACGCCTCGAGTCGGTTGGACCACCACCGAGTTCCTGTTCGATGCGTCCACCAGCAGCGATCCAAACCACGCTGTTTCGAAGCTCGAGGTGCGCTGGGACTGGGAAAGCGATGGGGTCTGGGACACACCATGGACCACGGACAAGGCGGCAACCCACCGCTACACTCTCACACGCTCTGGGACAGTTTTGTCGGTGTCTGAGGGTTGGCCGATCATTCGTCTCGAAGTGCGAGATCCATCCGAGCAAACGGACGAGACGGCGAGAACCGTGGACGTTGCACTCTTGAACAGCGAGGAAGCCGTCGTGAATGCAGTCGCGCGTGCCTATCTCTCGAGGGATGCGAATTTCCTTGCGTCGATTCTCGCGGCGGATGCCGGTCGGAATGCCGAGTTTCGCTTCATCCTGAGCGAGCCCACGGATCTCGGCGAGACCTACTGGGGATACGGGGAAGAAGTGCGTATCCACCAGCGCATGTTCCATCCCGAAGCGCTACCTGCCGGCGACCCGCCTGTCCCTGCCGACCTGTGGCTGAATAACGTGGCCGTCGCGCCCACGCCCCTAGAGGTTTTCAGCGAGCGGGTGGATCTGTATTCGGACAATGGGGGCCTCGACGGCAAGCTGGATCCTGCGATCTGGCGGGCCACGGATGCACTCTACGCCACCTGGGTGTTCTTCGACATGGTGGGCACGGACTACCTTGTCGAGGGTTTTGCCAACTTCGTGGTCCTCGAGGATCTGACGAAGAACATGGGTGATGCCGGCAAATTCCTGATCTACATCTGGGAGGACATCTCAGGGTTTTTGCAGCAGCCAGGCATCGCTGTGGCGGCAACGTCCTGGAGCCGCGTTAAACGTCTGTACAAGTAGCGAGGAGCATCGATGCGCAAAACGGTGGTGAAGCGCGGCATGTTCCTCGCCGTCGTCGTTGCCGTCGTCGTGGGCGGCTACTTCGGCGTCCAAGCTTTTCTCACCACGGATCCCGACATCCCGGTGGCCACGGTGAAGAAGGGCGAGTTCTTGCTGTCGCTGCGGGTCACCGGTCAGGTGGATGCGCGTCAGGCCTCGGCGTTGGTGGCGCCGCGCGTGCGCAACTTGCAAATCACTTGGCTGGCGCCGGAGGGTTCGCAGGTCAAGGCCGGCGATCCGGTGATCCGGTTCAACTCGACGCAGCAGCAGGCCGATTTCACCGACAACCAGTCGGCGCTCAAGATCGCACAAACATCGCTCGAGCGCGCCAAGAAGGAGCTCGCCATCCAGGAGAAGCAGCTGGCGCTCGAGCTGCAGCAAGCCCGGCGCAACTACGACGAGATGAAGCACGACGCGCCGCGCCTGGCCGAAGAGGCGAAGCTCAAGCTCGAGCTGGCGGAGCTCAACCACCAGGCCAAGATCGAGCAGTTTCAGGCCGATGTCGAGAAGGCCACGCTCGAAGTGCAGCGCGCCAGCGACAAAGTGACGTTGGCGCAACGCGAGCTCGATCAGATGACGATGACGGCGCCCATCTCGGGCATGGTCGTGCACCTCGAGATCTGGAAGGGGAGCGCGATGAGCAAGGTGCAGGCGGGGGATTCGCCGTGGCCCGGCCAGCAGCTCGTCACCTTGCCGGATCTGACCGAAATGATGGTGAAAGCCACGGCGTCGGAAGTGGATGCGAGCGCGGTCGCGAACGATCAGGAAGGCATCATCTCGGTGGATGCCTTCCCCGACAAGACCTACCGCGGCAAGGTGACGCGCAAGGGCGCGCTCGCGCACCGCAAGGATCCCAATTCCAAGATCAACGTCTTCGACGTCGAGCTCGCCATTCTCGACACCGATCCGGAGCTCAAACCCGGGATGTCGGCATCGGCGCAGATCATCCTCGAGCGCGTGCAGAACGTGGTGTCGGTGCCGCTCGAAGCGGTGTTCGAGAAGGAAGGCAAGCCGCTCGTGTACCTCGACAACCGCAGCGCGCGCGAGGTGCAAGTCGGGCGACGCAACGACCGCGAGATCGAGATCGTGTCGGGCCTGGAGGGCGACGAACGCATCTGTCTCGTCGACCCCACCCTCGAAGAGCCGGGGCTTCCCGGCGACAAGGCCACCGAGCCAGAGCTGAACAAGGGCCGCCAGGCGCCGCCGGCGCAGCAGGCGTCACACTAGACGTCGCGCATGGAAACGCGCCGCACCCTCCTCATGTCCTTCGACTCCCTCGCGGCGCACAAGCTGCGCACGTTGCTGACCATGCTCGGCGTCATCATCGGCGTGGCCGCCGTCGTCGCCATGTTGTCGATCGGCAAGGGCGCCGAAAAAGAAGTGCTGCAAGAGATCGCCATTCTCGGCATCACCAACGTCATCGTCAACGCGCAAGTGCCGCAGGAAGCTCCCGGCGTCGACGAGAACTTGCAGCGGTCGCCGGGATTGACGCTCGCGGACGCGGAGAACATCGCCGCCTTCACCGATCTGATCACGAATGTCGTGCCGCAGCGCTACGAGCCGATCGAGAACGTGCGCTATCGGTCGCAAACGGCGCAGGTGCGCGTCGTCGCCACGACGCCGGAGTTCATGTTCTCTTCGTCGGTCGGAGTCGAGATCGGGCGCTTCCTGTTGCCGAGCGACAGCGACACCTTCACCCAGGTGTGCGTGCTGGGAGCCAAGGCGAAACGCGCCTTGTTCGCCTTCGCCTCGCCGCTCGGACACATGGTGCGCATCGGCGACCTCGACTTCACCGTCGTGGGCGTGATGGCGGACAAGTACATCGGCCGCGGCAAGGTCGAGGGCCTGCAGCTCAAGAACTTCAACGAGGACATCTACATCCCGTTGTCCACAGCGCAGAAGAAGTTCGAGCGCAAGCCGCCGGCGACGAACAGCAGCGGCGGGTTCTTCGTCATGGGCTCCGGCGAGCAGGAGCAAAAGCACAACATTCCCGAGATCGACCAGCTCACGATCACCAGCGCGCGGCTCGAGGACGTGACCGCGGTGGCGAGGCTGGTGCAGCGCGTGCTCGCGCGCCGTCACGCCGGCGTCGATGACCACGAGATCGTGGTGCCCGAATCGCTGTTGCGCCAGTCGCAGAAGACGCAACGCATCTTCAACATCGTCATGGGGGCGATCGCAGGTCTCTCGCTCTTGGTCGGCGGCATCGGCATCATGAACATCATGCTCGCCACCGTGCTGGAGCGCACGCGCGAGATCGGCGTCCGGCGCGCCATCGGCGCCACTCGGCGCGACATCATGCAACAGTTTCTGGTCGAGGCGATCGTGATCTGCCTGCTCGGCTGTGCCCTGGGACTCGCGTTGGGTCTCTTGATCTCGCGCATCATTTCGTTCTATGCGCACTGGCCGACCGTGGTGTCGCTGTTCGCCATCTTTCTCGCCATCGGCGTCTCGAGTCTCGTCGGCATCGTGTTCGGGCTCTATCCGGCAGCGCGGGCGGCGCGGGTCGATCCGATCGAATCCCTGCGCTACGAATGATCCAAAGGCCAGTGACGCAACGCTGGCAGAGGAGGCAGCGGCATGCGAGCAAGGCACTTCGGCTACAGCGCCAGTTCGTGGGGACGCCTGGATGGTGCGCGTCGCCGCCCGATCGTGATCGCGTGTGCGGTCTTGGCCATGGCTTCCGCGGGTCGCGGCGCCGAATTGGCCATGACGCTCGACGAGGCCATGGCCGCGGCGTTGGAGAAGACGGCCCGCGGCCGGATCATCCGCGGCCAGGCAGAGGTGGCAGTGCAGCAGTACCAGGCGAAGTCGATCAACTTCAAAGTGCCGGAAGTGTCGATCAACGGCTCGGTCCCCGCCTTCGACGTCGACGAGAGCTACCGATTCTTCGGCGGCGCCAACACCAAGCAGCTCTACAGTACGCGCGACGTGTCGTTCAATTCTTTCATCGAGCTGAAGCAGAGCCTGATCACGGGAGGCGTCCTGACCGGAACTGCCAACCTGAATGCGGACGACTCGCGCTACCCCGACACGCGCGTTATCGGTGGCGAGAATTTCGTGAACGAGGCGTTGCGCCGAGGCTTTTTCGACTTCCGTCTCGATCAGCCGCTCTTCCGGCCGTCCGACGGCAAGAAGCTGCTGCACGATCTGCAGGACGACCGCGACATCGCCGAAGCGACACAGCGGCAGCGCGAAGGGGCGCTGCGGCGCGAGGTGACCACTGCGTACATGGGCGTTCTGCGCTTCCTGGTCAAGCAGGAGCTGGCCAACGACCGCCTGCAGATGGCACGTGCGCAGGTGCGAGTGGATTCACTCAAGCTTCAGGACGGCATCATCTCGGAGGAAATCTGGCTGCAATCCGAAGCCAAGAGCTTGGACGCTGAGCTTGCGCGAGAGGATGCGGAAGTCGACGCGCGCGAGCAGGAACGGCAATTGAGCGCATTACTGGACCTGGAAAGCAGCGACACCGTCCAGCCTAGCGAACCGCAGCCGCCGCCGCACTTCGAAGACGCGACGGAGCAGCGGCTCGTGGCCGAGTGGGAGAGGACCGTGGCCGTGCGCCAAGCAGACCGCGGCTACCGCAAGGCGCAACGGCAGGCGAACTTTGCTGCGGCGTCGCATCGGATCAGCGGCGACCTGCAAGCGCACTATGCGTTCGGCCGGGGCAACGTCGAGACCACGTTCTTCAACGAGGAGATCGATGACGACATCGACACGCAAGGATGGGGCTTGCTGCTGCGTGTGCGCATTCCGGTGTGGGACGGTGGCGCGGGCCGGGCGGCGGTCAAGGCGGCCCGCTTCCAGTCCGAGCAAGCGCGGCTCGAGTACGAGCAACAGGTGAAGAACGCGCGCGCCGAGATCGTGAATCAACTCAACGACCTCGACGTGAGCTACCGCCGCTTGGACATCATCAGGCGCCAGATCGAGCTGGCCGCCAACCGGCAGACCATCGCCGAGTCGCGCTTCAAGGACGGCCAGATCTCGGAGATCAAGTTCCTGGAGAGCCGAATCTTCCATCGAGAGCAGCGGGACCGCTACCTGGAGGAGCTCGACCGCTATTTGGGCTTGCGGATCGAATTGGAACACCGCTTCTTGCCACTTTGACGCAGGCGCGGCGAAAAGCTCGCCCGAACCAAAGGAGCTCAAGATGGCAGCGCCAAGACGATTGATCGACGTCAGTCACACCGTCGAGCACGGGATGACGACCTACAAAGGATTCCCGGCGCCGGTCATCTGCGATTGGCTGAGCCGCGAAGCATCGCGAACGAAATACGCTCAGGGCACGGAGTTCCAAATCGGCAAGATCGAGATGATCGCCAACACAGGCACGTACATTGACAGTCCGTTTCACCGCTATGAAAACGGCAAGGATCTTTCCGAGCTTCCGCTCGAGTCTCTCGCCAATCTCGAGTGCCTCGTAGTGCGCGTTGATCCCGCGGCTGCCCCGGCGATCGATCGGATCCCACTCACGGCGAGCCAGGTTGGCGGTCGCGCCGTGTTGTTTCACACAGGGTGGGATCGGCATTGGCGCAGCGAGTCCTATTTCGAAGGTCACCCCTATCTGACCGAGCGCGCGGCTGAGTGGCTCGCGAAGGCCGGCGCTGCTCTCGTGGGGATCGACTCGCTCAATATCGACAGCGTGGCAACCGGGGAACGTCCAGTGCACACGGTCCTGTTGGGAAGCGAAATCCCGATCGTCGAACACATGCGCGGTCTGGCTGCTCTTCCGGATGAAGGCAGTCGGTTCTTCGCCGTGCCGGTGAAAGTGAAGGCCTTCGGGACTTTTCCCGTGCGCGCGTTCGCGCTGGCTTGACCGCGCCGTTCACGCAGTCCGCTGCCTCACGCGCTTGAAGACTGGCGGCGCGGCCCCGCTTACGAAGGGATGAGATTTCCTGGCTCGCTCCTGGCATGCGAGCCCAGGACAAAGTATGATTGTCCGCAGAGCGACCGGTCCTCGGAGGAAGCCTTGAGGCGTATTCTGCCCGTTCTGGCACTGCTGCTCTTCTGCTTCCAGATCAGCGGAGTCGTGACTCTGGGTCTGGAGACGGAATGCGACCAGACCTGCGGTGACGAGGAATCGCAGCCGTTGCCGGGATGTGAGGACTGTGCTTGTTGCTTCAATCTGCGGCCCTTCGCGCTACCCGGCATTTGGGTGACGGTTCCCGTGGTTCCCAACCGCCCGGTACCGGTCTTCTTGTCGAACCCCACGAGCAATGCCCACCCACGTGAAATCTCCCACGTCCCCAAGCTCGCCCTCGCCTGAAGTCATCTGGGGTTGAGCGAATCCGTTCTCGCTCTTTCGCCGCGTTCGGCCGCCGGCCATGCCATTGCATGGGATGACGCGCCGCGCTCCGGCGTCGTGTCGTGAACCATTGGGACTGGAGAGAAAAATGTCACGCCGAGCAATTCACTGCCTTACCGCAGCGCGCGTGCTGCGTTCGTTGCGCGGCCTGTGCGGACTTGCAGCGCTCGTTCTCGTCTTCGCGGGGCTCGGTTGTGGGGGGCGTTCGGAGGACACCGCGAGCGATGGAAGTTCGGCCAAGACGGAAGCGCCTGCTCCCCGCGCCGAGGATACTCAGCACGCAGTCACCGGCGTCGTGCCGGGCTCCTACGAAGACTGGTGTGGAGAGCACCAGGTTGCCGAGAGCATGTGCACACGCTGTGACCCGACGCTGGTCGCTGCATTCAAGGCCACGGGAGACTGGTGCGCAGAACATGGGCTGCCGGAATCCCAGTGTCTGCAATGCAATCCGGGTCTCGAGATCAAGCGGCCGCCGAAGCCAGAGGAGAAGTGAGATGCGGTGGACTCATGGGTTCGCGGTTGCCATGACGGTGTTGGCCGTGGCATGCCGTGAGACGGCGGATGCACCGCAAGGGGATGTCGCCAAGCCCGAGCTGACGAAGGGTGTGGCGAACAGTCCCGGGCCAACGGCCAATGCGGCTGCCGTTTCCACCGACGCCTTCTGCGGCGAACATGGCGTTCTCGAAGCGGTGTGCACGAAGTGCAATCCCAAGCTCGTTGCCGTCTTCAAGGCCAAGGGCGATTGGTGCGCCGAGCATGAATTCCCCGAGTCCTTCTGCCCGATCTGCCATCCGGAGCAAGGAGGTCGCCCGGCGGTGGCCGTGACCGGCGAAGAGGGCCCGGCGGATGGACTCAAGATTCGGTTGCGGACACGGGAGACGGCACGGCAGGCGGGAATCGAAACCGCGCCAGCCACGCGCAGCAGCGATGGCGCGTCCGTCGTCGCCGTCGCGCAGATCGCCTACGACGCGACGCGCGTCGCGCGCATCAACGCGCGCGCCGCGGGAGTGGTGCGCGAGATCCATGTCGATCTCGGCAGCCGCGTCCAGCGTGGATCGCCGCTGGCCGTGATCGAAAGTGCCGCAGTCGGCGCCGATCAAGCCAAGCTCCTGGCGCTCCAAGCACATCTCGCGGTCGCCGAGTCGAACTTCGAGCGCACGAAAGACCTCGAGGAACGCGGCATCATCCCGCGCAAGGACGTGCTCGACTCGCAGCACGAGCTCGCAGCCGCTCGGGCCGACCTCGAGGCGACGCAGAAGTCGCTCCACCTCGTCGACACCAAAGGCACCGACGGGTCGTACGTGCTGCAGGCACCGTTCGCCGGCGCCGTGACGCAGCGCACGACGAACATCGGCATGCTCGTCGATCCCGACGACATGCTGTTCGAAGTCGTGGACGCCTCGTGGTTGTGGGTGGAGATCCAGGTGCGCGAAGCGGATGTCGCAGCCGTTCGCGTTGGGCAGACGGTGTTGGTGACATTGGAGGGGACGAGCGAGGCACGCGAAGCCTCGGGCCAGATCGAATACGTTGCTCCCGCGCTCGATCCGCGCACGCGCACCGTGCTCGCGCGCGCACGGCTCGCCAACCCCGACGGCGCGCTGCGCGCCAACATGTACGGGCGGGCCCGCATCTTGACCGACGCCGCCACGATGTCGGTGGTCGTGCCGCGAGACGCGCTGCAGCAAGCGCGCGGAATCCCGGTCGTCTTCGTCAAGCTTTCGGACACGCTGTTCGAGACGCGGCGCGTCCGCGTCGGGCTGCGCCATGGGGATCTAGTGACGATCGCGAGCGGCGTGCGCGCGGACGAGCTCGTGGTGACGCAAGGGAGCTTCTTGCTCAAGACCGAGATCCTCAAAGAGAGCATCGGCGCCGGGTGCTGCGAGATCGAGGAGAAGTAGCGCGTGCTCGAGCGAGTCATCACATGGTCGCTACGACATCGGCTCGTCGTGATCCTCGTCTGGGGCGGGATCGTGATCGCCGGTTGCATCGCCTTCCTTCGTCTCCCGATCGACGCCTTCCCGGACACCACGCCCGTCCAGGTGCAGATCAACACGGTGGCGTCGGCGCTCTCACCGCTC
>DASRJO010000050.1:0-3528 GCA_035649435.1 Candidatus Krumholzibacteriia bacterium | reverse complement strand
TTGATGGTGTTCGTGAACGAGGAGCCACAGTTGTCGCCGACGCAGCGCCGCGCGGCCGCGACCGAAGAAGCCCGCGCAGCGCTTGGCGCATACTGGACGGCTCTCGAGGGCACACTCGATCCGTCCAAGGTGGAGAAAGCGGCCGACAACGCCGTCGTCGGCAACGCGGAGGACGTGACGGCACAGATCCTGGAGCGCTTCCATCCGGAGGACCGCCTCATGCTCTGGTTCGATTTCTTCAACCACGACAGCCGGCGCGTCGTTTCGAAAATGGAAGCGTTCATGACCCGAGTCGCACCGCGCGTCCGCGCGGCGAGCGACCGCTGAGCCGGAAAGGCGACAGAGTGCGCGCAGGGACGAAGAAGCGACGCAGTCGCAGGATCGCACCGGAGCCGCCGCCGTTGCCTGGGCACGGCAGGCCGGGCGAACCGATGTACCCGCGGTCGCCGCTCGGCGACGGCGACCCGCGCATTCCCACCGGGCGGGACGTCGAGTGGGAACCTCTGGTGGACTACCGCCGACATGGCGTGAGCGAAACGACGATCCACGGCGCCGTGGCCTGGGCGAACGGCACCCGCCTCGTCCACTCGTTCGGCGGCAACGTCCTCTGCTATGGGCGCAGCATGATGAAACCTCTGATGCTCAAACCGCTCACCGCCGCACTGGATCCGGTCACCAGCTGGGTGCAAAAGGCGATCGCGGTCAGCAGCCACAACGGCAGCGCCGAGCACGTGGCCGCCGCGCAGTCGTTGCTGCCCGAGGACGAATGGGGCCTGATGCAGACGCCTCTCGACCTGCCGCTGTTACAGTTCGGCCGTCAGGTGCGCCGTCCGCGCCGTTGGTACAACACCTGTTCGGGAGAGCATGCGGCCATTCTCCGCGCCTGCCGCGAGCTGGGCTGGAACCGTGCCGGTTACACGCTGCCGCAGCACCCGCTCTTCCAGGCCTATTTGCAGACTCTGCGGCGTTTCCTCGGCGCACGCTGGACGCCGCTGCGCGTCGCGCGCGATGGCTGCGGGCTGCCGACAGTCTCGAACACGGTGAGCGAGCTCGCCGTTCTCTTCGCCGGCATTGCCGCGACGCGCGACGAGGACTGGATCTGGCAAGCGATGGTGCGCCATCCCGATCTCATCGGCGGCTTCAATCGCCTCGACAGCACGATCTTGAAAGCGGGCGGCGGAAACGTGATCGCCAAGGAAGGGGCGGATGGCCTTCTGGGACTCTCCATCGTCCACCCCGATTACCCACGCGGTCTCGGCGTCGTCATCAAGCTCGCGCATGGATGGGATCCACAAGCCACGTGGTACTTGGCGCGCGCGGTCCTCGGCGTGCTCGGCTTCGAATTGCGCAATCCGTATCCGCTTCGCCGCCAAAAGGCCTTCGTCGTCCCCGGCGTGGTGCCGCCGGCGCGCTTGCAGCAATTGCAGTCCGTCGCCACGTGGGACGACTGGGATCCGGATCGAGACCGCTATTACTACGACTGGCAGGGTTACACGGACCATGATGGAGCAGAACGCCCCGGGAAGGAGTGACGTCGCGATGCCCGCCAAGGTTGCGACCATTGTGCGCACGCTCATGCATTGCATCGATGGGCGCTTCGTGCCGTCCAGCTCCGGCGACTCATTGGAAGACGTGGCGCCGGCCACCGGCCAGGTCATCGCGCGCGTGCCGCGCGGCAACGCCGCCGATGTCGGCCTTGCCGTGGCTGCAGCACGCAGCGCGCTCTCCTCCGGCTGGGGCAGTGCGAGCGTGGCGCAGCGCGCCGACCTGCTCGAAGCCGTTGCAACCCGCATCGAAGCCCGGCTCGACGAGCTCGCGGCGCTCGAGGCTCTCGACACCGGCAAACCGGTGCAGCTCGCGCGCAAGGTCGACATCCCGCGCGCGATCGCCAACTTCCGCTTCTTCGCCGGTGCCGTACGTCACGACGAAACCGCCTGCCACACGATGGAGCGCGCGCTCAACTACACGTTGCGGCGCCCCCTCGGTGTCGTCGGCCTCATCACGCCATGGAACCTGCCGCTCTACTTGTTGACCTGGAAGACGGCGCCGGCCTTGGCGATGGGGAATGCGGTGGTCGCCAAGCCGAGCGAGCTCACGCCACTCACCGCCAACGCGCTGGCAGAGATCTTCGTCGAGGTCGGCGCACCCGCCGGAGTGTTCAACCTCGTGCACGGTCTCGGTGCCGAGGCCGGTGACGCCCTGGTGACACATCCCGACGTCGCCGGAATCTCGTTCACGGGAGGAACTCGAACGGGTGCCCACGTGGCGACGGCCGCGGCACCGCTGTTCAAGAAAGTGAGCCTCGAGCTCGGCGGCAAGAACCCGACGCTCGTCTTCGACGACTGTGATTTCACTGCCGCCGTGGAGGGAGCCGTCCGCGCCGGCTTCACCAACCAGGGACAGGTGTGTCTGAGCGGCTCGCGCGTGCTGGTGCAGCGCGGGATTCACGATCGCTTCGTGGCTGCGGTCGTCTCGCGCGTGCAACAGATGCGCATCGGCGACCCGATGCAGCCCGAAACGGAGCTCGGCGCGCTCGTCTCCCTCGCCCACCGCGACAAGGTGGAAGGATACCTGCGCCTGGCAAGCGAGGAAGGCGGCAAGGTCACGGGGGGCGCACGCCCGCAGCTCGCGCCACCACTCGATCGCGGCGCTTTTTTGGCGCCGGCGGTGATCACCGGCTTGCCGCATACGAGTCGCAGCGTCCAGGAAGAGATCTTCGGCCCTGTCGTGAGCATTCATGCCTTCGAGGACGAAAACGAAGCCGTTTCGCTGGCGAACGCCGTGCGCTATGGTCTGGCGGCATCGATCTGGACACGCGATCTCACGCGCGCCCATCGCGTGAGCGCGCGTCTCGACTCGGGAATGGTCTGGGTGAACACCTGGATGCTTCGAGACCTGCGTGTTCCCTTCGGCGGCATGAAGGACAGCGGCGTGGGACGTGAAGGTGGCCGCTGGTCGCTCGATTTCTTCAGCGAAGTCCGGAATGTCTGCATCCAGCTCGAGCCATAGCCGCAGTCACATTCGGAGGCGATGGTGCCGTCCGCACGCAAACGCAAAGCCCGGTCCGAGACACGACCGCAACAGGGACAAGCCCGTGCCTCCGCGAGCACCAAGGGCAGCCACCAGAGGTCCGGCGGCGGCACCATCGTTGCCGGCATCCTTGCCCCGCACCCACCGCATCTCGTCTATGCCGAGAATCCGCCGCAGAACGAGCCACGCTCCGAAGGCGGATGGGAATCGATCCGCTGGGGCTACGATCGCCTGCGCCGCAACCTGGACCCGGCGGAATACGATGTCTTGATCGTGCACTCGCCGCACTGGCGCACGGTCGTGGGCCATCATTTTCTCGGCGTGCCACATTTCAGCAGTCTGTCGGTGGATCCGGTATTTCCCAATCTGTTCCGCTACCACTTCGATCTCGACGTGGACGTGGAGCTCGCCGAAGCCATCCACGACGAGGCGCGCGCCGCCGGCCTCGTGACCAAGATGATGCGCAACCCCTCTTTCCGCGTCGACTACGGCACGATC
>DASRJO010000049.1:0-3509 GCA_035649435.1 Candidatus Krumholzibacteriia bacterium | reverse complement strand
GCGGAGGTCGACGCCGGCGAGCGCACGCACCGTCGTGGCGCCCATTTCATAATCTTTCGTCAGCCCTTGGATGTCGATGAGCGTCATGACCTCGGGCCGCCCTCTTGGAGTTTCTCGTCCGCCTTCTTTTCGCGGAGCGGCTTGCCGCTGGTGAGCGTGCGCAAGGTCTGGTAGGGGCCCGTGATCACACGGTCGTCGCGCGTGAGGCCGGTCTGGACCTCGATGAAACGATCGTCGCTGATGCCGGTCTCGACCGGCAGGAAGGTGGCTTTGCCATCGCGCAGGACGTAGACCCCTTCCTGGCGTTTGCGCGCCTCGTCGCTTTCCTCGTCCTCGCCTTCGGCGGCCTGGGCCGCATCGCCGCCGCCCTTGCCTGGCTTCTGCGCCCGCTCGAGCGCTTGGCGCTCCTTCTCGGCGTTACGCGACACCACGGCCTGGATGGGAATGCGCATCACGTCGTCGCGCACGGCGGTTTCGATCTCCAAGGTCGCCGTCATGCCGGGGCGCAGCAGTGGGTTGCGATCGTCCATGACGACTTTGACGGTGAAGTTGGTCACTTCTTCCTGGGTGCCGCGATTGCGCGTCACGGCGGTGTTGGCGATTTCGGTCACGCTGCCCGCGTACGTGGTGTCGGGGAAGGCATCGACCTTGACGCGGGCCTTCTGGCCGAGGTGGACATCGACGATGTCGGTCTCGTCGATCTCGGCCTCGACCTCCATGCGCGCGAGGTCGGCGATCGAGATCAGCACCGTTCCCGGGTTGTTCATGGTGCCGACGACGGCCATCTCGCCTTCTTCGACATTGAGCCGCGACACCACGCCGTCCATCGGCGACATGTAGCGGCACTTGTTGAGATCGTCTTGGGCGCGTTGCAGCGCCGCGACGGCCTGCTGGTAGGCCTGCTCGGCGGCCCGCAAGCGCGATTCCTCCACTCGTGCCGTCGTGCGCAGCAGGTGCAGCTCCTGGTCCGAGACCAGCTTGCGGGCGTGCATTTCTTCGCTGCGCTTCAAGTCGGCGCGCGCTTTGTCGTCCTGCGCCTGGGCGAGCTGGACTTGGGATTTCTGCGCTTCGACCGCGGCATGTGCTTCATCGACGCTGGCCTGGAACTTGGTGGGGTCGATCTCGAGCAGCAGCTGGCCCTTGACGACTGTGTCGCCCTCTTTGACCGCGAGCCGGGTGATCTCCCCGGGCAAATGTGCGCTGATGTCGACAATCGCCTCGGGGTTGACGACGCCGGGGCCGCTGACCTTGCCGACCACGGTGCCGACCTTCACCTGGGCGAGCGTCACCGGTGTGCTCTTGTCGCCGCGCCCGCGCGCGACGCTGCCCGCCACCACCGCGCCGAGAACGACGACGACGATGCCGCCAATGACGAGTTTTTTCCGCTTCCTCATGGATTCCTTCCACGTTTCCTTGGAAAGGGGTTTCCGTGCTTGGACCTCAGCATACCACCACGGCCGTGGCGGCCCCGCCTCCCCCGTCCATGCGCCGGGCGCGTGCCGGATCCGGGGCGGGTGCTCCTGCCCGTACGTCACCAAACGACGCAAGGTTACACGGATTGCCGCCGCGCGTGCCGGAGTCCCCCATCCAACCGGTTTTCGCGTTCGACGCGCAGGTTCGCCTTGGAGTCCCCAACACCCGGAGACCTCCAAATCACTGGAGTTCCCCGCACAATCGGAGAGATCGCGTCCGTCCCATCACTCGTAGCGCAAGGCGACGATGGGGTCGAGGGAGGCGGCGCGGCGCGCCGGCCAGATGCCGAAGAAGAGGCCGACGGCGAAGCTGAAGGCGAAGGCGAGCAGGATGGCCGCCGGCTGGATCGTCGTGTTCCAGTGCGCCAGTCGCGACAATGCATAGGCGCCGAGCGAGCCGAACAGGATGCCGAGGACGCCGCCCACCAGACAGAGCACGAGCGCTTCGACCAGGAACTGGTAGAGGATATGGAAGCGGGTGGCGCCGAGCGCCTTGCGGATGCCGATCTCGCGCGTGCGCTCGGTCACCGACACCAGCATGATGTTCATGATGCCGATGCCGCCGACCAGCAGGCTGACCGTGGCGATGCCGGCGAGTAGGAAAGAGAAGGTCTGCGTCGTCTCTTGGAACGTCGACATGACGTCGGCTTGATTGCGGATCATGAAGTCATTGGCCTCGCCCGGGCGGATGTGATGTTCCCGCCGCAGGACGCGCTCGATCTCGATCATCGCCAAGTTCATGCGCTCGGGGCTTTCGACTTGCACCGTGACCGATCGCAGGCGGTCGGTGCCCATGACGCGATAGCGTGCGGTCTGCAGCGGGATGAGGATTTGCTCGTCGGGATTCTGCCAGCCACCGCCGCCGCCTTTCTCGGACAGGATGCCGATGATCTCGAACGGTGCTCCACCGATCTGGATGGACTGGCCGATCATGCCGCGGGCATTGGCGTTCAGCATGTCGGGGACGGCATGCCCCAGGACGGCATAGCGACGCTGCGTCTCGTCGTCGCCGGCGGTGAACATGCGCCCGGCCGGCAGCGTGTAGTTGCGCACCTGCGTGTAATTGGGCGTCGTGCCGACGACGTTGACATTGAGGTTCTGATTGCCGCGCACGACCTGCAGGTTGCGCGCCAGCTCGGGCACGACGTCGACGAGATGGCGTGCGTCGCGCGCCAGCGCCATCGCATCGTCGAGGGTCAGGCTGACCCTTGCGTCCTGCGCCACTCCACGCATCATCGATTGCCCGGGATAGAGGGTGAGGAGATTGGCGCCGAGTGCCTGGATGCGCGCTTCCACCGACCGTCGCGCCCCGGTGCCGAGCGCCAGCATGGTGATCACGGCGCCGACGCCGATGATGATGCCGAGCATGGTGAGCAAGCTGCGCAGCTTGTTGGCGCGCACGGCTTCGAGCGCGACGCCCAGGATCTCGAGCAGCAGCATGGCTAACCTCGACCGGCGCCGCCGCTCCGCTGCGGCGGTGTCTGTTGCTGCACGCCGGGCAAGCCGCCGCCCGTCATGCGCTGGAAGCGCTCGCGGAAGTCGCGTTGCGATTGCACCAGGGAAGCGCTCGGCAGGACCAGGACCGTGTCCTGCTCGGCGAGCCCCGCGGTGACTTCGATGTAGTCGAGATCGGTGAGGCCGGTGCGAATCCGCAGCGGCGTCGGCTTGCCACTGCGCAGGACGAAGACGATGTAACTGCTGCCGGCGTCGTTGCGCTCGCTGCGGCCGCCACCACCTCCGCGCCGCATCCCGCCGAACACCTTTCCGAGCAGGGCGCGCTCGGCGGACGAGAGCTCCTGACCCGACATGCGCTTTTGCATGGCAGCGCGCACCATCTCGGCGCTCGTTCCGGCTGGCAACGGCACCTCACGTCCGTCCGGCAAGCGCAATGTCTCTGGCTTGCCGTCGCTCGATTGGGTGGTCTTGGCCTCGTTCGCACTCGATCCCGCTGTGCTCGTGGGCACGGAGGGGCCGGCGCGTTCTCCTGCAGGTCGCACGTCGCCGGCGCTATCGGGCGCGGCGGCGCCGTCCCCGGCC
>DASRJO010000048.1:0-11185 GCA_035649435.1 Candidatus Krumholzibacteriia bacterium | reverse complement strand
CTGGTCGAGACGATCATGCAGCACTGGCAGGGTTGGGCGGAGTGATCCGCCGTCCGGATGCTCCGCCGCCCGGATGCTATAATGTTGTAGCCCGTTCCTCCGAGGATGCATGCTGTTGTCACGTCGAGACTATTCCCTTCGCGGTAGCCGATTCCGGATGCTGTGCCTGGCGGGGAGTCTCCTCGGCGCCTCTTGGAGTTCGGGATCGAGCGCCGCACGCGACCACGAGCCCGAAACCGGCCTGGTCCACGCCTGGGTCTACTTTCGTGACAAGGGACCGCAGAGCATCGCCAAGCCGGATGCAGCGCACACGCTCATTTCCGAGCGCTCGCTCCGGCGCCGGCTCAAGGTACGCGAGCCACAACGAGTGATCGATGCCGGTGATCTGCGGCTCGAACCTTCCTATGTGCAGGCAGTCGCTGCACGAGTGCAACGGCTGCGGCTGCGTTCGAAGTGGCTCAACGCGGTGAGTGTCGACGCCACGCCGGCACAGTTGTCCGCCTTGCGCGCCCTGCCATGCGTGCGCGGCATCCGATCCCTGGCGCGGCGAGTGCCCGTCCCCGCATCCAGGATCGAGGCCATGGCGCTGGGAGAAACGCCCCAGCCACCTGACTCCCGGGTCATGGAGAATCCACCGCTGTATGCGTACGGCTCGTCGTTCAACCAGCTGCAGCAGATCGGCGTCATCGACCTGCACAACATGGGCCTCACCGGAAGCGGCGTGCTCATCGCTCACTTCGACAACGGCTATCGCCAGCTGGCGCACGAATCCATGTCGAGCTTGCGCATCCATGCCACCTGGGATTTCGTCCTCGATGAAGAGAACCCCGACCCCGCGCCCTGCCCTGTCGGTCAGGTGTGCTCGTCGCATGGACTCGAAACCTTGTCGATTCTGGCCGGATACGCCCCCGGAAAGCTCATCGGCCCCGCCTTCGCTGCCGACTTTCTCCTCGTCCGTACCGAGAACGAGGCCATCGAAACTCCGTTCGAGGAGGACCTGTGGGTCGCGGCCGCGGAATGGGCGGACAGCATGGGCGCGGACGTCGTGAGCTCGTCCGTCGGTTACCGCACCTTCGACGATCCCCAACTCGATCACGGCTGGGAAGAAATGGATGGCAATACTCTCGCCATCACCCGCGCCGCCGACATGGCCGTCGCGCGTGGAATCGTCGTGGTGAATGCGGTCGGCAACGACGGTCTCTTCACCGCACCGAACACTCTCTATGCTCCATCCGACGGTGATTCCGTCATCAGCGTCGGCGCCGTCGATCGCAACGGCGTCCACTCCATTCTCAGCTCTTACGGACCCACAGCCGATGGCCGCACCAAGCCGGATGTTCTCGCCGAAGGGATCGGCACCTTCATGGCGCAAGCGAACAACCCCATGCTCTATGGCACGGGGTCGGGCACGTCGGCTGCCTGTCCGCTCGTCGCCGGAGTGGCGGCTCTGCTGATCTCCGCCTTCCCCGACGCGACACCGGTGCAGATCGGCGATGCCTTGCGTTCCACCGCGAGCCGTGCCTCGGCGCCCGATCGCTTCCAAGGCTGGGGGCTCGTCGATGCGCTCGCGGCTTACCGTGCGCTGCGCGACCTCGGCCCCGAACCACCGCCGTTCGGCGGCCGCACCGCGCGCATCGTGCCCAACCCCTATCCGCTCGCGCCCTCGACACCGATTCGCATCGAGCTGTCCGCACCGGCGCAGGTGTCCCTGCATCTCTTCGACGTGCGCGGCCGGCTCGTGCGCGCGTTGCTCTCCGAACAGTTACCGGCCAACACACACACGATCGAGTGGAACGGCATGGACGATTCCGGCCACGGCGTCGCATCGGGCGCCTACTACTTGCGCTTGCAGGCAGCCTTCCTCGACCAATCCGGCCAAGTCGAACGCGAGACCCGCAAGCTCATCGTGTTGAAATGAAACGCCGCGACCGCCGATCCGACCTTTCGGTGGACGACATCCTAATGTCGACGCCGTGATAGACTGCGAGCGTTACCCAGATTACCGCCGACCGGACAACCGACGAGATGTCCGCAAAGAACAACCGTGCAACGACATCGCGACGCGCCAGAAGCGTTGGAACGAAGAGATAGCCTGCACGGCACACGCGTGCCCGCCGCGCTATCGAGAACCTTCTAATTCAAGTTATGCAGACTAAGGCTGACAGCTGGCGGCGGGCAAAGTTGGCAGACGTGGACAAGAAGGCGGCGCCGCAGTTGAGGCGGTATCCGTTAGCCGCCCGTTTCGGATGAGGTTGTGGATCGCAACGGTGTTGGCGTAGCCTTGTAATAGCAGGCACACTGGAGGTTCGGCCAGGATGACGGAGAAGCAGAGGGCCCTCGAGGCCGTTCAGCATCTTCCTGATGATGCCACTGTCGAGGACGCGATTGAGCGACTGTGCTTCATAAACAAGGTGCAGAAGGGACTTCGCGAGCTCGACAGCGGTCAGAGGGTCTCGCACGACGAGGCGAAGAGGCGGATTGTCGGTGGCTGAGATCGTCTGGTCCCCCCAGTCGGTCGAGGACGTGGAATCGATCCGCGACTACATGAACCGGGACTCGCCGCACTTTGCTGCTCTTGTAGCCCAGCGCATCGTCGATGCAGTTGAGCACCTTGGGAGATTCCCCGAGTCCGGGCGTATCGTCCCCGAATTTGGAGACCCGAGGCTTCGCGAAGTCCTGTGGCGGAATTACAGAATCGTCTACCGTTCGTCGCCAACGGTGGTGGAGATCGTGACGGTGTTTCATGGTGCGCGGCTCTTTGTCGACAGCCCTTAGTTCTGATGCAGACACGAACCATCATCTCCGCTTGCGGCTAACAAGCCGCTCCACCCGTCGAGCGCCGTGTACGACCAGAGGAGATTCGAGAAGTGGAGTTCGGCGCTCGCGGGTGAGCGCCAAGTCGCTAGCCGTGCAAGAAGATGATTGACCAGAAACTGGTGCGCAGGATTCGGGAGCAGTTCAGTTTGAAGTGGGACGGGATCCACGGAGCGCCCCACTGGGCCCGGGTGCGCGAAAATGGTCTCCGCTTGGCCGAGCTTACGGGTGCGAAGCCGAACGTGATCGAGTTGTTCGCGTTCCTTCACGATTCGAGGCGCCTTAACGACGGCCATGATCCCGAGCATGGGATGCGAGCGGCCTTGTTTGCCCAGACGCTGGCGGGGACTGCCTTCGAGCTCGAGCCGAATGACCTCGAGCTCCTCATGGTTGCTTGCCGGGACCATAGCGACGGCCTGACCACAGGGGACATCACGGTGCTGACCTGCTGGGACGCCGACCGTCTTGACCTTGGCCGTGTTGGCGTCAGACCGACGGCGGAACGTCTGTGCACGGCTCCCGCTCGCGACCCGGTCATTCTTGAATGGGCATACAAGCGGAGCCTATGATGACGAGGTGGTCATGGTGGTGAGGTGTTAGTAGTTGCGAAGGCACCACGCCGAAGGCCGTGGTTCGACGGTGTGGGAGAGCAGTGGTCCACTCGCATCGCTGTGCTGTTTCAGGGCTTGCGTAACTTTGTTTCATGGATTACTCTGTGAAACAAAGTCAACCTCCTGGAAAGGCGGCGAGAAGAATGGCAGGAAATACGGAAGACAGTGGAGGCACTGCATACCGAGTCGCAAGCGGCATTGCAGTGGCCGCAGCGCTTGTCCTCATCTGGATCAATGCTGCCGTTGGCATCATCGGCGACGGTCCCGTGAACTTGATGTATTTGGGCGTGCTCACCGTCGGATCCGTAGGTGCATTTGTCGCGCGCTTCCAGCCGCGGGGAATGGCGCTGGCACTCTTCGCGACAGCGGTCGCTCAAATGTTGGTCCCCGCGATCGCGCTCGTGATTTGGAAAGCCGGCGGGCAAGATCTGCTGACTGATCCTAACTCACCCAATCCGCCGTTCGATCCGGGGATCGCGCCGGTTTTTGGTTTGAATGCGGTCTTCGCCATGGTGTGGGTCGTATCGGCCTGTGTGTTTCGGAAAGCCGCGCGTGGGCGACCCGAATTGGGCGCCGTATAGCTATCCTGTGATAGATTCCGCCTGCACGCGTGGGTGACCCGGCGTGCCGCTTCGCACGAAGCACTCTCGTTTGGCACACTGGGTTGGTTGACGTGGACGACACATCCGGTCCGCGCAGTCGCGAGCTCTTGAGCCGCGCCATCGAGTGGATTCCCGGCGGTGTGAATTCGCCCGTGCGCGCATTCCGCGCCGTGGGTGGCGACGCCATCTTCGCCGCTCGCGGCGAAGGCCCCTACGTCTGGGACGAAGACGAGCGGCGCTACATCGACTACATCGGTTCTTGGGGCCCTCTCCTCTTCGGCCACGCGCACCCGCGCATCGTCGAAGCCGTGCAGTCCGCCGCTGCGCGCGGCACCAGCTTCGGCATGCCCACTGCCGCCGAGATCGACATCGCCGAGCGCATCTGTGCCATGGTCCCCGGCGTCGACATGATCCGGCTGGTGAACTCCGGCACCGAGGCCACGATGTCCGCCATTCGATTGGCGCGCGCCTACACCGGTCGTTCCAAGATCGTCAAGTTCGCCGGTTGCTATCACGGTCACGCCGATTCATTCCTCATCAAGGCAGGGTCCGGTGTGGCGACGCTCGGGCTCCCCGACAGCCCCGGCGTGCCGACAGGCGTGGCGGCGGACACCTTGGTCGCCGAATTCAACGACGCCGATCTCGTCGCCGAGTATTTCGACGCCAACCATGGCGCCATCGCGGCGGTCATCGTCGAACCGGTCGTCGGCAACATGGGTGTCGTGCTGCCGCGACGGACCTTCTTGCAGAAGCTGCGTGAGCTGTGCGACGCCAACGAGGCCTTGCTCCTCTTCGACGAGGTGATGACCGGCTTCCGGCTCGCCGCCGGAGGCGCGCAGGAGCGACTCGGTGTCGGCGCCGATCTCGTCACCTTCGGCAAGATCATCGGCGGCGGCTTGCCGATCGGTGCGTACGGCGGACGGCGCGAGCTGATGGAGATGATCGCCCCCAGCGGTCCGGTCTACCAAGCCGGGACGCTGTCGGGGAATCCGGTGGCGGTCGCCGCCGGCCTGGCGATGCTCGATCTCATCGCGGCGACCCCAGAGCTCTACACACGTCTCGAGGCGCGGACACAGCGCCTCGTGACCGGCATCGAAACGCACCTGCAACGCCTCGGATTCCAGGCTTGCGTCCAGCACATCGGATCGATGTGGACGCTCTTCTTCCACGCCGGCCCCGTGCGCAGCTGGGTCGATGCCGCGCATTCCGACACCAAGCTGTTCGCACGCTTCCACCAAGCGTTGCTGCGGCGCGGCGTCCTGCTCCCCCCCTCGCAGTTCGAAGCTTGCTTCATGAGCGCCGCCCACGATGACAATGTGATCGACGAAACCGTGCGCGCCATCGGCGCCGCCCTCGAGGAGATCCGCGCGTGAGCGTCAGCCCGGAGCCCCAGTTCCTGCGCGCGTGCGGTCGACTGCCCACCTCGCACCGGCCCGTGTGGTTCATGCGCCAGGCCGGGCGTTACATGCCGGAGTACCGCGCCATGCGCGCACGCCATGGCTTCCTCGATCTGTGCAAGAACCCGGACCTCGCGGTCGAGGTCACATTGCAGCCCGTGCGCGCGCTCGGCGTCGATGCGGCGATTCTGTTCAGCGACATCCTGGTTCCGGTGGAAGGAATGGGCGTGCACGTCGAATTCGCCCCGGGTCCGGTGATCTCCGATCCGGTGCGGACGCGCGCTCAGGTCGAGGCATTGCGCATTCCCGATCCGCAGGCTTCGGTGCCGTTCGTGCTCGAAACCGTACGCCGGTTGCGTGGCGAGCTCGCGCCCGAGACAGCCCTCATCGGGTTTTGCGGTGCGCCCTGGACGCTCGCCAACTATCTCGTCGAGGGCGGCGGTGCCAAGGAGTTCACGCGCATGAAGCGCCTCCTGTACGAGGATCCGGCGGCGGGAGAGCAGCTATTGCAAAAGCTCGCGGCGACCAACGCGGCGTACCTCGCGGCGCAGATCGCTGCTGGCGCCCAGGCCGTGCAGATCTTCGACACGTGGGCGGGACTGCTCGACCCGGACGACTTCGCGCGCTGGGCGTTGCCATACGTGCAGCAGATGATCGCCGAGGTCCGACGCATGACTGCCGCCCCGATCATCTACTTCGCACGCGACGCTTGGGGTGCGGCCGATTCCTTGCGCAGTTGCGGCGCCGACGTGCTGAGCCTCGATTGGCGCGTGCCGCTCGATCTGGCTCGCCGTACACTCGGCCCCGATCTCGCCGTGCAGGGCAACCTCGATCCGGCAACGCTGTTCGCGCCGTGGCCGGTGCTGCGCGAGCGTGCAGATCGCGTGCTCGCCGCTGCCGGAAATGCTCCCGGCCATATCTTCAACCTCGGGCATGGAATCCTGCCTGAAACGCCCGTGGACAACGTACGTCGTCTGGTCGAGCACGTGCACTCGTGGCGCCCATGACCTCCGCGCCAAAACCTTGGCACAGCACCTGTCATGATGGATTCGACCGCAGGATGGTTGCCAACGCGTCGGACCGGCGTGGGGAAGGGCGACCGACAGTTTTCATTTGAGCTGTTGCAGCATGGCTTGGAAACGCGGATCGTCACGCAACGATTCGTAGTCGGGGTCGTGCTCGATCCAATCCCGCTTGCCAAATCCGCGCGCGATCGTGCGCTGCAATAAGTCGAGCGCCTCCTCCACGAGACCCGCCCGGGCCCGAAGGCACGCACCGTTGAGCAGGACGCCCTGGTCATTGGGGTGTAGCTCGATGGCCAGCTTCGACCAGCTCAGCGCCTTCTGCCGTTGGCCGATGTCGTCCCACGCGTTGGCGCCGAGAGACAGGGCTCGGGCATCCGCAGGGTCGAATTCGAGCCGTTGCTCGGCCCGGCGCACTCCTTCTCGCCCCGCTTCGAGTGCCTCCTTCTCGCGGCCCAGCATTCGCAGCGACTGACTCAGGAGGATTACGCTCTGGAAATCATCGGGGCGGATCGATGCGGCCTGGCGAAACAGATCGACGGAGCGTTCGATCTCGCCACGCGCGAAGCTGACGCGCCCGAACAGGTACTGGGCTTCGAACGAAATCGGGTCGAGGCGAATGGCCTCTACGAACTCCTTCTCGGCTTCGGCGTAACGCCGGTCGAGAGACAGGACGAAGCCTCGAGCCGCATGCGCTTCCGGCAGGTTGGGGGCGAGCTCGAGCGCCTTCTGACTGGCCCGCTCGGCGGCGGCGAAATCGGTGGCATCGCCTCCCCACCACTCGTAGACCCAGGCATGGACTTCGGCGAGACCGGTGTGGGCCAAGGCATAGTTGGCGTCGATCTCGATGGCACGTTCGAACATGCGCCTGGCCGCTTCCAAAGTCGCGCGTTGGAAGCGATGCACCAGCTGGCGCCCGCGCAAGACATATTCGTAGGCCTCGACCACCGCCTCCGGCCGGCGAATGGCCTCCTTCTCCTGATGGCTCAGCAGGCCGCGGAGCATCGTCGCCACGCTTTCGGCGATCTCGTCCTGGATGGCGAAGACATCCTCGAGCTGCCGGTCGAAGCGCTGCGACCAGAGCTGGTACCCATTCGCAACGTCGACGAGTTGAACGGTCACGCGCAGCTGCTCGCCCATCTTGCGCACGCCGCCCTCCATGACCGTCGCGACCCCGAGCCGGGCACCCACGGCCCGGATGTCGACCGCCGTGGTGCGGAACTGGAACGACGAGCTGCGTGAGGCGACACGCAAACCTTGGATGTGGGCCAGCGAGTTGATCAGCTCTTCGGCGATGCCGTCGCAGAGGTAATCTTGATCGCGCGTCGGACTCATGTCGACGAACGGAAGAACGGCGATCGAAGGACCCGGCGTCCTCTCGGTCAACGAGGTGTGCGGCCTCTCCGGCATCGAGCGTTGCAGCCCTTCCGGCATGGACGCGTGTGCCCCGAGCCCGAGCGCCGCGGCCTCGTTTCGATTCCGCAAGTTAGGATCGCTGCGCCCACTCCAGTCTCCCTGCAACGACTCCAAGGCGAAGGACACGTCGCGAGCAGATTGGAATCGCGCGCTCCGATCCTTCTCGAGGCAATGCAGGATCAGCCGTTCGAGACCGGGCGGAATGGGGGCCGCAAGCGGCGCGGGGCTCTCGTGCAGAATCGCCGCGAGCGTTTCCACCCAGTTGTCCCTGCGAAAGGGACTGCGCCCGCTCAGCATCTCGTACAGGATCGCACCGGCGGCGAATAGATCCGCGCGCTCGTCCGCTGGCTCGCCGCGGATCTGCTCGGGTGCCATGTAAGCGGGAGTCCCGACGAGCTTGCCCTCCGTGGAGACATCGAGCGTGACCTCGTGCCCCGCCGCGGTCTCGAGCTTCAGCTTCGCCAACCCGAAGTCGAGAATCTTGAGCGTCCCGTCTCGGGACACGAAGATGTTCTCGGGCTTCAAATCACGGTGCACGATCCGGAGCGCGTGCGCCGCCGCGACTCCGCGCAAGAGCTGCATGCCGAGCTCGACGGTCACGGTGGATTGCAATGGCCCTGCGGTCAATCGCGCGCGCAAGGTCTGCCCATCCAAGATCTCGGTCACCAGGAATGGCATGTCGTCGTGCACTCCGACGTCGAAGATGGTCAAGATGTTGGGATGTGCGAGCGCCGCCGTGGCGCGTGCTTCGCGTTCGAAGCGGAGCAGAGCATCCGCCCCGCTCAGGTTGGAGAGGATCTTGATCGCCACGTCCCTGGCCAATCGCGGATCGCGCGCACGGTACACTTCGCCCATGCCACCGGCGCCGATGGGCTCGAGAACCACGTAGGGCCCCAGCGTTTCTCCCTTTCGCAACCGCATCGGTGCCATCGTACTCCACGTGACGTGACGAAGTCCCCCTTGGGCAGACGCGACCGGTGCGGCGGCGTCGGTGCAATCCGACGTGAACCATGCGCGCGCGACGCCGGTGATCCTCGGCTTCGGGTAGACTCGCCCGATGCATTTGCGGCTCGCGACGTTCGTCTCCTTGTTGTCCGGCTTCGTCGCTCTCGGGTACGAGATCCTGTGGGCGCGACGGCTCGCGGACATCATCGGCGCCACGGCGCTCGCTTCCAGTCTCGTCGTCGGTGTGTTCTTCCTCGCGCTCGCGGCCGGCGCCGTCTGCATCGGCCCGCGCGCATCGCGCCATGCGTCGCCCTGGCGCCTCTACGGCTGGCTCGAGCTCGGCATCTTGGTGACCATTCTGCCGTCGTTCTTCGGCGAGCACATCTCCGGGCTCTTGGCTCGAGCATTCGGACCGGTGCTGCTGCATCCGCAAGCCGGAATCGTCGTGAAGTCGTTGCTCGCACTCGTCTTCGTCGGCCCTCCCTCGTTCTTCATGGGCGGGACGTTGCCGGCGCTCGGGCAAGCGGCCGTCGCTCGGGGCCGGCTCGGCCGCGAGGGCAATGCGATCTATGGCGTCAACACGTTGGGAGGCGCGGCGGGAATCCTCGTCACCACCTTCGCCTTCATTCCGGCACTCGGCGTACGCGGCGCCTTCCTCATTCTCATGGCCTGCAGCCTCGTTTTGGCCGTTCTCGGCCTTCGCATTGGAGGCGTCCAGCGCGCTGTGACATCCAGCACTGCAGCGCGGCCAGGGGCAAGTCGTGCCGCCTCCTCGCGCGGTCAGCAACTCGACACTGGAACCAAGCCGGCTCGCGGCGCCTCGATCGCCGAGCCCGCTGCATCTTGGACACCCGGAGGGAGTGCTTGGAGCTGGGTTGCATTGCTCTCCGGTTTCATCGTCCTGGGATACGAGATCCTCGCTCTGCATCTCTTCAGCCAAGTGCTGCACAACTCGAGCTACACGTTCGCGAGTGTCTTGGTCGTCGTCATCGCCGCATTGTCGGTGGGGGCGCTCGCGACCCAGCGTGCCGTCATCGACGAAAGGCGCGCTTGGCAGCGCCTGGCGCTGGTCCTGCTGCTTGCGGCATGCAGTACGGCAATCTTGGCGCGCTTCTTCGTCATGCGCACCGGGGGCATGCTTCCCTTCGGCGGTGGCGCCGACGGTTTCTGGATCTACATCGCGCGCGTGCTGGGCAGTGCCGCACTCGTCCTCGGTCCACCCTTCGTGCTCGCCGGCTGGGTGTTCCCCCTCGTGCTTGCCGGCGCTGGTGCGGCCGCGCTTCGAGTCACGGGGCAAGCACACGCGGAGTCACGGGCTACGGGACACGAGGTTGCCGGCTCCATCGGCTCGACATGGGGGCGACTCCTGGGCATGAATGCAGCGGGTGCGCTTCTGGGTCTGCTCTGCGCCAATCATTTGGCAATGCCGAGACTCGGACTCTGGGGCTCGCTCACCTCATGGTGCTTGTTGATTCTCGCAGGGGGCATCGTCACGGCCGCACGCTTGCCAGACCGCCGGAGGCGATCGCTCCTCTTTGGCTTGGCCGCGGTCGCGGTCGTCTTGTTGGCACTCGCCGCACCGTGGTCGCTGCCTGTCGCGCACTTGGATCCCGACGAGCACATCGTCGCCTCGCGTTCTGGTTCCGCCGGTGTTTCCGCCGTGATCGAACAACCGCACGACCGGCGCATCAAGTGGAACAACACCTATTCGCTCGGGGGCAGTGCCAACACAGCGCAGCAGACTCGGATGGGGCTCCTGCCGCTCCTCCTGCATCCGGAACCTCGACGAGTCGCTTTCATCGGCGCGGCCACCGGCATCACGGCGAGCGCGGCGCTGCGCGACCCGCGCCTCGAATCGCTGACCGCCATCGAGCTCTCGGCGCAGACCATGCAGCTCGCCTGCGAGTACTTTCGCGACTGGAACGTCGATCTATGCAGGCACCCGCGAGCGCACCCCGTCGTCGAAGACGGCCGGATGTACTTTCGCGCCACGCGCGAGCAGTTCGATGTCGTGGTCGCCGATCTCTTCGTGCCTTGGCGATCGGGGGCCGCGAACTTGTACACGCGCGAGCACTTCGAGGCGGTCGCGGCACATCTGCGGCCCGGTGGGATCTTCGCGCAGTGGCTGCCGCTCTTTCAGCTCGACGCACGCGGATTCTGGGGAATCGCGACCACGTTCTGTACCGTGTTCCCGAACGCCTGGCTCGCCATCGCCGATTTTCAACCCGGCAACCCAGGCGTCGCTCTCATCGGTTGGCGAACATCCAGGTTCAGCGGCTCCGGGGACGCAGAGTCCCCTTTGAGCAGAGACTCACAGCTCGGACCGGATGCGAACATCCTGGCGCAACGCTGCCGCGAGCTCGGATCCGTTCCCGAGC
>DASRJO010000047.1:0-3181 GCA_035649435.1 Candidatus Krumholzibacteriia bacterium | reverse complement strand
TGCCTCATAGCTGAACGAGACGTTCTCGAAGGCGATGTCACCACGGACCGATTCAAGTACCACGTGCCGCCCAGCTTCCTCGCCTTCGCGTTCTAACCTGAGGATCTCCTGCATGCGATCGAGCCCGGCGAAGGCCTCGGTCATTTGCGTGCCGATGTTGCTCATCTGGACGATCGGCGCGACGAGAAACGCCAGGTACAGGGAGAACGCCACGAAATCCCCCACCGTCATCTGACCCTTGATGATCAGGGTGCCGCCCACGGCCATGATGATCACACTCGTGAGGCCCATGAGCAGCGTCGCCAAGCTGGTGACGATACTGGTCGCGGTGAGCGACTCCCTGACGTTTTGGAACACGCGGTCGGCGCCGGCTTCGAAGACGCGAAACTCCTGCGGTTCGGCGTGAAAGCCCTTGATGACACGGATGCCACCGATCGACTCGGTCAGTCGTCCCGTCACCTCGGCGTAGATGGCCCCGCGCCGCCGAAACACGGGCCGGATGTAGGCGAACGCCTTCATGGAGATCGCCCCGAAAATGATGAGAGGAACAAAAGCAAAGAGTGTCATCTGGGCGTTGATCCGAATGAGCAAGACGAGCGCGACCACGGCCGTCAAGGTTCCACCCACCAATTGCACGAGTCCGGTTCCCACGAGGTTGCGCACGCCTTCGACGTCGTTCATGATTCGGGACACCAGCGCGCCTGTCTTGTTGTTGTCGAAGAAGGCGATGGGAATCCTGATGATGTGCTTGTGCATCTGCGCGCGCAGGACCGAGATCAGATGCTGCGCTTCCACGCTCATGAGGCGCGTGAGCAGAAACGAAGTCACCGCCTGCACGAGGATCGCTGCGCCCACGACGAGTAGCAAGACCTTGAGGAGGGGAGTGTCGTGCTCGACGATTACCTTGTCGATGAGGTACTTCGTCGACCCTGGCAGAACGAGTCCGGCGAGGCGGTTGATGCCGATGAGGAGTAGCCCAAGCAGGACGAGCTTGCGCCGCGGCCACACGATCGTCCGCAGAGCGTAGCGCACGCTCGCCAAGGAGACGCGCTTCTTCGGCGTCGCCTCCTCATCCAACGCCGGCAGGCGCTTGCCGGCATTCGACCGCTTGGCTGCGCGCTCGGTGGTGGAAGCGATACGACGGATCATTGCCACGCCCCCTCTTCTGCCACGACCATCGCTTCTCGGAGTGCTCTGCTGCGTCATGCTACGCGAATTCCTGCTGCGCCAAGCCGCTTGTCCCGAGGTTGAGCCCCAAACCGCCAGGTCCGCCGAACTCACATTCTGACAACGGTTTCTCCAAGCAGGTCAATGAGTTGACCGCTGGCGTCGCAGTCCCATCCACGCGTTTCATGGCTGTTCCTACCGGCTCGTCGAGAAGATCGGATGAGTGTGGTCTGGAAGGCCGAGGACACCGTTCTTAACCGCACGGTTGTGATCAAAGTCCGCGGATCTCGCCATCGAGGAGGAGCGCAGGCGCATGTTCCTCGACGAGCCACGGCTCGCAGCCTGGGTGAGCCATGGCAACATCATCGGCGCTCACCACGTACGGCGCAGGGGATGCGCCTCGGTGGTGAACACGACGGCGCGGTAGTCGAGCGTTTCTTCCGGCGCGAAAAGCAAGTACAGGTACTTGAGCGTCTCCGCGAGGAAATAGCTGGGCATCAAGTCGCCCTTCTCTTTGGTCACTACGCTCTTCAGTGTTGTGTAGCCTGCATCCGTGCGGCAGTGCACCAGAAGTCCCTCGAAGTAATTCCATCCCATGTCGAGATACCGGTCGTGCTGCGTCGTACGATGCAGGATGTACGCGGACTCCATGATCTCCGGTCGCAACGGATAGCCGGCATGCACGACCTGCATCGTACTGTAGTCGAGAACCTCGGGCTCGATCCCATGCAGCCGCCACATTTTGTCGCAGGAGGCCTGCAGGGCCTGCGCACGCTTCAGGTCGCCGGCGAGCGCCAAGACTCCTGGCAAGAAGGCATGCAGCGCACCGAACTCGGTTGCAGTGCGCGCACCCGTGACCATATCGACTTGTCCGTACCAGAGTCCCGTCGCCGTCTCGTGGGCCAGGCGCGTTTCGAGGGCGCGCTGGCTTTCCTGCCACATGCGCGCGCAGTCCGCGTCGTCGAAGAGCCGAGCGCACTTGAGCAGGTACTCATAGTAGGAATCGATGCCGCCGCCGACGTGGCTCGCGCGTCCGATCCATTCGCCGGTTTCGACGTCGATCTCCTCGCCGACGAGGCCGATCTTCGAGCGCCGATCGTAGAGCTGCACCAGCGCGCGTTTCGCTTTGTCGTAGAAGACCGGCTCACCGGTGATGCGAGCGAGCGTGCCGAACTCGAGCAGAAGCGTGCCGACCTCGGCGGGGTTGGTGCGCGCGCCACTCACCGCACCGGTCTGCAAATTGACATACATGTACGGCATGCCCGTCGGCGAATCGAACGCGGGCAGGAGACGCGTCCCCAAGTCTCGGGCGAGCTGCAGCAGGCGTTCGTCTCCCGACAACTGATAGGCCGACAGCAAGCCGCCGAGCAGACGGATCGTGACCTCGAAGTTCTTCACCGTGACGTCTTGGTCGAACGAGAGGTTCTGGGAGATCCACGACGTCACCTTCGCCGCCTCCTCTCGGAACCCGAGGAGGATCAAGGCATCCAGCGCGTCGACCGGGGTCATGCCGATCGATGTGCCGTACCAGTCGTGCGCAGTGCGGCTGACGGGGCGGAGCTCGTCGTGACCCCATGCGTGCTGCTCGTACGCACGCCACGCATGCAGGAACTCGCTGCGGATGCGCTCCGCACACGCCGCCCGATCGAGCGGCGGAACCTGCCGCGACTGGGCATTCGCTGCTGGCACCAAGATGTCGAGTGACACCGACGTCAGGACGGCGACCACGAGAGCGTTTCGCACGCACTCACCTCGTTTCGCTGGAATCGCCGGCACGCTAGACGAGGAGACGGGAGGCGTCAAGCGGGTGCATCGCTGCCGCGAGCCATGCCAGGCAGGCCGGCGGCGCGAGCCAAATTTCTTGATACAAAGTATCTTGACATCAAGATAACTCGCGCCTATCCTCGGTGCAGATGAAGCAAGCCGCACGAAAGAACGAAGGGAAACAGGCCGGAGACACCAGCGCGGTACACCTCTGGCTCGTGCTCTGGAAGGCGTCGCGAGCCGTCCAGGC
>DASRJO010000046.1:0-52540 GCA_035649435.1 Candidatus Krumholzibacteriia bacterium | reverse complement strand
ATCCGCATCGCTTTGATGGGCGTCCGCAGTCCGGAATCCGCGAAACGGAAACCCTAGGTACTCCGTCTCGGAGTCAACACTTGTAATTCAACGGCACGTCGCCGGGGTTTCCGGGCACGACGAGCTCGAGGTCGTACTTCGCGGGCGGCCGCATCACGGTCACTTTTCCGTCCGTGTCGATGAACAGCCCAGGCTCGAGGCCAAGCGATTCGCCATCGGCTTCGGTGTCGAACAGGACCTCGCCCGCGCTGGCCCGTTTGCGCAGCTCCTGGAGATACGGGGCTTCGCGATAGATTCCCAGTTGGTAGGGCGGCAACGTATCTGGGTCCGCATCGTTCGGCCATCTCACGCATGTCGCGGGCCGGAAGAAGATGAAGCGGAAGGGACCGTGCTCGACATAGCCGACAAAATGGTGCTTGTTGATCTTGTCGGTGAAGAGCTTGATCTCGCCGAGCTCTTCTTTGCAGTGTTCGAACTGTTTGTCGAAGTGCAGCGTGTCCACGACCTTCGCCATGTCTGCCGTGCTGACATTCTCGGTGGCTAGCCCGGTGTATTTTTTCAGCAACTTCTTGAGATCCTCGGAGCTCGGCGGATGCACGAGCGCCTTCGGATGTTTCCGCGAATGCGACATGTTCAGACCTCCCGTGAATGAAACCAGGGCCTCAACAGCGATAATCCAGAGTGATGTGATCGCCGAGAGCGGGCGCATCCTTCTCGACGATCGCGACCAAGTGCTTCAAGTTGGGATTCGTGATCACCATCTGACCGCCGGGGAAGAAATACACCCCGTCGTACTCGTGTATGGGTTCCACCCGACGCGGTTCCCACGTCACGCGCCTGGCAACAGGGCGATCCGGGGCAGATTCACCCGCACGGGTCGAACCGCGCGACGGCGCTCGGGATTCTTTCTCTTTCATGCTTCTCCTCCCTCGGATGTGAGCACGAGCCCCTCTACTTCCAGTCGCCCGTGGTGACGAACCCACCCCAATAGAACGGATGTGTGCTCGCGCCAGCTCGACGCAGACTGGCGAGGACGGTGACATTCGCGGCGCGCGCGGCGCCGACGACCCCGAGCCCGTCCTCCAGTGCGGAGGTGTAGAACGCGCGCATCCAGGAACGCGTGTGCGCATCGGAAACCGACCAAAGACTCATGACCAGCGTGCGGGCACCAGCGATCTGGAATGCCCGGCAAAGGCTGAGCACTCCCTCGCTGCTCTCGACGGGCCCAACGCCGGTCTTGCAGCTGGAAAGGACCACACACTCGACACCGTGCAGGTTCATGCACGCCACCTCTTCGGCGGTCAGGATGCCGTCTTCGCGCTCGACCGGCATCTGGCTGCGGTGGGCGGCACCGGCGAGCGCCAGTCCGGCGAGCAACAGAGGATTGGCTGGCTCCAAATCGGGTTGCGACTGGTCGTCCACCGGGGCCGGGAGGCGGATGTCTCGCGATTCGGGAGAGGGAAGGCGACAATCCGATCCAAGGACGAATCCATGTGTCGCCAGGTGCAGCCAGTACTTGCCTTCGGCAAGCTCCTTGAACGCTTCTTCCGTGGCGTCGGGGCCTGTGAGGCGGGTTGCCTCGAGCCGCAGGCTCTTGCGGACTGCTCGAGCCCGCGAGAGGATCTCGAACAGGTCCTCCACCTCAGCCAA
Organism: Candidatus Krumholzibacteriia bacterium; assembly: GCA_035649435.1. GTDB lineage: Bacteria > Krumholzibacteriota > Krumholzibacteriia > DASRJW01. Next base: position 50,890 of record DASRJO010000046.1, on the reverse strand, counting down.
GGATTCGGGAAGCGGTTTCAAGGACCAGCTCTCCACCCCTCTGCACGGGAGGTCCGCGCCACGTGTCGAGGGCGAAGAACTGGGATGCGATTCGGAATCTCGAAAAGCGGAGCTGGAAGCCGGCATCGCGTACCCGACGTCGACGGGCTTGGCCAAAGGAACGTCGAAATCCACTCCACCCACTGCCACGAGATCCGCGCCCTGACGATGCGATCCGGAATAAGCCACCACGTCGCGTTCGGCCGAGAGGGAGTGCAGCTGCCAGCCGGCATCGATCAGGTAACGGTCGGAGGTCGCAGGCAACGCCGCGAGGTTCAACTGGTGCAACGCGCCCTCGGGAACCACGAGAACGAATCGCGCGTCGCCCAACGCCGCCTCGAGAGGATCCCAAATCATCCGGCGCAAGCGGTTCCCGGCGGCGAAGCATGCAGCCTCGGCTTGGTCCGGAGTGCGGTCGGGGATTCTCGTGCCGAAAGCGGCTTCCTCGACCCACTGGCCGACCGATGCCTCGATCTCGTTTGCCGGTCCGAGGGGAATGACCCGCATGCTCTGGTCCGGTGCGAGGACGAAGGCCATGAAGTGTCGATCCCGCGTCAATGTGCCGGAGCGCGGCTCGGCGGCGGCCGAGAAGGGAGAAATGCGATGGGTCCGCATGTAGGTCGAAAAAGCCACGAGAGCACTCCCGCGTGGCAACTTGTCCATGACCGACTCGAGGCCGATCGAGTTGCGGGCAACATCGCTGCGGAAGGGCTGGCTTCGACTCGCCAGAGCCCGCTCCGCCGCGGCCTTTTTTCGCCGCGCCGCGTCGAGGAGAATCGCGTGCTGAGCCGGAGAGTCACCAGCACCACGCAATGTGAGGTAGGAGACCTGCGACGCCGCTTGGCGGAGATCGGCGAGGGTTCGCGCCGTTGTGGCGTTTGGCGCCAGAGCCGCGGCCTGACTGCGGGCAGCCAGTTGATCGAGGACGAGAGCGCGCGAGCGGATGACGGCATCCCATACCCGGCGCGTGGCCGACGAATTCGACGGATCGTCGACGACCACTTGCAAGGCGACATCCAGCCCGCGTGGCCGGATGCGCGCATACAAAAGCGCTTCTCTTTCCTCGACACCCTGCGCCACGAGCCGAAGATGCGCGGCGCCAATCGCTTCTGCACGCAGGGCGTTCGCGACGGCTCCTGCGGCATCGCCGGCCTCGTAAAGCAGCGCGCTGCGGAGCGCCAGGACCTCGGCCAGCTCGCGGTGCTGTGGGTCCAAAGCCCGCTCGTAGATCAGGAGCGCGCGCTCGCAGAGCTGCCTGGCCAGGACGAGGCGCCCCATCTCGTAATGCAGACTGGCGAGCCAGCGCAGGGTGTACCCGATCAGATAGTGATCCTGGGGCAAGCATTTGGTCCGGACGACCAGCGCCTGCTCGAGATCCTGCCGCGCCTTCTCGGGTTGGCCGAGCTCCATGTTCAAGGTTCCCAACCCATGCAGGCACTTGGCGACGAGATCGTTGTCCTCGCCACGGCGCGAACGAAAAATCGACAACGCGCTCTCGAACAGCTGTTTGGCCGACAGGAGATTGCCCGAGCTTTTCTCGATCTCGGCCAGGAGGAGCTTGTCCATGCCCACGAGCACGTTTTCGGCATCGTCCAGCGTGCGCAGGTGAAGCTCCAGCACGTGCTCCCCCAGCTTCCTGGCAGCTGCGTCGTCGTGCATGTCCTTGAGGAGCACGGCCAGGTTGTATTCGAGGGAGGCGACACGCGGATGATCGGATCCGTAGCGCGCGATGCGGAGATCGATCGCCTGCTGCCAGCAATCGCGAGCTTGGACGTAATCGCCGATTTGATAGGCCACGATGGCTCGCCCGTTCAGGACATCCGACAGGGCCAACGCATCGGGGACGGACGCAGCACGCAGGATCGCGTCGGCTTGCTCGTAATCGCGCATGGCACCGGCGTAGTCACTGAGACGGCTCCGCGCATCGGCCATGTTCTTGAGGATGGGGACAGAGTCCGGTTGGTCGCGTCCCAATTCCTTCTCCGTGATGCGCAGGGCCTGCTCGTAAAGGCTGCATGCAGGACGCAGCTCTCCCGTTTCTTCGAGCAATACGCCTAAGTTCATCAGGCTTACCGCCACCCGGACATCCTCCCGGCCATAGAGCTTGCGCTTGAGATCGACGGCACGCTGCGCCAGCAGGCGCGATTCCGGCGCTTTGGCATTCGGGCCATGCGGCAGGCATTGCACCAACGCATCCAGGCTCGCGGCCACCTCGGCCGACTGGCGGCCATGCACGAGCTCGGCTTCCGCGAGCAGCGCGCGCGCCTGATTCTCGGCCGACGTGGCGCGACCCTCTTCACTCTCGAGTCGAATCGATGCGATGCGTTCGAGGAAACTGGGATCGACGCCAGGCTCACGCTCTCTCGCACCGCAGGGTGCTGCGCTCACCATCCCCACGACGAGGACGACAGACCAGCGGGCGCTGCGTTGCATGCGGATGCGTGAGCTCATTGCGGCGCGTCACTGCCCTTCGTCGATGCCGGCGCAGCAACTGCAGGCGCGGATGCCAGGGATGCCGCGGCCGTGCCGCGACCATTCGACGCTGCAATCGGCGGGCATTCCAACTCGATCACTTCCCACCACAAAGTCCGAGTCCGAGTGCCGCCCAAGCTGCGCAGGATCTTATCGAGCTCGCTCGAGCAGGGAGGCGGCGCCGGCGGATTCATCTCGCGGCTCCCCTGAATGGGTGCCTGCGTCAGGCCTTCGGGCTCGCGGGCCTGACGCCGTCTCGCGGCTTCCTGGACCACCGCCTCGACCTTCGCGAGCGGCTGCCGAGACACGACGATCAGCATGCGTTCTTGCCCGCCCATCTCGTCCATTTGCCAATACGCGACCTTGCCGCGCAGGGTCCCGGGCAGCAGGTGAGCCGTGTCGCCAGGCAAGGGGTTGCCGCGATCCATGTATTCGAGCGGGAACAGCGCGACGACTTCGCATGGCGATGTCACCGACTCGTTGAGCACGTAGACGTACATATCGTGGCCAGTTTGGAACTTCATGTAGATGGAATCGCCGGGTGCGAACACCGGTCGATCACGTGTCTCGATGCGTTGTGTCCGGCCAGCGTGAAACCTGTAGAGATCCAACCGGATCCTGTTCTCGAAGAACATCAGGAGCCAGATTCCCAAAGCCGCAGCGGCCAGCGCCGGGATGAGACGCCATCGGTAGTGACGGAACCACGAGGAGATCACGCCCGCCGGTTGTCGCCACCAGGCCACCAGATCATGGGTTTCGGCGGCGTCGACGAGCGTCGCGAGCAGGGCGCGCTCCATGTCCCCCGCACTCGGATAGCGTTGCCCGGGATCGTAGGCCAGAGCGCGCTCCACCGTTTGGATGAAGCGCGCCGGCAGGTCCGCACGCCGGTCGCGCAGAGGCACGGCCTCGCGGTGTCGATGTTTCGTGCGCAGATCCTCGGGCCGGTCTGCTTCCACCGGGTAGCGGCCGCTCACGATTCGATAGAGGAGGACACCCAGGCTATAGATGTCACCCGCCCGGCTCTGTGGGCCTGTTCCCAGGAACACTTCGGGGGCCATGACGAGCGGCGTACCGCACGTGGACGATTGGCCGCATCCGGACGCGGAGACCTCGCTCGAGGCGCCGAAATCCATCAGCACGTTGAGTCCAGAGTCGGCGATGCGGACGACGTTCGCCGTTTTCAAATCCCCGTGGAAGAGATCGATGGCGTGAATCGCAGCGAGGGCTTGGCACAGTTGTGCGCCGATCGTGGCTGCTTCCTGCCAGCTCAGCGTTCCCTGTTCGTCGAGACGTTGCTCGAGGTTCTGGCCTTGCAGGAACTGCATCCACATGCCCGGTCGGCCCTCGTGCTCGTCGACGCCATGGACCGTGACGACGTTCGCATGCTGCACCTGCGCCAGGCGCTTTGCTTCGCGCAGGAAGCGCGCCCGATCGCTGCGGATGCGATCGCGCCGCAACAGCTTCAACGCCACGAACGAGTCGAGGCGCGAATCGTAGGCGAGAAACACTTCGGCGAAAGCTCCAGCCCCGACGAGCCTCTTGACCTCGAGGTGTCCCCAGGTCGTGGGGAAGTCCACGGTGTGGTTCTTGCCCGGTCCGGTGGAAGAATCCATCGACCCCGAGAAGCTGGTGCGAATGGACTCGAGGCGCTGCAAGTTCGTCAATTGCTCGCGGAGCTCGGGATGCGCGGCGATTTCGGCATGCCAATCGATTGGGACAGCGTCCGCAAGCGCGTCGGACACGCGCTGGAGGTTCTTCCGACCCATGGCGCTGCTCTCGTCAGGCGGCTGCATGGTTCATCTCCGAGGCCAAGCGCCGAATGCCACGCGTCACATACATCCGCGCGGCATTCGCCGTGGGACTGTGAATGGCGGTCGCGATCCGTGCGAAGCTCCAGTCGAGCTCGAGCCGCAAGATGACGGCTTCCCGCATACGCTCGGGCAGTGCGGCCAGAGCCTTGTCGTAGGTTCCCCAGAACTCGGTGCGCACCATGTCGTCCTCCGGCGAGTCGGTGCCCGGGACGTCGGTTTCCGGCAGGAACTGCTGCCGCGGCTTGCGAGCCTTGTCGCGCAGCTTGTTCATGAAGATCGTTCGCAAGTAGGAGAGGAACGCTCCCTCCCGCCTGTATTCGAACTTCTCCAAATGGGACAACGCACTCTCGAGGCTGTCGAGCACAAGGGTTTGCGTGTCGTCGAGTGGGCGGCAGTAGTGCGGCAAGCGTCCGTGCGCCCAGCGCAAGAGCTCTGGCATGTAGCGGCGGACCAAGCGCTCGGTCGCGCGGCGCTCGCCACGGCGCACGCGTTCCAACAACACGATTGTCGTTTCCAGATCCCGGCTGCCCGGGGAACCTGGCTCCCGCGAAGAGCGGGCCGCCTCTTCTGCCTCCCGAGGGGAGCGAGCTGCTGCCACTGCCGCCTCCCGAGGGTGAGTTCCTCGGACTGGCCTGGGGAGCTCATCCAGCCGGGTCGATGTGGTCGAGCGTTCAAGAGTAGCACTCCCGCCGACGCCGGGGAATCTGGGGTGCCGGCGCTCGGCCCTCCTGGCTCTAACCCACGGACTTTGTCGGGTCGCTCGCGCCACGAGTTCCTCGAGCCTGGTTTTCGACCGCGCCTTGGTTCAGAGAAGGGAGTAGACCCTCCTGTGCCCCCTCCAACGAGGTCATGCGGCGTCACCGCACAACGGGAAGCCGAGGAAGGAATCAGTAGATCTACGGATCTGGCATGGGGCAGGTCGCTGGAAGCGGTGGCCACGCCTCATGCGTGGGGTCGGAGATTCGGCTCAGATGCGCATCGAGGCGATGGCGCGGGCGAGAGCGGCCATGCGGCCGGCGAAAGTGACCAGCTGCGCGACTTCGATCTCTTCGTTCGCTTGGTGGTAGGTGGCTTCGTGACCCGGCGCCCAGCCGACGGCTTGGATCCCGGCATGCACGAGCGGCTTGGAGAAGGTGCCGCCTCCAGAGCCCATGGGACGTGCGTCGGGCGCGACCTGCTGGATGAGCTTGACGATCGGAGCGTCGGGCGCGACCTCGCAGGGACGCGCGTTCTGCACCTTCTCGATCAGGAACCTGGCTCCCGGCATCTGCACCTTGGCGGCGATGCCTTCGAGATCGGCGAGGATGCGCTCGGCGTTTTGCGACGGCAGGTAGCGAATGTCGAGCGTGACCTCGCAATCGGCGGCGACGCTGTTCGGTGCCGAGCCGCCGCGGATGATGCCGGTGTTGATCGTCGGCGGATCGAGGAGAACGTGCGGCTCGTAGGCGAAACGGAAGCCTTCGAGCTCGTGCAGGAAGCGCGCGGCAGCGTGAATGGCGTTCACGCCTTTGGACGGGTCCATGGCGTGGGCCTGCTTGCCCTTGGCGCGCACCTTCACCACCAGGCGGCCCTTCTCGGCGACGTTGATCTCGCGCATCTCACCGGCCACATCGGGGACGATGGCATCCGTGGCATCGATGAGGCCTTCACGCAACAGGAACTCGATGCCGTCGCCGACGCCAACTTCCTCGTCGCCCACGGCACCGAAGACCACCTGGCCGGGAATCTCCGTCTCGTCTTCGTGCAAGAGCTTGAATGCGGCGAAGGTGGCGGCCAGCGGCCCTTTGTTGTCGAGCACGCCGCGGCCATAGAGCTTGCCGTCCTTCTCGAAGGGATCGAACGGATCGAATTTCCACGCATCGCGATCCCCGGCCGGCACGGTGTCGGTGTGCAGCAGCAGGAACAGTTTGCGGTAGCCCGGCTCGCCGCGTCCGATGCGTGCGAGCAGATTGTCGCGCCCCGGTGTGCGCACGTGCGTCGCATAGGGCACCTTCCACGCGTCGAGATGCGCGGCGAGCACTTCGGTGACTCGGCCTTCCATTCCCGGTGCCGGCATGTCGTCGGGTCCGCCCTGCGGGTAGTCCTGCAGCAGGTAGTCGACGGTGCGGCGGCGACAAATCTCGAGCGTGAGATCGACGATGAAACCGCGCAGTCGTGCCGCTCGCTGTTCGTACGGGCGTGTATCGATGCTCATGGTGTGCATGCTAGGCAACGCTGCGAGGCCGTGTCAATGGATGGGCGTGGATGCTAGAGTCTCGCCCGCGGCGGGCAGCCATGGTGCATTCCGGCTGTCCTCGCGATGCGATCGGAGGGAGCGGTGCACGACGTTTCTCGCGCGGTGCTCATCACCGGTTGCTCGACCGGCATCGGCGCTGCCACGGCGCGGCACTTGGTGACGCGTGGATGGAAGGTGTACGCCACCGCACGGAGGCTCGAGAAGCTGGAGGACCTCGCCGCCGCTGGTTGCGACACGATGACGCTCGACGTCACATCGGAAGAATCCATGCGCGCTGCCGTGCGCGCCGTCGAAGAACGCGAGGGCGCGGTCGGCGTCCTGATCAACAACGCGGGCTACAGCCAATCCGGTGCCGTGGAAGAGGTGAGTCCGGAGCGGCTGCGCCAGCAGTTCGAGACCAATGTCTTCGGCACCGTGCGTTTGACCCAGCTCGTGCTTCCCGCGATGCGGCGCCAGCGCTGGGGCAGGATCGTCAACGTCGGCTCGATCGCTGGACGATTGACCTTCCCCGGCGGCGGCATCTACCACGCCACCAAACACGCACTCGAAGCGGTGAGCGATGCGTTGCGCTTCGAGGTGCGTGCCTTCGGCATCGACGTCGTCCACATCCAACCGGGGCTGATTCGCACACATTTCAGTGCCACGGCGGTCGGCAGCATGACGGCCAATGCACCCTCCAGTCCGTACGCCGCGCTCAATGAATCGGTGGCGCGCCTGACGCACGAAGCCTACACACGCGGGCTGCTCGGCAAGCTGGCCGGTGATCCCGAGCACGCGGCGCGGGTCATCGCTCGCGCCGTCGCCGCCCGCCACCCTCGCCCGCGCTACAAGGTGCTGCTGATGTCGCATCTGTTGCTGGCGCTCCGCGCCGCCACGACCGACCGCCTCTGGGACACCTTCCTCCGCGCTTTCTACAGCGAGCCGCGACCGCGTTGATGCGCGTGCGGACACGTTGCGCCGCCGTGGCACGTGCGATGCAATTTCCCCCGCGATTTGACTTCTGCGAGTTGTGGATACGGGCGCGCAATGCCTCGCGCGCGATGATGGCGTCGAGACAGGGCGCGAGTCGGTACTGCGCGAGCGCGTTGGATCGTGCATGCAGCTTCGGGGGATCATGCGACTTGCAAGGGAATCGGGGACTCCGTCTGGATCCCGGCCGGCGTGGGACAAGGTGATCGCGTGGGTTTTCCTCACGGTCGCATTGGGTCTCGCCTGCGCGAGCCTGATCATCGCCGCGGTCACTCCGGCCGGAGCAGGCGTCGAGACAGCCACGGAAGAGTCGCAACGGCTGGCGGAGATCCATCGTGCACTCGGGCTGATCGAGTATGTCATCGGCGACTATCCCGATGCGGTGGGCAGCGATGGCGAGATCCTCGACAGCACAGAGTACGAGGAACAACGAGCCATCCTGTCGGAAGTGCGCGACATCTTGGCGCCGGAGCCGCGACGCGCCGTCTCGGCTCTGCGCGGGGCGAGCACGGTGCGCCAACCGGTGGATCTCATGCTGCTGCGCAACATGGCGAGCGCGCAGCGCTTGGTTTCCCGGCATGCGCCGGCCCCGGAGGTCCAGGAGATTCTACGAGCGCTGTGGCGTGACGTCGTCGAAGTGCACGAGCTGCGCTTGACGCCCGCCGAGATGCCAAGTCTGGACCAGGGGGCTGCCTTGTACACTCAGGCATGCGCTGCCTGCCATGGCAACGACGGACGCGGGCAGACGGAAGTGGGCCTTCGACTCACACCGCCACCAGGCGATCTCCTCGACGCGCGCTTCGATGAAACGTTGTCCCCCGCGCGTGTGTTCAATGCCGTGACCTTCGGAATTCCCGGCACGGCGATGCCGGCGTACGACATCCTCGACGAGAACGAACGTTGGGATCTGGCCTTCTACGTGCTGGCGATGCGCCAGAACGGTATGGGCAGCTCTCCCTGCATCAGCACCACCACCGAGCAGCAAGAACCCATGCAGCCCACGGCCGACGAGCTCGCCGGGCTGAGCGACGCGGCGCTGACCTACTGGCTGCAAGAAGCCGGTGTCAACGACGAGTGCGTGGCCGTGTTCCGCGCGCGCATTCGTCAGCAGCTCGAGCCCTGAGTCTCGCAGGTTCACCTCCTTCCCATCGCCATGACGGAGTCCCGCGAAAACGGTGGGCTGCCTCATTCTCCTGAGCCAAGCCCGGATTCTCGGTGCTAGACTGCGGCCTTCCCCAACCGACGTCGGCTGGCTGGTGCAGCTGGACGCAGGAGGTTCGCATGCGCCGAGGTCTTGCCTGCGCCGCACTCGTCCTCGCATTGGCGGCGAACGCGTCGGCTCAGGACACGCATTACTGGTCGCAGAAATATGGATCGCGCTCTCTGCTCTTGGGCGGTGTCGTGATCGGTAGCGTCGTCGACTTGAGCGGCACGTATTACAACCCAGGCGGTGTGGCGCTGCTCGACGCGCCGTTGATCCTCACCGCCAAGGCATTCGAGCACTCCACGTTGCGGCTCGAAAACGGCGCCGGGCCTGGGATCGATCTCGAGACGTCCCAGTCGGGTCTCGTCCCGACATTCGTCAGCGGCACGTTTCCGCGCTTCTTGCCGGAAGGGCACACGCTCTACTACTCGTTCTTTCCGCGCTTCGTCTTCGGCGCCGAGGTGGACGCGCGCCAGCAAACGGCCGCAAGCGGCACGGAAGCCTTCGACGAGTTCGTATCTCGAATCGACCTCGACGAGTCCTGGGCGGGTCTCACGTGGTCGTACCGCGTGACGGAAAGGCTCGGCATCGGCGTGAGCCAGTACCTGGCGGTGCGATCGCAATTCGCCAGCACGCGCGTCACCAGCCAAACGATGGACCCGGCGGGGGAGGCCACCGTCGGCCTGGATCTGCGCGGCTTCGACTACACCGACTACCGGTTGCTGTGGAAGGCGGGCGTCGCCTGGCACGTGGTGGGGTTCAGTTTCGGCGCCAACATCACCTCGCCGAGCTTGCACATCGCCGGCAGCGGCAAGGGTGGCATCGACATCCTGAATGTCGACACCACCGGATCCCCGGGGACGAACGAGTACGCGGTGACTCTGCAGGAGGCGTCGAGTGATTATCGCTCGCCGATCTCGGCGGGGTTCGGCGCCTCGTACTCGATCGCAGCGGCGACGGTGCACGCGAGCGTCGAGTGGTTCGAGGCCATCGGTCCCTATGACGTCCTGAAAACTTCGAGCTTCGTGGCGCAGGGTTCGGGGGCCACGATTCCCGCACCAGTGCTGCAGAACCTGGAATCGGTGGTGAACTGGGGAGTGGCATTGGAGTACCAGATCTCGCCGCGCACGGTGGGATTCGCCGCCTTCGCCACCGACTACAGCGCCAACTTCAAAGGCTCGAACTCCAACACGTCGTTTTCAAGCTGGGATACCTATCTCGTGACCGTGGGATCGAGCTTCACGGTCGGGAAGTCCGAGTTCACCCTCGGCGCCGGTTACGGTTTCGGCGACACCGACAGGTTGCCGCTCGCCGACATCGGCGGCCAAGTCCAGGATGCCAAGCTGATCTATCGCAACCTGCGCTTGATCTTCGGTTTCTCGATCTGAGGGAGCGAGCGGACGATCGATGCGGTGTAATCTGCGCGTGGATTTTGGAGTCAGGCACAGGAAGGACCGACAGGGATGGAAGCAAGTCCAAGCAAGAGCCGGGAACACCGGTCGCTGAGCTTCGCTCGAGATCGACGACCGTGTCGTGGAATCTTCGTGCTCGGACTCCTTCTGATGTGCTGGGCGGTTTTCGCCCCCCGGCCGGCTCTGGCCCAGATTCAAGATTCGCTCGCCGTCGCGAAGCCGGCAAAACTGGTGTTCTTCAATCGCGAGATTGCGGTTCTGCGCGGCGAGTTCTTGGGGCAGCAACCGGATGCTCGCGTCACCGCCGCCGTCGAGCGCATTGGGCATCTGGTCGCGCATGCCAGTGATCTGGATGTCGGTTGGCGCAAGTGCCCCGAGGGCCTCCTGATCACGATCGACAATCGCGGCGCGTTCGTCCTCGTTCCAGCGGACGCAGACACCAGCATCGGCCCCACGCTCGAGGCTCTGCGCGATGGTGCAGTGCAGAGCTTGGCGCTGGCGCTGCGCGAGCTGCACGAGGCCCGGACGCCCAGGCAGCTGCTGCGCGGCATCTTGCAGGCGTTGATCGGTACGGCGGTGTTCATCGTCCTGATCTGGGCGCTGCGGCGCATCTATCGCTTGCTGGCCAGCCGATTCGACGCCATGGCGGATCGGGCCTCGGGCATCGTCGCGGTACGGGGGTTCCGAGTCTTCGGTCCGGAGCAGTGGGTGGCGGTATTGCGCGGGGGCACGCGCCTCGCCGCCTGGGTCGTGGGACTCATGCTGCTGTTCAATTGGCTGACGTTCATGCTGCGCCGCTTTCCATTCACCCGCCCATGGGGAGAGACGTTGCGCGGCAACTCGCTCGCTGGCTTGCGGTCCGTCGTGAGCGGGTTCCTCTCCGTGCTGCCGGACCTCGTCATCATCGTTCTCATCTTCGTGGTGACCCGTTTCTTCTTGCGCTTGCTCGCTCTTTTCATGATTGCCATCGAAACCGGGAAAATTGACGCGCCGGAAGGCGTGCGCGAGACGATCCAGCCCACGCGCCGGATCCTCGCCGTGCTGGTGTGGCTTCTCGCCCTGGTCATGGCCTACCCCTACATTCCCGGGAGCGGCTCCGAGGCGTTCAAGGGCGTGAGCGTCTTCGTCGGCCTCATGTTCTCGCTCGGGGCGTCCGGCGTCGTGGGACAGCTGCTCGGAGGTCTGGTCATCCTGTACAGCCGCGCCCTCAAGCCAGGCGACTACGTGCGCATCGATGACGACGAGGGCGTGGTGCTCGGGATCGGCGCGCTGTCGACCAAGATCCGCACCAACAAGCGCGAGGTCGTGAACATTCCGAATGGGTTGCTGGTGTCCAAGGCGTCGAAGAACTTCACGCGACTCGCCGGCAGCGAAGGCGTTTACGTCTCCACCACCCTCACCATCGGCTACACGGAGCCATGGCGGCAGGTGCATGCGATGCTGTGCATGGCGGCCGACCGCACGCCGGGCTTGCGCAAGGATCCGCCGCCGTTCGTCTTCCAGACCGCGCTCTCGGACTTCTACGTCGAGTACCAAGTCATCGCGATGATCGAGAAGCCCGAAGAACGCATCAAGACGCTGGCCGCGCTGCATGCGAACATCCAGGATGTCTTCAACGAGCATAGCGTGCAGATCATGTCGCCGCACTACGAGTCCGATCCCGCCGACAAGAAATGGGTGCCGCGCGAGCGCTGGCACGAACCTCCCGCACGCGCCTGACGATCTTACTTCGAGCTTTCGAAGTGGGCGAAGTCGATCAAGAAGGTGGCGCCAAGAAGGACCGCCTTCATGCCGGCATCGACACCGGGTGGGAAGGCGACGCCGAAGGTATCGGCGTCGGTGAAGCCTTCGCGCAGCAAGCCGCTCCAGCGCTTGGCGATCTTGCCGAGGGCGCGATCGTTCTGTCGCACCTCGAAGGTCCATGGGTGGAGCAACGGGGCGTAGAGCTGGAACACCTCGCGACCGCCGGCGTCGAAGACGGCATACAGACGGCGCAGGATGGAGAAGCGTCGACGCACGTGCCCGAGCGTGCGGCCGTTGGCATCGGCGACATAAATCTCGGTGAAGTAGAACTTGAAAGGTCGCTGCAGGTGCAGGACTTGTTTGCCCTCGGGCGTCACGAGCGACATTTCGAACGGGCGCCACGAACGCAAGAACATCCGGGCGATCCAAGAGCCGCCTGTTTCTCCAGCACGTAGCATCTCCTGGCCATCTGGACCGAAAACTCGATACCGATTGCCCTGCTCGAGATCGACGAGGATCTCGCCCCAGTCCTTTCTCTGCGCGACGACGAGCTCGCTCAAGTTTGCCAGGGCTTGCATTGCGACCTCCGATCGAAGTTTCGTCCCGGCCGGATTCTACAGCAGGTCCATTGAAGTGCACGCGGCGAATTTGGGGTCTCGACGTGCGGACGCGGATGACAGAAGATCCAGTCCTGACACTCGAGAGGAGAGCATGCGGATGATCCCGCTCTTGGTCGTGATTCTCGTCTGCTTGGTGTCGCCAGCAGGTAGGGCGCAGCCACGGCAAGACATGGTGTCCGAATTGTTGGCGCATGCGTCGAAGGCATCCGGCGCGGGAGACTTTGCCGCAGCCGCAAGGGCGTACGAGGAAGCCTTCGCGCTCTGGCCACACTTGTCCCGATGTGCTTGGAACGCGGCCTTGGCGCATGTGCGAGCCGGGAACCACGAGAAGGGGCTGCAATGGCTGAGCCGTGTGGCCGAATTTGGAACGGCGTACGAGATCGATACCGCCAAAGAGCTGGATCCGGTTCGCACCCACCCGGACTTCGCGGCGGTGCAAGAGCGTTTTCGGCGCAATCTCGAGCCGATGGTGCGGAGCACGGTGGCGTTCACTCTGCCGCAGCGCGACCTCATGCCGGAAAGCCTCGCCTACGATCCGGTCGACGACGTGTATTACCTGGGCAGCATCTACCGGCGCAAAGTCGTGAGAGTCGACCGCAAGGGCCAGGCGCAGGACTTCGTGCCCGAGGCGCGAGATGGGCTGTGGGGTGTGCTCGGCATCAAGCTGGATCCGGCACGCCGCGAGCTATGGGTCAACGCCAGCAACTTGGGTGCGGAGATGGCGATGGCCATCCCGGATACGGAGACAGTCGGCCAGTGCGGCGTCTTCCGCTACGATCTCAAAAGCGGTGCATTGATCCAAAAGTATCTCGCCGGCAACCGATCCGAGCCGGTCGCATTCAACGATTTGACGCTCGCATCGAACGGCGATGTCTACATCTCCGCCGGGCCGGACGGCGTGTACCGCATCGATCGCCAAGCGGATGTTCTCGCGCCGTTCCTACCGGTCCCCGGAGCCTGGATCAACGGCATCGCGATCGCGCCCGACGGGGAGTCGCTCTACTTCGCCAACAGCGGCTTTGGCATCGAGGTCGTCAACTTGCGCACGAAGGCGCGGCGGCTGCTGTCGCTTCCTGCCGGCGTGGTGTTCAACGGCGTGGACGGTCTCTATGTCCACGGCGAGAGCCTGGTCGGCATTCAGAACGGCGTGCGGCCCGAACGCGTCGTCCAGGGATTTCTGAGCCCACAGCACGATCGCATCACGCGCATTCGCGTCCTCGAATCGGCGCACCCGAGCTACGACGTGCCGACCACGGGCGTCATCGTCGGCAATTCATTGATCTACATCGCGACGACGCAGCTGGGAAGCATCGATCAGGACGGCAAGCTCCTGCCATGGGATAAACTGAAGGACATCGTGGTGCTGAAGCTCGATCTATCCCCTCCGTGAGTTCCCGCGAGGAATCGAATGCGAGTGTTTGAAACCCGGACGGAGGCGAAGCTCCCGGTTCTCGGACAGGGAACGTGGGACATGGGTGTCGACCGCCACGCTCGCGCGCGCGAGGTGGCTGCGCTGCAGGTCGGATTCGATCTTGGACTCGTGCTGGTGGACACGGCGGAATTGTATGCCGATGGCGGTGCCGAGGAGGTGGTGGGGGAAGCGATCCGCGGCCGGCGCGATCAGGTCTTCGTGGTGACCAAAGTGTTGCCAAAGAACGCGTCCCGTAAGGGGACGATCGCGGCAGCGGAACGCAGCCTGCGCCGGCTCCGCAGCGACTCGATCGATCTGTATCTCCTGCACTGGGAGGGCCGGCACCCTCTCGCGGAGACTCTCGAAGCCTTCGCAATCCTGCGGGAGCAAGGCAAGGTCCGCCATTATGGCGTCAGCAATTTCGACCTCGATGCCATGCGTGGTGTGGACGAGATGCCGCATGGCAGTCACGTGTGCGCCAATCAGGTGTTCTACAACCTGGGTCGCCGCGGCATCGAACGCAATCTCCTGCCTTGGTGTGTCGCTCACGGAGTCGCGCTCATGGCATACACGCCGCTCGAACAGGGCAAGCTGCGCCAAGCGGAGGCGCTGCGTGAAGTCGCGAGTCGGCACGGAGTGACGACAGCGCAAGTGGCGTTAGCCTGGACGTTGCGCAGCCCCGGCGTCGTCACCATCGTCAAGGCCGCGAAGCCGGAGCACTTGCGCCAGAACGCCGCCGCCGCCGAGCTGATTCTGGATGCACAGGATCTCGCGGCGCTCGACCGCGCCTACCCAGTCCCGGATCACGACGTCCCACTCGACACGCTTTGATGTGAATGCTGGTTTACGATCAGCCGGGCTTGCGGGCGCCTTGCATGGCGCGGCGGGTTTGCCAGACGACGCGGAAGAAGTGCTTCACGTGGTGGCCGCGGCGGATGTGACTCTTCTCACCGGCGTAGATGGTGCGGATCGGGACCCAATCGAGCTTGTAGCCGTTGCGGACGCAGACGACGATCATTTCCACCTCGAACTCGAAACCGTGCTCGTCGCTTTCGAGCATCGACTGCATCAGGCGGCGGTGGACGAAGCGGTAGCCCGATTGGTTGTCGGCCACGGGCTGGCCGATGGCCCATGAAAACAAGTGACGCCCGAGCGAGTTGGCGAAACGCCGCACCGGCGGCATGTGGTGGAAGTCGCGGCTGCCGATGATGAGATCGGCGCCGCTCTCGGCGAAGCGTTGCAAGAATGCGGGGATTTCAGCAGGGTCGTGCTGGCCGTCGGCATCGAGGGTGAGCACCGCATCGTAGCCGCCGGTGAGCGCGTGGCGAAAGCCATCGCGCAGCGCCATGCCCTTGCCGCCGTTCTTGGGGCGGCGCAGCAGCTCGGCGCCGGCGCCTTCTGCGTGCGCCGTCGTGTCGTCAGTGCTGCCATCGTCGACGACGAGGACGGGCAAGTGCCGGCGCGCGCCTTCGACCACGCCGCGCACGCGCGCACCTTCGTTGTACGCCGGCACGAGGGCGAGGATCTTGGCTGACGCATTCTGCATGCTAAGCTCCAGCGTTGCATTGCCCGAGGAGGCCCCGGTGCCGCGTCATCCGCTCGTTGCGCCATCGATCGCGAACATCGGCGGCTCAGTATACTCCGGGCTCGCGCATCGAATGGCGACGTTCCAAGGCGAAATCTATCCCTTACATGTCGGCGACACCTGGCTCGAGCCGGCCGCCGGATGCCGCATGCAGGACCTCCGCGTCGAGGATCACCCGGGGATGCATCGCTACGCGTCGCCGCAAGGCTTGCCCGCATTGCAGGACGCCATCATCGAGCGCACGGCCCGGCGCATGGGCGTCGCCACCGAACGTGCCGAGGTGCTGGTGAGCGCGGGCGCGACTGGCGGCCTCGGTGCTGTGGTCGGCGCGCTCTTGGAGCCAGGCGACGAAGTTCTCGTGCTCGCACCCTACTGGCCGTTGATCCACGGCATCGTGCATTGCGCCCGCGGAGTGCCGGTCGCCGTGCCCTGCATCGGCGAAGTCGATTCGGCGGCGGCCGCGGTCGAGGCCGCGCGCCGGAAGCTCACGGCGCGCACCGCGGCGCTCTACATCAGTACTCCGAACAACCCGACGAGTCGCGTGCTGCCACCCGCATGGGTCGAGGCACTGGTGCAGTGGGCGTCGCGAGAGAATCTGTGGATTCTGTCCGACGAGGTCTACGAGGACTACGTCTACGAGGGTGAGCACATCTACTGCCGGCAGCTCGCTCCCGAACGCACGCTCTCCGTGCACTCGTTCTCCAAGGCATTCGGGATGGCAGGGAATCGCTGCGGCTACGTGCTCGGACCTCGAGCCATCGTGAACGAGTTGTGCAAGGTGAGCACGCATGCCTTCTATTCGACGCCGACCGCATCGCAGCTCGCTGCATGCAGAGCGCTCGACGGTCGAGGCGATGCCTGGATCGCGCAGGTGAAGCCACAGTACGAGCAAATGGGACGCAGCGCGGCCGCGCGCCTCGGCGTTCCCGCACCGGAGGGCAGCACGTTCCTCTTCCTCGACGTGGCCGAGCGACTCGACGACCGCGGTCTCGGCGGATTCTTGGAAGACTGCGCCGCGCGCGGCCTCTTCGTCGCGCCGGGACCGAGCTTCGGTCCCTATCCCACCCATGTGCGCATCTGCTTCACGGCCGCGGCCCCCGACGTCGTCGAGCGTGGCGTCGAAATCCTGGCGCAGCAGCTCGGTCGCTGAGCAGGCGCGAGGCCGCAGCCGATCCTGGCCATCGCGCGCGAAATGGAATGTCGGCTCGCCGTCCACGAAAAAGAACTTTGCGCGGGCGCGCGCGCTCTTCGACCGCGCGTTGCAAGAGCGCTGACCGGATGCAGGCGCTGCCGATATGGTCTGCGCGCTCCGTCTATGCCAACCTCGTGCGATACCACGGCGTTTTCGCCGGCCGTTCACGTACCTCTTGCGTCCGCATCATTCGGCCCTACCGCATCCTCTGGGTGCTCGCCTGAGGTGCGGGTTGCCGACCGCAAGCCGACAGGGCTAGGATTCTGCCCAAAAACGGACGGCAGCTTCTGGATGGAACGGAGAGTCTCGTGGCACTCGAGCGCGGCCAGATACTTGCCCAGTATCGCGTCCTCGAACGAATCGGGTCGGGGGGCATGGGCGAGGTTTGGCGGGCCCAGGACACGCGGCTCGGACGCGAGGTCGCGATCAAGGTCCTGCTGCCCGAGGTGGCCGACGACCCGTCTCGCCTGAAGCGCTTCGAGAAGGAAGCGCGGTCTGCCTCGGCGCTCAATCACCCCAACATCGTCACGATCTACGACTTTGGTACGACGGACTCGGTCTCGTGGATGGCGATGGAGCTCGTTCAGGGCAGGACGTTGCAGGAGATCCTCGCTGACGGCGCGCTTCCGATCAAGCGCCTGCTCCAGACGGCTGTTCAAATCACCGACGGGCTGGCGAAGGCGCACGAGGCGGGGATCGTTCACCGGGATCTGAAGCCCGCGAACGTGATGGTGACCAAGGACGGGCTCGTGAAGATACTGGACTTCGGCCTGGCGAAGCTCTCGCAGTCGGAGGTCGACGCTGCGGGGAGCTTCGCGCCGACCAAGACACACGCCACCGAGCCCGGCGTCATTTTGGGAAGCGTGGGCTACATGTCGCCGGAGCAGGCGAGCGCGCAGGCGATGGACTATCGCTCCGACCAGTTCTCGTTCGGTTCGGTGCTTTACGAGATGGCGGCTGGCAAGCGGCCGTTCGAGGGGAAGACCACGCCCGAGATACTCACGGCGATCATCCGCGATGAGCCGGAGCAGATCGGCACTGTGAACCCGCAGGTGCCGGTGCCGCTGCGGTGGATCGTCGAGCGGTGCATCGCCAAGGATCCGGAAGAGCGCTACGCCTCGACCAAAGATTTGGCCCGAGATCTTCTGTCGGTAAGGAACCACCTTTCCGATGCCACAAGCGGTGCGGAGCCTCTCACTGTTTCAGCGCCGTCGCGCCGCCGCGCTTGGATTCCCACGGTGATCGCGGCTGCAGTTGTCGTGGCGCTAGGCGCCACGGTTTGGCGACTTCTCCGCCCTGTCTGGCAGAACCCCCTCGCCGGTGCTCGCTTCAGCCGTTTCACGTCCTGGGAAGGCTCCGAGCTGGATGCGAGCATCTCCTCCGATGGCAAGTTCGTGGCGTTTCTCGCGGACCACGAAGGGTCGTTCGACGCCTGGGTAGGACAGGTAGGCAGCGGCGAGTTCCTGAATCTCACCAAGGGCCGGTTCCCGGCCCTCGCCAACACGTTCGTGAATAACGTCGGGTTTTCCGGCGACGGAGCCCACGTGTGGTTCCGTAACGACTACGGCGACGTCCTCATCCGCGGCAACCAATTGCCCCTTGACACTAAGCTCTACAGCATCTGGCTCGTGACAACCATCGGTGGGACGCCACGGGTATTCCTGCCGAACGCCGTTGAGGCAGCCTGGTCGCCCGACCAGGATCGCGTCGTCTATTTCACTCCGGAACCCGGGGATCCAATCTTCGTCGCCGATAAAAATGGGGGAAACGCCAGGCAGATTTGTGTCGACAAGCCCGGGATCCACCAGCACTACGTCAGTTGGTCGCCGGACGGGCGCTTCATCTACTTTGTCCGCGGGATACCGGACGAAATGGACGTCTGGCGTGTCTCTCCGGCGGGAGGGGTCGCCGAGCGACTGACCCATCACAGTTCGAGAGTCGCGTATCCGCGTTTGCTCGACGATCGGACGCTGATCTACACCGCGATGCGAGAGGACGGCTCCGGTTCATGCCTCTACGCGATGGATGTCGAAAGGCGGATTCCGCACCCGGTGACCGCGGGTCTGGAGGAGTACGTTTCGGTCGATGCCAGCGGCGACGGCCAGCGACTGGTCGCGACGGTGGCGAATCCCGTTCGGGATCTATGGACCGTACCGATCACGGACCATGTCGTCGATGAGTCCAGCGTGAAGCACTTCAAACTGCAAACGGTGCGCGCCTCCGCTCCCCGCTTCGGGCGCGACTGCATTTTATATCTGGGCTCCAAGGGGGCGGCGGACGGACTCTGGAAGTGGGAGGGCGGGTCAGAGACTGAGCTGTGGAAGGGAAGCGAGGGCGGCGTGGTATCTGCACCGGCTGCCTCACCCGACGGGAGCCAGATCTGCTTCGTCGTTCGCAGTGAAGGACGTGGGCGCCTTTACCTGATGGCCTCGGACGGAACCGGTGCGCGTCACGTCGCGGAGTCACTCGAAGTCCGCGGTGCGCCATCCTGGTCCCACGACGGAAAATGGATCGCCGTCGCCGGCAGCGACGACAAGGCAAACCCGCTCTTCAAAGTGCCGCTGGATGGCGGAGCGCCGGTTCGCTTGGTCGACGGAGTGAACTCGGTCATTTCGAATCCGGTCTGGTCGCCCGACGGGCGCGTCATCCTCTACTCTGAAGGTCGAGGCGGCGCGACAGTCCGGATCCAGGGCGTCACGCCAGACAAGCAGCCTTTCCCGCTGCCGGAGGTCTTGGTCGGGGCCACGGGCGATCGGTACCGGTTTCTGCCCGACGGGAAGAGTCTGGTCGTTACGCAGGGTGTGTTGTGGCTGCAGAACTTCTCGCTGCTGGATCTTGCCACTGGCAAACTGCGCCCTCTGACGCATCTGACCCAACAATTCGTCATGAAGAGCTTCGATGTTTCGCCTGACGGCAAGCAGATCCTCTTCGACCGCTACCGCGGAAGCTCCGACCTCGTCCTGATCGATCGGCCGCCGCGCTGACCAAGTTCTCCCCATTCGGCGGACCGACTCCAACAAAGTTGTCACGGTTACATCGCGATCCTCCGTACCTCTACGGATAGATCGCTCGCTTGGGGGTGAGGCACGCTATGCGAGCAACTTCCTGGCCGCCTGCGCTAGAACGCGGAGGCGCCAACTTTCGGGAGCATTGCCTGTACTTGAAACAAATGGGAAAGACGGGAGTCGGACTGGACCGATTCAAGTTGGCGAAAGAGGCATGGTTGAACGCAAAGGGGACAATTGTCATGAAGCACGTCCTGACGTTAATGGCAAGTCACCGTGCCGGTGCCCCGGGTTGGCTCGTCGGCCTCTTGAGTGTGGTGGCGGTTCTCGGCCTTGCGCGGCCCGCCTCGGGCCAGGGCTGACAGCCGGTGCGGTTTACGGCACCCAGTTTGGGTGTCCAGAACGATCCATTCCTCCCGGCCAAGCAATGGCAGGCTCAAGTTTCGTATCAATACGCCGACGCAAACGACTTCTACGTGGGAGATCAACGCAACGATGCGGCGGCACCTTCCGGCGTTCCTCCTGTCCGCACGGTGCACCTCATCAACGTCGACATCATCTATGGGCTGAGCAACCGGCTGAGCCTGGATCTGACGATACCGTTCGTTACGGGCTCGGCTTCGGTCATGCAGGGTCCAGCGGATTCGCGGACGCTCCACCATTTCTCGGCCTCGGGGCTGGGCGACATGTCGCTCCAGGCCGAGTACTGGCTGTCGAATCCAGAAACACCTTCGCGCTTCACCGGATCCGTGGGCCTTGGCTTCAAGGCGCCGACCGGATCCGACGACGTCGAGGGGACGGTGGGCACCCAAACCGGAGACGTCCGGGCGCCGATCGATGAGTCCGCTCAGCTGGGCACCGGAGGTTGGCAGCTTCTCCTGCGTGCGCAGAGCGCGGCAACAATCAAGGGTTCCCTGTTCGGGTACACATCCGGCTACTACGGATTGAGCCTCACCGAGCATACCGACGTCTTCAACAGCGGCGTGCTTCGTGGCGACCCCGACACGTATTCGGCGCGACTGGGTGTCGCCTACCTCCTTCCGTTCCTCCTCGTGGGTGGCGGAAATGACGGCCTCGCGAATGAGGAGGGTCTCGTCGTCAGTTTCGGCGGCCGAATCAACGGCGTGACAGTCAAAGATCTGGTCGGCGGCGAAGACCTCTACTGGCGCAGGCCCGGCTACGTGATTTACGCTGAGCCGGGGCTGACCTGGACCATCGGCAGGAACATGGCCACCGTGAGCGTTCCGCTCAGGGTCTACGCGAACAAGCTGGACAGCCCGCTCGATGATTCCCTGAACAGACACGTCGGGGCGTCCTTCGCGTCCAACCTCTTCCTTGCGAGCTTCGCCCGCAGGTTCTAGCCTTGCGGACGGCGCCCGCCTCCAGAAAACCGCCCGTCGGCGACGGCGCTCGCCTGAACGCCGTTCGCCGCCGACACCCATCCGTTGCCGGGTACTTCGAGCATTCCATCGCGCCCGAGTTCGGTCCTCGCTGACGAAGATGATTCAGCACCTGGACATGAGCGGGCGCTATGTCCGGTACCACTGCACGAGGCGCCTGGATGAACGGGACAACAATCGGTATCTTCGATCCCGATGCAGCGTATCCTCGGGCTTTGTGGTCACCTTCTCGGTGCCGCGCACCCCAGAACGAATGGCGGTCGGTGATGGAAAAATGGATCGGCCGCATTCTGTCGCATTACAAGGTTGTCGGCCCGATTGGCACCGGCGGAATGGGCGAGGTGTATCTGGCCGAGGACACGCGCTTGGGACGGAACGTCGCCTTGAAAGTCCTGCGTGCAGATGCTGCCTCCGATCGGGCGCATCGCGCGCGGTTCGAGCTCGAGGCCAAGGCTCTGGCAGCGCTCAATCATCCCAACATCGTCACCATCTATTCCATAGAGGAAGAGAGCGGATTACGCTTCATCACGATGGAGTTCGTGGAAGGAAAGACACTCGACCAGATCATTCCAACGGGAGGATTCGAGCCGAGTCGATTCTGCGATATTGCGATCCCCCTCGCCGACGCTTTGGCCGCAGCCCACGAACGCGGCATCGCCCACCGCGATCTCAAGCCGGCCAACGTCATGGTCGACGCTGGTGGCCGCGTCAAAGTCCTGGATTTCGGTTTGGCCAAACTGCTGCACCCTTCCCGGCAGGACTCCCAGGAGAGTTTCTCCGCCACCCTCACACAAGAGGGATTCGTCGTCGGCACTCTGGCCTACATGCCGCCCGAGCAGCTCGAGGGCAGGACTCCGGATGCGCGGACAGATCTCTTCTCCCTCGGTGTTCTCCTGTACGAAATGGCGACCGGAACGAGGCCCTTCAACGGCTCGACCGCGGTTGCTCTGGCTTCGTCAATTCTGAAGGACACGCCCGTGCCGCTCGGTGAGCGTCGCCCGGGCTGGCCTCAGGCTCTGGAGCGAATTGTCGCTGGTTGCTTGGAGAAGAACCCGGTGGATCGGTTGCAGAGCGCGCGCCAAATCCACGCAGAGCTTTTGCAGGCGAGCTTGGAGATGGAGAACCGCACCGTCACGGACGCTGCCGACGATCGCTCGTTCACCGCCCGAGTGGAGGTTCGCAGCGGCGAACTGGTGCGACTCCCCAGAGGACCGTCGATCGCCGTGCTCCCGTTTCGGAATCTGAGCGACGACCCGAATCAGCAGTACTTCGCCGATGGCCTGACCGAGGATCTCATTGACGGTCTATCTCGTTACCGGTGGTTTTTCGTGATCGCGCGGAACTCGAGCTTCGCCTACAAGAGCCGCGTTGCCGATTCCCGTCAAGTGGCCCAGGATCTCGGCGTGCGCTACGTGCTCGAGGGGAGCGTGCGCAAGTCGGGCAATCGGATTCGCCTGAGTGCGCAGTTGGTCGAGGCTGCATCGGGACGCAACATCTGGTCCGAGCGTTACGATCGGGAACTTCGCGATCTGTTCACCGTCCAAGACGAGCTGGTGGCGACCATTGCCGGAGCGATCGAGCCCGCGATGGGAAGGGCGGAGCGCGAAAGGGTGATCGAGAAGCGTCCTGAGAGCCTGGATGCCTGGGACTTGTACCAAAGAGGTGTCTCCTACCTCCATCGACGTACAAAGGAAGACCTGAGCGCGGCGCTGCGTTTCTTCGCGAGTGCCCTCGAGCTCGAGCCAACTTTCGTTCCGGCGCTCGCCGCTTCGGCCGAGGTCTGTTTCTTCCAGACCGTCGATGGTTGGACGAACTCGCAAGAAGACAGTGCGGCCGTGGGGCTGCGCTTCGCGCGTCGTGCCTTGGAGCTGGACCCGTCCGACGCGAGCGCGCACTACGCTCTCGGCAGAATCTACACGGTGCTCAGACAGCCGGATCAGGCCATCCCGGAGCTCGAGAAAGCCGTGGAACTCAACCCGAGCTCCGCGTGGGCGCACTACGCTCTCGGCATGGCATATGGCACGTCGGGGCAACCCGAACGCGCGATCGGATCCATTGAAGCGGCGATGCGCCTGAGCCCCCATGATCCATACCGAGGACAGTTCATGGTGCGCATGGGTGAGGCCATGCTGTTCATGGGCCGACACGAGGAAGCCCTGGTCTGGGCGCAGCGGTCTCTGCGCGAACCCAACGTTCAGTGGTCCAGGCATGCCCTGCACGCCTCGATCCTGGGCCATCTGGGCCGCGACGATGAAGCGCGGGAGGCGCTGCGTGAGCTGTGCGTTTCGAGGCCTGATGCGTCGTTGGCGGCGATTACCGCGTGGTGGCCGATCAGTGACGCTGGCGGGCGCGAGCATCTGCTAGAGGGTTTGCGTAAGGCGGGGCTGTCCGAAACAAGCTGAAACCTGCCGAGACTTCCATCTGAAATGACCCGATGGACAGTCAGTGCTTCCATCTGGTTCCATAAGCCATACGCTTAATTAGGCGTTCCAGAGAAATGTTTGCTCCGGCTCGCCGCGGAGTCCACCGGCACGACTTCATTTTCGGTGTGAGCTGAGCTTCGAGTCAGACGTAGGTAACCGGGGCGGTTGCCCGCCCCGGTTTCGTCCGCCCCTCGGGCCGAGCGCTTTGGAACGACTGGTCACTCGTGGACTCCATGAACCACTGGACCGGTCGACTCCCGAGTGCCGAGGCGGTCGTGCCTAAGGTTGAATGTCGCAGATGTCGTTGTCGTTGGCGTCGGTCGAGTCACAAGGCTCCCCGATCAGCGCCCGATCCGTCGAGTTGATGAGACAGTCGCCGTGGTTCCGGAGATGCGCCGGGACGGCGTTCTGTGAGATCTCGATGATGTGAGCCCGACCGCTTTTGCCCGAGACGTGGCAGACCAGCTGTTTCACCGGCGGCTGCGCCAACAGCACTTGGTGAGACATCATGAGCCCCAGTACGCTGAACACCATCGCGAAAAGGACCGCAAGACGTCGCATGATTCTCCTCCTTCGAGTTGTGACACGATGACATCTCACCCCGTGCATCACGGGGTCCCTGCACGAGCAACGGCTCCTGCGACGGCCGGATTCTCGGAGCCGGCCTCCTGCGGACGACTGTCGGCGTGATCCGCGTGGATGGACTCCCGACCCGCGACCTCGAGCTCCTCACGGATCAGAATCTCGAGGGTCGTCTCGCCGGCAGGACGGACGAGTCGACCATCGAGGAACACCGCAGGGGTTCCCGGAATCTGCAGTCGATTCCCCAGCTCGATGTTCTCCGCCACCCGATCGATCGCGGATTCCGATCGTCGATCGGTCGCGAACCGATCCAGATCGAGCTCGAGTTCGCGAGCCATTCCGGTGATGACGGCCTCGTCCGTTCCGTTCGGCGCGCCGAAGATGGCGTCATGGAACGGCCAGAATCGGCCTTGCCGATGCGCCGCTTCGGCGGCCCAGGCGACATCGCACGCTCCGGGCTGTTGGTCCACCGTCAATCGTGGGTTACAGCCGGCCGAAAGCGGATAGTGCTTGAACGCCACGAGCAGGCGATCGCCGAACGTTTCGCGCATTCGCGACAGCGTCGGTGCGAAGCTGCGACAGGCAGGGCATTGGAAACTGGCGAACACGACGAGTTGGACCGGTGCGTCGAGCGCCCCGAGATGGGGATCCCCCTCATCGACCGGGACCGCGAGGCGAGGTGCGGCGCGATACGCCGCGATGATTTGGGCCGGGCTGGGACTCGCTGCTTCGTACTGACGCCGGAGCGCCGACTGGACGTAGATCCACTGGTAGGTCACGAGCCCGGCGAGAGCCACGCTGGCGAAGCCGAGGAGCTTCCAGCGCAGGAGCGACGACTCGGCTCTCGACCGGAGCAGCCAATCCAGAGCGATGCCCAGGAGCTGGAACTGTTCACCGACCGAGCGTGCGCTCGCCTTGTGCACCGTGAACAGCAGCATGAGGTTGATCGCGAGAACGACCAGACAGAGAGGGCAGAGCGAACCGCGTCCCAGCAATGCGGCGAGCGCCGGCACGAGACCGGCGGCGACACCGGCCAGGGTCACGAGCCAACCGGCCAGGAGCGCCTCGGCCGTGAACGCCCCCTTGAGGAAACGCGCCAGGCACAGAAGGCCGGCGAGCACCGTGAAGTACACCAGCGCCCATCCTGCCATCGGCACGCCGAGAATCCAGTACCGATTGTCCGCTAGCGCCGAGTCGCAGCTAGTCGAGAACAGGAGCAAGCAGAGGTCGAGCATCCGTGGTGCCGACCCCAGCAGGGCGAAGGAGCGAGCGAGGAGGTACGCCCCTACAGTCGCCCCGATCGCCACGAGCAGAAAACTCGCCAGCCACCAGTGGTATGGCGACGCGGCCCGCGTTCTCGAATGGTCCTTGTTCCCCGGCATCGTGCTCCACGCGACACGTCAAATCCGGAGGATGTCGCAGGACGACGAGTGCCCCATCGGTGCTTGTGGCTCTGCGTCCCAGGGCAATCGCAAAAGAGGCTACGTCTCCCGATGGCCGCCAACTATCGGGTCTTCCCCCGAAAGACGGCTCAAGTTCATTCCGGGCGAGTGGTGTGGGTCAAAGCGTCCAGAGGATTCGGATCGGCGCGCTAGATCGCGACAAGCGGGCTGTCAAGCCAGTGGCAGGAAGTTGATGCACCAGTCGCTTTCAAGGAACACGGGGACGATCATGGTGCTCGGCCTGCTTTCGCTCGCCGTGCACTTGGTCAAGAACGAGTTCGAAGGATACGGATTTGGTGATCACAAGCCCTTGAGGGAGAGCAGCACCGCGGCCCTCCCTCTAGAGCGTACCACCAACTCGGCTACCGATTCGAGGACAGCTACTTCTGTAGCACCAGCTTGTAGCTCCTCGTCTCGCTCGGGTGTTTGACCCGCGCGAGGTACATGCCTGAGCTCACGCGCGTTCCTGCGTCGTTCCGGCCCTCCCACGTCTGAGTGTACGCGCCCATGTCTTTCTCTTCGTTCACGAGAGTGGCGACGTGCGCGCCCCGCAAATCGAAGATGGTCACTTCGACCATTCCTTTCGACGGCACCGTGTAGCGAATCGTGGTCACGGGGTTGAACGGGTTCGGATACGACGAGATCGAGAGGACGTAACTCTTCGGCGTTCTTTCCGTGTCGGTTGTCGTGTTGGTCATGGACGGGTTGCCTTCGTTGCCTGAGAAATCCGTCGCGGTGACGAAGTAGAATGCGTACGGAGACGACGTCACGCTCAGCGTGGGAGAGGTGCTGTAGTTGATGAGCGTGGCCGCGCCGAACGAGCTCGTGCTTCCGCCGTAGATCGAAAAATAGTCGAAGTCCCCGGCGCTGGATTCGTTCCACGTCAGCAAGCCGGCGGTGAGCACCAGCGACGTCGGCGCGCCGGGCGCGAGATTGTCGAGCGAATAGCCGGAATCGGCCGGCGAGTCGTAAAACATCCCCGGCGCCGACGTTGCCGCTCGGATGAAGAACGACGAGAAGTACGGACCCTGCGCGATCGTCGAATCGCCGATGGTCGGCACGTCGATCCCGTATGTATTGTCGGTGTAGGCGGAAACGCTCCCGACTTGCGTCCAGCCGTCGGCCATCAAGTAGCGATCGCCCGGTGCGGTAGCCTTCGAGGGAGCCGGGTCGTCGCGGCGAAACGCGTCGTAGCGCACGATCGGCGCCTGCCCCATGAGCGCGTCCGCGCCCGACCGCACGAAGCGGATCTTCACCTTTCGACCCTGGTCGTTTCCGATGTCGGTGATCGACGTGATGAGCGGCTCGAAGGGATCACCGCCGAGCCTGGCGACAAACGCGTCCGTCCCGCCGGCGCTGGAAAGATTGCCACCGCCGAAATCGACCGTTCCATCGAATTGGCCCGCGTACACGATGTTGTCGTCAAGGTCTACCGCCACGAGCGGGGTTTGCTGATTGAGCGAGTTCCCAAACTTGCGGCTCCACAGATGATCTCCCCCGTTGTTGAATTTGGCCAGGAAAAGGTCGTGGACCCCGCTGCTCGTGAGGCTCCCGCCCCCGAAGTCGACCTGTCCGAAGAAGTGGCCGGCGAAGATCACGTTGTTTCCCGCGTCCACAGCCAACGCCCGACCGTCCTGCGGATTGGCGTCCAGACCGAAGCGCTGGCTCCATTGGTGCGCGCCGTTGGAATTGAATTTTGCGAGATAACAATCACCGATGCCGGTGAGATCCGAGCCTCCGAAGTTGATCGTCCCCTCGTGGATGTAACCAGCTATGAAAACGTTCCCATTGTTGTCGACCACGAGCGCATTGCAGTATTGGTTGGAGGCGTCGCCGAAATCCTTGCTCCATATCCATTCTCCCGTGTTGGAGAGTTTCGCCACGTAAACGTCGACTGTTCCCGTGACGTTGGGCCCTCCGAAGCTGAACGTCCCGCTGAAAGGACCGCCAAAATAAAGGTTGGAGCTCGAGTCGAACGCGACGACCGTCGCGTCGTTCCAGGCGGCGTCACCAAAGCGGTAGCTCCATGTGTATTGGCCGCCGGAATTGAACCTCGCGACGAAGATGTCGTAGTCGCCGGCGCTGACGAGATTAGTATTACTGCTGCCGCCGAAGTTTACGCTGCCCAAGAAGGCTCCGACGATGGCGACACCGCCGAAGGGGTCCATCGCGATCGCATTACAGTATTGGAAGTTCACGTCTCCGAAACGGCTCGCCCAAATAGGAACACCAGCCGTCGTGAATCTCGCGACGTAGATGTCGGTGCCGCCCGTGCTGGCGAGAATGATTGGGTTGGGGTTGGAGGGCGATAGGAAGGTCATCGTTCCCTGGAAATGACCCGCGATCACGATTTCCCCGTTCGGAGCGGCGACGATCTCTATTCCCTCCTGCAAAGACGCGTCGCCGAAGCGCTGGCTCCATTGGTGGACGCCGGTGGGGCTGAACTTCGCCAGAAAGATGTCGTAGCTGCCTGCGCTAGTTAGGGTTCCGCCGCCGCCGAGGCTGATGGTCCCGGTGAAGCTGCCGATGACGTAGATGTTGCCGCTTCCGTCGGTCGTCACCGCGTTGACGGCCTGAAAACCTGCGTCGCCGAAGCGCTGGCTCCAGAAATGGGGATAGGTGGCGCCAGAGGCGTTGAGAGGAAGCAGCGTGGCGAGAAAGACAGCGATGGTGACGGTTCGGGAGATGAGTCGCATAGGAGACCGATCCTTTCCGACATCGGTTGGCTGAATTGGATCGAGGTCGCATTCGAAACGGGCTGCGTCCGGTGCTCATGTTTGTCACCTTTGCTTTGAGCGCCTGCCGCGTCCTGCCTTAAGTACAAGCTCCAACGTCCGAAGGTTGGGAAACGAACACATTCGATTGGCCTTTGTCTCCGAGGAGCCAGAAGAGCTGTCGATCGAGTAACGCGTGCCGCTACGCGGCTTATCGCAGTCGCAGCAAGCGCCCGGTTGTGACCGACCGCCCTGCAGTCAGACGATAGAAGTAGGCGCCGGCGGGCACGAAGCGCCTCCCATCGTCACGGGCATCCCAGACCACCGCCCCGTGCGGGCCCGGTGCTAGAAGCGTGTCCAGGATGGTGCGGACCAGGCGGCCCGAAACGTCGTAGATCTCGACCTGCACCGGACCCGTGGAACTGCCTTGGGGGTTGAACTCGAATCGAATGGTCGTCTCGGCGCGGAATGGGTTGGGATAGATGAACGAGGTGGAAGCCGGCGGCATCCGCAGCGCGTCGGTAGGGGTCGGCACGTCGCTCCGCCACGACACACCGGGACCGAAAAAGCGGGTCACCGGCGCCCAGTTGAATCCAAGGTAGGGATCGGGGTCCGCCGGCGGCACGATGCCCGTATAGTGCCCCGCCAGGATCTCGTAGAAGGTCATCTCCGTGGGGTCGAGGAGCCGGTCGTGGCTCTCCACCACGAAACCGAGCCTGAAATCCCGCAGCGCGCTCGCAGGTCCGGGAGTGCGTGGACTGTGTCGATTCTGGATGTCCACCATCGTGACCGTCGAATAGCTGGAGATCACTTCGTTGCAGTCGAGAGGTGGTCCACCGCTAGACACGTGCAGCGGCGCGACGTCGTCGCTGGTGACGAGCCCCATGAGATAAAGGTCCAACGGCGGAGCATGGTGTGCTCCGTTCCGGCCTTCGTCGCAGTGGCGCATGAAGGTCCCGGAGCCATCGTCGCTCCACAAGAAACCGCCCACCAGGCTACCGACGCTGCTGAAGGCGCTGTAGTGTGGCGAACCGTCCGTGAGACCGAACGTAAAATCGATCCAAGCCGACCACTGGTGCACGATTTCGTGCGTGACGTTGTTGCTGAGCACGCCGCGCCCGTAGGCATCCAGGAGGTTGATGCCAAGCAAGGATCCGGCGCTGCCGTACGAACCGCTGGCATCGAAGAGGCTCTGCCCCGTGCCGGTGAAGTTCGTCTGCACCTGCTGGTGGAGGCCGGCGACGAAGTTGCTTGAATCGTTGCGCGGCAAGCGCTCGATCTTGTCGTGGGAAAAGAACACCAGGATGTCGAATGAGTCGGGCAAGAGCTGGTAAATGATACCGGTCAGTGCAGCGAGGTTGCCGCCCAGGAATCGCAGCGTGCGCTGCGTATGCCGGGCGCTGCTGCGGAGGTTGATGCAGTGACCTGAGGTCATGACATCGGGGGACAGTGTGGAGGTTCCAACAGCAGGGATGTCCGAGCGTAGCAAGCCGACTTCGGGGGCGAGAAGGAATTGGGTCACGGTGGCATCCGTTTCCTGAATGCGCACGAACCCCACCCGCGTGGTATAGAGGCCGGCTGGGCTGCTGGCATCGTTCTGGTAAAAGGGCGGTAGGGGAATCGCGGTCTTGTAGGTGAACGGCCCGCTCGTGAAGATGGAGTCGCCGGCAACTCGATCCCCGCCCAGGCCATCGTCGCGGAGCGTGACCGGCGCCGGACTTGGAGGGACCAGGAGCTCCGTGATCTGATCCATGGTCACACCGTTCACCGGTCCGTTGACGTCCACCTCGACCCGGAAGCTTGCCACGCCGTCGCTGCGAATCACGCCAGGGATGCACTCCCAGCTCCGGGTCCCAGCGGGAAGTTCGCTCGAGGGGGAAGGGAGCGCGTAGGCCGCCGGCATCTCCAGGCCACAGCGCATAGGTAAAGACTGAGTGGGTTCGCCCTCCGGCAGCGCGTACGTCTCGGCAGACTGCAGTGTGGCGGCCATCGCCACCTGCAGCAGCCAGAGGCTCGCGACGAGGAGCAGCTTCTGTTGTCGGCGGACGCGGGGCCGAGGAAAACCACGAGCCCGGGCGTAGTCTCCGTCCGGTTTGGGAGCCATTCTCGCTCCGCTTGGCATGTGGTGCTTTCTATACGTCATGCATCGGCTCACGAATGCATCGAGGGATAGCCGCGCGCCCACGAGAACTCCCCAGGTGATGCCAGAGATTGTATCCCTTCGATCGACGTTCCGTCGTACGCCATCGCAATCCGGGCGGCGGTGAAGCAATCGCTGTAAAGAAGCGCGTCGGGGAATAGGTTAGGGAGAGTTCGCCGGGCGCCGCCACGCCGGAATCACCTCGCTTGGTTGACGCCTCCACGCGGCTGGCCTACTATGGGTTCCTCGCCACAACATTAATGACCCCCGTCGATGCCTCGCCGGGCGGGAGTCGCGTGGACACGATTGGATCTGGAGGCAAGTCATGTTGAGGCGTACTTCCATCTCGATTCTCTTGCTTTCCATGCTGCTCGCGGCCGCCGCTCAGGCGGGCGATCCGCCCGCAGCTGCGGGCAAGGTGCCGATCACGACAACTTCGGCCCAGGCGCGCGAGGCGTACTTGCGCGGCCGGGACCTTGCCGAGAAGCTGCGAAATCAGCAGGCGCGCACCGAGTACGAGCGCGCCGTGCAGCTCGATCCGAACTTCGCCCTCGCGTACCTCAACTTGGCGGGCACGCAGCCGACGACCAAGGGTTTCTTCGACACCATGGCGAAGGCCGTGGCCCTGGCAGACAAGGTGTCGGAAGGCGAGCGGTTGATGATTCGGGGTGCGGAGGCCGGTGGCAATGGCGACAACGCGACTCAGCTCAAGGCTTATTCGGACCTGGCGGCGAAGTATTCAGCGGACGAACGAGCGCTGAACCTGCTCGCCAACGCGCTGTTCGGAACGCAGGACTATGCAGCGGCCGTTGCCCAGTACGAGAAGGTCGTGAAGATCGCGCCCGACTTCTCGCCAGCGTACAACTTGCTCGGCTACAGCTACCGGTTCCTCGGCGATATGACCAAGGCCGAGGCAGCGTTCAAGAAGTACATCGAGCTCATTCCCGATGATCCGAACCCGTACGACTCGTACGCCGAGCTGCTCTTGAAGGTGGGCCGCTTCGACGAGTCGATCGCGAACTATCGGAAGGCGCTTGCCGTTGACCCGACATTCTTCAACGCGAACCTCGGCATCGCGACGGACCTTGACCTGCAAGGCAAGGGGAAGGAGGCGCGCCACGAGCTCGACACCATGTTGCAGGGTGCCAAGGATGACGGCCAGCGCCGCGCCGGGCTCTTCAGCAAGACCGTGTCGTACGTCCACGCAGGCGACCTCGCGGCAGCGCAGAGCGAAATCGAAAAGCAGTACGCGCTCGGCGAGAAGATCGGTGATGCGCTGGCGATGAGCGGCGACTTGGCGTTGATGGGGAACCTGGCGCTCGAGGCGGGGGACGTGACCGGCGCCGAGACGCGCTACCGCCGCGCTCTGGAGGTCGTCGAAGCCTCGACGTCGGTCGCGGCGGTGAACAAGGAGAACCAGCGGCGTCTGCAGCCGTTCCGTGCCGGACGTGTGGCATTGGCTCGCAACGATCTCGAGGCGGCGAAAGCGCAGAGCGCAGCGTTCAGCGAGAAAGCCGCGAGCTCGGGCAACGTCTTCCAGAAGAAGCTCGCGCACGAACTGGCGGGGCAAGTGGCGCTTGCCACGAAGAACTACGACCAGGCGATCACCGAGTTGTCGCAGGCGAACCAGGTCGATCCGTACAACGTGTACCGTCTCTCCCTGGCCTACGGAGGCAAGGGCGACGCGGCCAAGGCCAAAGAGTTGGCGAAACGCGCCGACAACGACAACTCGCTCTCCAATCTGAACTACGCCTTCGTGCGGCGCTTGCTGCGCAAGTCCGCTGGCTCGCAGGGCGCAGTCGCCGACGAAACGAAAACGCGATCGGGGGGACGCTGAGGGGAGGGTGAATGGATCGCAAATCTCACCGCTCGCACCGGTGGAAGTGACGTAACGCGGCAAGTGGCCGCCATGGTCAGATGATGTGCTGCCCAGTCGCCAGGATTGCGGCGAGTGGACCGCTCGGCGTCAACATATGGAAGAGATGTGCGAGGCATCGGACATTCTACCGGGGAGGATAGGATTCTTCCTGATGGAGTCGCCACGCTGCGATGGCTATGATTCTCACCGCCAGGTATTGGACAGTCGTTTCTTCCAATCTGCTCTCGCGCGTCGTGGCCCGTTGTCCCATGGATTGGAGACGCAATGCGAATCCATCGCTGGATCACTGGCTCAGCCCAGCCGCCATTCGTCGCGGCGGTTTGGACCCTGGTGCTCGCAGGTCTCGCCGCCGCACCAAGCCATGCCGTCACCCAGCTCACGACGCAGCTCGTCGCGAACGGCCTCACGCGCCCGCTCTACCTGACCGCGCCTCCTGGAGATGACCGCTTGTTCATCGTCGAGCAGCGGGTGACCGGCAATCTCGGCCGCGTGCGCATCGTCAAGAACGGCGCTCTCCTCGCGAAGCCTTTCGTCACCGTCGGCCCGGTAGCAACAGGCGGCGAGCAGGGGCTCCTGGGACTCGCATTCGCTCCCGACTACGCGACGAGCGGACGTTTCTATCTCCACTACAACGATGCGGCCGGCACGACGCGCTTGGCGCGCTACACGGTGAGCGCCTTCGCGGACACCGCGAATCCAGTCGGTCAAGTGATCTTCACGCTCGCGCAGCCGTTCTCAAACCACAACGGCGGTTGGATCGCGTTCGGGACCGACGGCTACTTGTGGATGGCGCTCGGCGACGGCGGCGATGCGGGCGATCCGGGCGACCGCGCCCAGAACATCGACAACCAGCTCGGCAAGATCCTGCGTTTCAACGTGAGCGGCGCCGGGAACGTGGTCGCGGCACCCGACAATCCGTTCGTCGGTGCCCCCGGTCACGACAACGTCTGGTGTTATGGCCTGCGCAACCCCTGGCGCTGCAGCTTCGATCGGTTGACCGATGATCTCATCATCGCCGACGTGGGTCAGGAAAACTTCGAAGAAATCGACTGGGCGCCCGCGAGCTCGGGCCCTGCGAAGGCCTACAACTGGGGCTGGCGATGCTACGAGGGGAACACGTTCTACGATTCGAGCGTCACGATCCCCTGCGGGTCGTGCATCGCCCCCTCCTGCAATCTCAGGTTTCCGGCGCATGACTACGATCACGGCCTCGGACGGTGCTCGGTGACCGGCGGCTATGTATACCGCGGCTGCAAGATCCCCGATCTGCAGGGCACCTACTTCTTCGCCGACTACTGCGGCGATCAGATCTACAGCGGCAGGTTTTCGGGTGGGCTGCTGACGGGCGTCACGACGCGCACCACCGAGCTCGACCCGGCCGGCGCGTCGACGATCACCTCGATCACGAGCTTCGGTGAGGATGCGCAAGGCGAGGTGTACATCTGCGAGGAGGGCGGCGAGGTGTGGAGGATCGTGCCGCGCGTCGCCGGCGTCGCCGAAGCGGACATGCCGACCCTCCAGGTGTCGACCAGTTTGGGCACGCTCGGGTCCACGACTCCCGGCAATGCGATCACGCCGGGGATCACACCGTTCGCGGATGCCGGCAGCCGCGTCGTCGGCGTCGGGTTCCTGCGCACCGCCCAGATTCGTGCGTGCCCATCGTCGGATCCCAATTGTCTGTATACGCACACGCGGCTCGGGACCTGGGACATCGATCTCGATGCCTGCGTCGATCCCAACTTCAAGACCCTCACCCGCGTGCTTCGATTCACGAATCGCGCCGCCGGGAACGCGCCGCTTGCCTACGTCGACGTCGTGGCTCCGTGGCTGAACGGCGATGACGACACGGCGCGCGTCTACAGTCCCTTTCCCGAACCCGGCCCGCCGAGGTCGCCCCTGCTCGCGGTCTTCGATGCCGCGTCGCCGGACCTGTACGTCACTCACGTCGCCACTGCGGACCAGGGCTTCATCAGATTCGATGTCGACGACTACACGGCGCTCACGGCGCGCGTCGCGGCCGATCAGCCGCTCACGAATCAGTTTGCGGCCGGGCCCGGGCGGGTCGCGATGGCGACCCGGGTCGATGCGGGCGACGTGCTCCCGGGAGGTGTGGTCAACATCACGCTCACGAACGGACTGCAGGTGGATGCTCCGGTTGATGTCGAGCCGGAGATCGAGTCGGTGCCCGGGCTGTCGTTGCGGGCGCTCGGCCCGTTGCCGTTCCAGGGATCCCTGCGGTTCGCGCTCGCGCTGCCCGGCGAGAGTGCCGTGCAGCTCGATGTCTTCGACGTCCGCGGTCGCAGGGTTCGCCGGTTGAACGCCGGCACGCTGTCGGCCGGTCGTCACGAGGTTGTGTGGGACGGATGCGATGATCATGGCGCGGCACTCGGTTCCGGGATGTATCTCGTGCGACTCGAAACTCCGGCCGGAGAACGCGCCGTGCGTGTCGTGCGCGTGCAGTGAGCGCTCGACTGGTTTCCTAGGCTGCCGTCACCGCAGTGCACCCGCGACGCCTTTCGGCCTCTGGGCGCGCCTGACTCTCCTCCATCCTCCCCTCATCCGTTCGAGGTAGGTGAAAGTTGGCCCCTAGGCGAGGGCCGACGGCGCCCCGGCCCTACGAAAACTTTCGTATTGATTCTACGAACGGCTTCGTATAGAGTCTGTCCACTCGCCGAGGAGGGTCCATGCGGGCCATGCCGAGGCCAACCAATGCCGAGCTCGCCATCCTGCGCGTCCTGTGGTCGAGCGGGCCGAGCACCGTCCGTCAGGTGCACGAAGCGCTCGTTGCAGGCGGCCGACGCGCTGTCGGCTACACCACGGCGCTCAAGCTTCTCCAGATCATGACCGACAAGCGTCTCGTCGCGTGCGACACGTCGGCGCGCACGCATGTGTTCACGGCCCGCGTGTCGGAGACGGCGACCCAGAAGCGGCTCATGACCGAGCTCGTGGATCGCGCTTTCGGCGGCTCGGCACTGCGTCTCGTGCAGCAAGCGGTGGCGTCGAAGCGGGTATCGGTGCAAGAGCTCCGGGAGATTCGCCGTTTTCTCGACGAACGGAACGGAGGCAAGTCATGATGCAAGCGCTGGGCTGGTCGCTCGTCCACTTCGTCTGGCAGGGCGCTGCGATTGCGATGCTGCTCGCGGTCGCGCTGCGCGCCACGAGCGCGCGCGCCGCGTCGTTGCGCTACGCGCTGTGCGTCGCGGCGTTGGCGGCGATGGCCGTCGTGCCGATGTGGACGGCGTGTAATGTCGGTGGGCGCGGCGCACGGGCGCCGTTCGGGCTCGAACCCATGCGGTCCTCTGATACCGACCGCGCCGGGAAGGCGCGCGACGAATCACCGAACGACATCGCCCAGCCACCCACGACGGTAGCCACCGCGACCGATGCGCCTGTGCGTGACGCAGTGATCACGCCGGCGGTTGTGCCAGCGCCGGCGACCCCGGCGTGGCAGACGCTGCGGGGAAAGGTACAGCGCGCGCTGCCGCTCCTCGTCGCCGCATGGTTAGCCGGCGTCGTCGTGCTCTCGCTCCGACTCCTCGGCGGCTGGCTGCAGACACGGCGGTTCCGCCGCATCGGTGTCCGCCCGGCGCCCGCCGCTTGCGTCGCGATCGTCGCGAAGCTCGCAGCGAAGCTCGGCATTCGGCGTGGCATCGAGGTTCTCGAATCCACCTGGATGCAGGTCCCGGGCGTCATCGGCTGGCTGCGTCCGGTCTTGCTTGTGCCGGCGAGCGCCCTCACCGGGCTCGACCCGCGTCAGCTCGAGATGCTGCTCGCACACGAGCTGGCGCACGTGCGCCGCCACGACTATCTCGTCAACATCCTGCAGATGCTGGTCGAGACGATGCTCTTCTATCACCCCGCGACCTGGTGGGTGTCGCGCCACATGCGCGCCGAGCGCGAGCATTGCTGCGACGACGTCGCCATCGATCTCTGCGGCGGCGATGCGCGTCTTTACGCGCGCACGCTCCTCGAGCTCGAAGAGCTGCGCGCGGAGCCCGCGCTGGCTGTGGCAGCCTCGGGAGGCGTCCTCGCATGGCGCGTGCGCAGGCTGCTGGCGCCGTCGCCGCGAGAAGCACCATCGCATTGGACGTTCGGTGCGCTCGGGCTCGCGACTGGAATCGGCCTCGCGGCCGTCCTGCTCTTGGCACCCGGAGTCGTGCCGCCGACGAGCGGCGCGCCGCCGGATCTCGGCAAGAGCCAGTCACCGGTCGCGCAAGCACCGGATCCCACCGCACCGCTCGCCGCGCGCTGGGACTGGGCGCTCGATCAAGCGCGCGCCCGCGGCGTCGAGCGTTTCTGGATCGGCTACACGATCGCGCCCAACCCGGAGCTCGAAGGACCGGTGTTCGTCGGCCACCTGGGCGAAGGCGAAGCCGCGCTGCGCGGGCAGGATCTAGCGATCGCCGGCCGCATCACACACATCGGGCAGCACGGCGACCGCGATGCGAGCTGGGTTTTCCCGGGCGCAATCCTGGACGTCGCCGGTGATCAGAACGCGGTCGCGCTCGTGTACGAGATCGAGCAGAGCGGGCGCAAACAAACCCTGCTGCACGTCCACGCCGTCAGCCTGGTGTACCCCATCGACCTGCAGCGCCGGCCGCTCTACTGGCTCGGCTCGAGCGACGATGCGGCGAGCGTCGCCGTCCTGCGTAAGATCGAGTCCAATGCGCGCGGGCTCGATGCCCGCGTCGATCTCACCGGGGCGCTGGGAGTGCACGCCGCCTCGGCGCTGGTCGTGCCGCCGCTCATCGAGCGCGTGCGCAGCGACGGCCCCGACGACGTGCGTACCGAAGCGGTCGAATGGCTGGCGCGTCACAGTCGGCCCGAGTCGCTGGCAACGCTGACGCACGCGGCGCGCCGCGATCGCTCAGCCAACGTGCGGCGCGAAGCTGCCGGAGCGGTCGGCACGATGCGGCTCGCCGCCGCCGGCGACTCGGCGAGCGCGCTTGCGCGCACGCTGCAAGACCCGGATGCAAGGCGCGAGGCGGTCGAGTCGCTCGGGGAACGAACCGATGCCAAGTCGCTCTCGACGCTCATCGACATCGCGACCCGAGATCCCGACTCGGACATCGCCCGCGAAGCGACCGAGACGCTGGGTGAGCGCGCGGAGCCCAGCGCCCGCGCGACGTTGCGCGACCTGGCGCGCACGCACCCCGACACGAACGTGCGCCGCGAAGCGGTCGAAACACTCGGCCACGTGTTGCCGCCCGAAGAAGCGCGACGCGAGCTGCAAGACATCGCGCTCAACAACACGAGCGTGGACGCGTGCCGCGAGGCGGTGGAGACACTGGCGCAACTGCCCGGCGGCGTCGGCGTGAAGGAGGTTCGCGAGCTGGCGCGCACGCACTCCAACTCGGACGTGCGGCGCGAGGCCATCGAGGAGCTGGGGCACAGTCTTCCGGGTAACGACGGCATCGACGAGCTCCTGCGCGCCGCCCAGTCCGACGCCAGCGAAGACGTGCAGCGGGAAGCTGTGGAAACGCTGGGCGAGCGCGACGAAGCGCGTGCGCACGAGCTCGTGGCGCGCCTCGCACGCGAGCACGTGCGTGCACAGGTGCGGCGCGAGGCGGTGGAAACGGTGGGGGCGGCGTTACCGGCCGCGGACGCGGTGCGCGTGCTGACCAACATCGCCGACAACGAGCGCGATACAGACGTCGTGCGCGAGGCGCTCGAAACGCTGTCCGAGCTGCCAAACGGCGCCGGCATCGAGCCGCTCGTCAAGATCGCACGCACGCACGAGGACGCCGAGATCCGGCGCGAAGCGCTGAAGATCCTGGTCGAGAGCGACGACCCGCGGGCGCGCGCTCTCTTCGACCGCGCGTTGCAAGAGCGCTGACGGGACGCAGGCTCTGCCGATACGGTCTGCCCGCTCCGTTGTCACAAGAGCGCTCGCGGCGCGGCGAAGACCAGTCGCGCCACCCAACCGTCGTCCGCCGTCCGCTGGTGGTCGGGGGAGCTGCGTCGCCCATCCCACGATCGAGGTTTATCCTTCAGTGCCTGAGCAGGATGTCCACGATACGCTCGGCGGCTTTCCCATCCCAGAGTGGCGGGATCCTTCCCTTCTTCCGCTCCCCGCGGCGGAACAGGTCATAGGCCGCAAGCATGCCCGCCTTCGATGTCCCGACCATCGTATTCGTCCCCATCTCGACGGTGATCGGCCGTTCGGTGTTCTCTCGAACCGTAAAGCACGGAACACCGAGCGCCGTCGTCTCCTCCTGCAATCCGCCGCTATCGGTGAGCACGAGATCCGCACCCTTCCAAAGCGCCAAGAATGAGTTGTACGGGAGAGGCGGGAGGATCCTCGCAGCATCGCCCAGCACCTCGACCAGCCCAAATTCCTCGAGTTTTTTCCTTGTCCGCGGATGCGCCGGGAAAACCACCGGCATGTCACGTCCGATTTCGCCCAACGCCTCGACGATCGACCGCAGTGAATCGGCATCGTCGACGTTGGATGGGCGATGCAGGGTCACCACTGTATACGGTCTTGCAAGCCCCGCAGCCACGGCGCCGTCCTCCGACTTCAAATGTCCGGCCTGCCATAGCAAGGTGTCCACCATGACGTTCCCGACGAGATGGATCGCGTCGGCCGGCTTGCCCTCTGATCGCAGATTCTCGACACCACTCGGTTCCGACACGAAAAGCCAGTCCGACACGGCATCGGTCACGACCCGGTTGACCTCCTCTGGCATTTTCCAATCGCGGCTGCGGAGGCCAGCTTCCACATGCGCCACCTTGATGTGGAGCTTCTTCGCGGTGACCGCACATGCCATTGTGGAGTTCACATCCCCCACCACGACCACGGCATCCGGTCCTTCCGTCTCGTAGACCTTCTCGATCGCCATCATGACTTTCGCCGTTTGCTCAGCGTGGCTCCCCGAGCCGACATCGAGAAAGTGATGAGGTTCCGGGATCTCCAACTCGTCGAAGAAGACCTTCGACATGTCGTAATCGTAATGCTGGCCCGTGTGCACGAGCCGAGTGTCGGCATCGAGCCTATTCCTCAGTGCCCTTAAGATCGGGGCGATCTTCATGAAATTCGGTCGTGCCCCAGCTACGATGAGCAGTTTCATGTCCTATCTCTCCCCATGGACAAGTTCTTCCATGATCTCGGCGTAGTGTTTCGCTAATCCCTCGCGACCGGCATGAGTCTCCACCCATTCGCGACCCCGCCGCCCCATCGCCGTCCGTGCCCCAGCATCGTCTGCCAGCTTGCGAATCGCGACGGTAAGCGCTTGGGCGTTCTCCGGCTCGACGAAGACGCCTGCTTGTGCCTCGTCGCACACCATCTGACGCGCAACCCCATCGATTGCAAGCAGCGTTGGCTTCCCGCACGCCATATAGTCGAAGACCTTGTTCGGATAGACAGTGCGAAACGTTGGATTGTTCTGTAGGACTGCCGCGCCGACGTCGCAAGCATTCACGATTGCCGGCATCCGCTCTTTCGGCTGGGCACCGTTGAACACGATATTCGTCAATCCGAGAGCGCGCGCCCTTTCCTCGTGCTGGCGGCGCTCCGGGCCGTCGCCGACGGTCGAGATGAGGATGTCCGGCCGATCCTTCAGCAGCGCCGCAGCATCCACGAGCTGGCCGACCGCATTCGCCCGCCCGTGTGCACCGGAATACATGACGACGAGCCGCTCGCCCCACCCCAGCTCTTCCCGCAGTGCAAGATCCGCTGAACCTGGGCTGAAGAGGTCGAGGTCGGCCCCGTTCGGCACGAACACGATCTTGTCCCCACCCACCAGACCGCGCCGCAGGAGATCGTCGCGAAAGGCAGGAGTCAACACGTTGACCTTGTCTGCTCGCCTGCAGGCCCACCGCTCGAGCGCGTAGAGCCATTTGGTGAGCATGGACCCCTCGCGCAGCACGCCCGTCGTCACGGCGCTCTCCGGCCAAAGATCGCGGATCTCGAAGATGAGCTTGGCGCGGCGGAGCCTAGCTGCAATCCATCCCGGAATCGCGGCAACCAGGGGTGGCGACGTCGCGAGAACGACATCGGGTCTGCCGCATCTCAACACTGCGGTCGATGCCGAGAGGGTGAAAGCGAAGAAGGCCCACATTCTGCCCTTGTAACTCTTCCCGTAGCTCTCCGGCACATGGCAGCGCCAGACTACGACCTCGCCGTCCTTCTCCCGAGTGATCCAGCGCCTGTGATACTTCGCCGGCGCCTTGCCGGTTGCGTAGTTGACCGTCCCGGCAACCACGGTTACGTCGTGCCCCGCCGCGGCCCAGAGCCGTGCAAACTCGTTGAAGCGGGACCCGCCTGGTTCCCCAGGTTGCAGGTAGAACTGGTGGACGATGAGGATTCTCATACTCAAGAAAGAGGTGGCAGTCGGTCGGTGATGTTGGCGTAGCATCCCCGGGGCCGCATCGACCACGGGCACAGGAATCTTTGTTTTCTCAAGGCAGCACCCTGCTTCGCAACTTGTCAGGTGTTCGATCCGGAACAGAAAACCACTCTGTCCCTATATCGATTCTGGTCCGCCTGGAGACTCGCACCTTGACGTCTGGCTCCAGACCGAACCGCGATCGATTGGCCGCAGGCGCAAGATGGCCTCCGGCAGTCAGGTCGCCTTCATCGTTGCAATCCACGTTCCGAGAATCGCTCCAAGCTCCGCATCGAGTCGCGCTGAGGCTCCCGCTGCCTCACCCTCCAGGGGAACGTGTCTGGTAAACTGACAGGCAAGCGAGCGAGTGGAATACTGGAGCATTCGTAGGCGAGACCACAGACTGGCGCCGCCGCACGTAGAGGGGAAGCCGCATGCTCACCGGTGAGTCAG
The DNA here is from genome assembly GCA_035649435.1 of Candidatus Krumholzibacteriia bacterium. Taxonomy (GTDB): domain Bacteria; phylum Krumholzibacteriota; class Krumholzibacteriia; genus DASRJW01. The sequence continues at coordinate 9,831 of DASRJO010000046.1, read as the reverse complement.
TCTCCACCGCCACGGCGATCGAGCCAACGCACTGCAGTGGCCAAAAAGCAAGCCGACCGTACCACGATCAAAGAATCGAGAGCCCTTAGAGAGTTCATTGATGCTGTGGCGGCACGGCGGACGTCAGCTCCACCGGGTTCATGCATTGGCCACGACACGGCCGTCGCGCAGCACCCATTCGCGCGGGAGTGGCCAGAGGTTGTAATGCGACGCCATGGCGAAGCCGTAGGCGCCGACATTCTCGATGGCGAGCAGATGGCCTTCTTGTGGTGAGGGCAGGGGACGGTTGGCGGCGAAGATGTCGGCGGACTCGCAGATGTTGCCGACGACATCGACGCACTCGATCGGTGCTTCGGGAGCGCTCAGATTGCGAATGGCGTGGTAGGCGCCATAGAGCGCCGGGCGCAGCAGGTGATTCATCCCGGTGTCGAGCCCGATGTAGATGTGGCCGGCGGTCTCTTTGCGGCACGTGACGCGTGCCACCAGTGTGCCTGCTTGCCCCACCAAGAAACGTCCGGGCTCGACCCACAGATCGAGCGAGCGGCCGAGCGCAGTCTCGACCTCGGCCAATACGGCACGGAGACCGGCGCCATACGCTTCCAGCGCGAATTCCGGATCCTCGCGGCGATAGGGGATGCCGAGGCCGCCGCCGACGTTGAGCGCCTGCAAATGCGGGAACAGGGCGGCTGCGTGCGCCAGACGCCGCGCGGCCTCGAGCAATGGCGCCGGGTCGAGGTTGCCGGAACCGATGTGCGCGTGCAGGCCGATCACGCGGATGTCGCGGTCGGCGAGGAGGTCGCGCGCCTCGCCGAGATCGTCTTCCAGAATGCCGAACTTGGAGTCGATGCCGCCGGTCACGACGTGCGCGTGGTGGCCGCCGCCGATGCCGGGGTTGAAGCGCAAGAAAACCGCAGTGCCGCTGCGCTGCGCGGCGAAGCGGCGCACATCCGACAGCGAGCCCAAGTTGATGCGCACGCCGCGGTCGTGCGGACCGAAAATGGCCGCCGGCTCGACATTGTTGGCGGTGAAGAGAATGTCGGGAGCGGCAATGCCGGTTGCCAGCGCGCGTTCGACCTCCATGGGGGAGACGGCATCGATGCCGGCGCCGAGGTCGCGCATCAGGGCGAAGATCGCGGGATGGAAGTTGGCCTTGCAGGCATAGGCGATGCGGGCGCGCGCAGGCGCGAGCGCATTTTGCAGAAACCGATACTGGGCTTCGATGCGATCGATCTCGTAGAGATAGAAGGGCGTGCCATGCGCGGCGGCGAGCTCGCCCGCCACGCCCGCCAACCGGTGCACGCTCGGCGCGGTGGCGGCGTCAGTGTCGGCGCGCATGGCTTCGAGGTCGGTGTGCGACTCGCCGAAGATGGCGCTCGGCAGGTTGCCTTGGAAGAACTCGTCGTGCAGGCGCCGCACCACATCGTCGGCGTCGCGCGACGCGACCACGAGGCTGACGTTGATCTCGGAAGCACCCTGGCTGATCATGCGCACCTCGGTGCTGCCGACGGCACGGAAGATGCGCGCTGGAATGCCACGTGCCCGGCGCATGCCCTCGCCGACGACGCAGACGATGGCCATGTCGGGCGTGACCTCGACGCGAGCGATGTCGCCGAGCGCCGTCACGATCGCCTCGAGCGCGCTCGGCTCGTCGACGGTGAGCGAGAGGCTCACCTCCGAGGTGGCGACGAGATCCACCGGTGTCGCATGCGCCGAGAACACGGCGAAGATGCGCTCGAGGAAACCATGCGCCATGAGCATGCGGGTGGAGTGCACGGTGACGACGGCCACCCCGTGCTTGACGGCCACCGAGCGCACGACCGCGCGCTCGTCGGGCTCGGATGCAGGGTCGGCGACGATCATCGTGCCGCTGCCATCGGGATGACGGGAGTTCGCCACCAGCACCGGGATCTTCGCCTCCTGCGCCGGACGCAAGCTCGAAGGATGCAGCACTTTGGCACCGAAATAGGCGAGCTCCGCGGCCTCGTCGAATGACAGCACCTTCAAGCGCCGGGCCCCGGGGACGAGCCGCGGCGGACCGGTCATGACACCATCGACATCAGTCCAGATCTCGATGCGCGCGGCCTGCAGCGCGGCACCCAGAAGCGACGCGCTGTAGTCCGAGCCGCCGCGCCCGAGCAATGTCGTCGCGCCATCTGCATCGCAGCCGATGAAGCCTTGGGTCACGATGATTTCCTCGCCCTCCACCTCGCGGCGCAAGTGTCGATCGGCGAGACGCTGCAGCACGTCGCGATCGGGACGGTCGCGCGCCGGGTCTTCGCCAGAGGTGCGCATCACGCCACGCACGTCGAACCAATGCGTCGGCAATCCCCATGCACCCAATGTCGCAGCGACGATGCTGGAGGACAAGAGCTCGCCGAGTGCCATCCACTCGGCGTACGCTGCGGCATCCTTGCCGCGTGGTCCGCGCTCGCAGATCTCGATCCACGGGTCGAGCGATTGGCTGGCGCTCGCTCCTGCCGTGTCGAGGAGCAAGGTTCGATGGCGCTGCAAGAGCTCGGTCGTGCCGGAAGCACCGCCGAAGATCGCGTGCAGCGCATCCGACACGCCCGCCAAAGCGGAGACGACAACCACGGGTTTTTCGGCGCGACGTGCGGCGACGATGGCGTGCAGGCGCCGAAGGGCCGCCGGATCGGCGACGGACGTGCCGCCGAACTTGGTGATGATCATCGCGTCGATCCTCCGCGCGGCAGAATCATGGGGCAATCCCTGGTCAATCCACGGACGGCAGGCTCGAGGCCTCCGGCGGCGCGTCGTCCGCCGACTGTTCCTGCGCCGGGCGCAGCAGACGTGCGCGCACGACCGCATCCGGTCCGAGGCGCTCGCGAATGCTGTCGGCAGCCATGGCGACGCGACGCGCCCGCTCGTGCGCTTCGTCGGTGAATAGAGAGGCTTGGCCGGCACCCGCCGCCACGAAGCCGCTCACACCGACACCGAGCAAGCGCACGCCCCGACCGGCGAGATCGATGCGTTGGGACAGGAGCTCGCGTGCGGTGTTCACCACGACCTCGGCCAGATCCGTCGGAGACGGAAGCGTTGCCGCGCGCGTCCAGGTGGTGAAGTCACCGCTTCGCACCTTGAGATGCACCGTGCGCGCGAGCAGCTTCTGTCGGCGCAGCTCCTGACACACGCCTTCCGCCCGCTGCAGCAAGGCGCGATCGATGGCCTCGGGATCAGTGAGGTCGTTGGTGTACGTCCGCTCTTCAGAGAGCGACTTCGCCTCACGCTGCGTTTCCACCGGACGCGTGTCCTCGCCATGCGCCAAGGCGCGCAGCTGCTCGGCCTCACCGGCACCGAGGGTCGCGCGCAGCAACGATTCAGGCAAGTTCGCCATGTCTCCCACGGTGTGGAAGCCGCGCTTGTGCAAGCGCGCCGCCGTCTTGGGACCGACGCCCCAGAGGCGCTCGATCGGCAACGGCCACAGCATCTGCGGCACGTCGCCCGGCGCGATGACGACGAGGCCATCGGGTTTTTCGAGGTCGGATGCGATCTTGGCCAAGAATTTATTCGCGGCGACACCCACCGAGGCGGTGAGAAGCTGCTCGTCACGAATGCACTGCTTCAGCACTCGCGCGGTTTGCCGTCCGGCTTCCAAGTCGGGAACGATGCCGCCGAGATCGAGAAAAGCTTCGTCGATGGACAGCGGTTCGACGTCGGGTGTGAATCCGTCGAAGATCGAGCGGATGGCCCGCGACACGTCGGCGTAGAGCTGCATGCGCCCGGGGAGCCAGATCGCTTGCGGGCACAAGCGCTCGGCTGTGACCGAGGGCATGGCCGAGCGCACCCCGAATTTCCGCGCCTCGTATGAGCAAGTCGAAACGACGCCGCGCCGGCCACGATGGCCGATGACGAGCGGTTTCCCCGCCAGCTCCGGGTTCTCGCGCACCTCGATGGCGGCGTAGAAGGCGTCCATGTCCACGTGCAGGATGATGCGTTCGCGGTTCATGGTCCCCGAAACGGCGAGGCCCGGCCGAACCGCGCCGGGCCTCGTCGAGCGGATGAGACGGTCGTTGGCGATCTAGTCGACGGTCGGGCGAATCTGAAAGCAGGCGCGCCCGCCGACGGCGTAGTAGTCGAGCTCGTAGACGCCGTTCGGTGCCGGCTCGTTCTCACGTACGAACAGCGTCGTCTCTTGACCCGCGATCGGAACCCGGAAAGGTCCGACCAGTTCGACGTCGCGTTGCAGCTCTTCGAGCTCTCCAGCGCTCTTGATCATGAGCTGCACTTCGCCGTCGTGCATATCCACGACCAGGAGGCTCTCGTCCAAGCGCTGAGCGTCGCCGAGAATGTCCAGCAAGCTCTGCTCGGCTCGAGGTGTGAACGCCACCAGAGACATCCGTCGCTCCCCGTCGAATGGCCTCGTGTCGCCCTGAGGCTCCGAGATTATCAACCCCGCTGGGCGCCGCGCAAGGCGGCGCCCAGCACCCCCCGCCCGCACCGCCTGGAACTCCAGGCGGTGACGCTGCATCACGGCGTCCCTCAGCTACAGCCGCTCGTGATGCCGCAGTTCAAGCACTTGTAGCAGGACCCATTGCGCACCATGATCGAGCCGCACTCGCTGCATGCGGGCGCATCCGACTGGCGCTGGAACACTTGCTGTTCGTGCTGGGCCATCTGCTGCTCAACTGGGTTCGACTCGCGCCCCGGCGTGATGCCGCCGTTCCGGCGCAGCGGCAGCGGATCGCCGCCGACTGCCACGGGTCGGTAGATCTCACCGTGGCCGTTCTCCTCCACCACTGGCTTGTGCGCCGAGTTCACCTCGTCGGCGAGCTCGGGCATGAACTTCAAGGCCAGCCAGCGGAAGATGTAATCCATCACCGATTTGGCCAAGGGGATCTGGCTGTTGTTCGTGCGTCCGGCTGGTTCGAAGCGCATGTGCACGAACTTGCGCACGAGCGCCTCGAGCGGCACGCCGTACTGCAGCGCCAGCGAAACCGAGGTGGCGAACGAATCCATCAAGCCGCTCACCACCGAGCCCGATTTCGCCATGGTAATGAAGATCTCGCCGGGCTTGCCGTCGTCGTAGGTGCCGACGGTGATGTAGCCCTCGTGCCCGTCGATGGAGAACTTGTGCGTGATGGCCTGCCTCTCGTCGGGCAACCGCCGACGCACGGCTTTCCCCGAGCGCTTGCTCTTGACCGGCTTGCTGTCCTTGTCCTCGAGGCTGGTGTTGAGCGGCTGCGTGCGCTTGCAGCCGTCGCGATAGACGGCCAGCGCCTTCAACCCAAGCTTCCAAGCCTGCAAGTAGACGAGCGCGATCTCGTCGGGCGTGGCGTCGTGCGGCATGTTGACCGTCTTCGAGATCGCACCCGACAGGAAGGGCTGGGCCGCGGCCATCATGCGCACGTGACCGGAGTAATGGATCGAGCGGGCGCCCTTGGACGGCCGGAAGGCGCAGTCGAACACCGGCAGATGCTCGTCGAGCAGTCCCGGTGCCCCCTCGATCGTGTCCTGGGTATCGACGTAATCGACGATCTGCTGCACGGCCGTCGTGGAATAGCCGAGCTGCTGCAGCGCCAGCGGCAACGTGTTGTTGACGATCTTGAGCATGCCGCCACCGACCAGCTTCTTGTACTTCACCAGCGCGATGTCGGGCTCGATGCCGGTGGTGTCGCAATCCATCATGAAAGCGATCGTGCCCGTCGGCGCCAGCACCGTGGCCTGGGCGTTGCGGTAGCCGGCGTACTCGCCGAGGGCGACGGCCTCTTCCCAGGCGGTCCCCGCGGCGAGCAATAGCTCGGGATCGACTAGACGGGCGTCGATGTCGACCACTGCGCGCGCGTGCTTGCGCATGACCCGCAGGAAGCAATCACGGTTCTCCGCGAAGTGCTCGAACGGTCCCATGGCTTCCGCCAGCTCGGCGGAGCGCCGGTAGGCGCGACCGCAGAGCAAGGCGGTGAGCGCGCCGGTCACCGCACGGGCAGCGTCACTGTCGTACGGCAGGCCGTTCGACATCAGATAGGCGCCGAGGTTGGCGTAGCCGAGGCCCAGCGGCCGGAAGGCGTGGCTGTTGGCCGCAATCGCTTCCGTCGGGTAGCTCGAGTTGCCGACGACGATCTCCATCGCCGTGATCACCACGTCGACGGTGTGGTTGAACGACTCGACGTCGAAGCTGCCGTCGGGCTGGCGGAACTGCAACAGGTTGATCGACGCCAGATTGCAGGCGGAATCGTCGAGGAACATGTATTCCGAGCACGGGTTGGAGGCGTTGATCCGCGCCGTGCGAATGCAGGGGTTCCACTCGTTGACGGTGGTGTCGAACTGCATGCCGGGGTCGCCGCACACCCAGGCGGAGGCGGCGATCTCCTGCATGAGCTCGCGCGCGCGGTAGGTGTCGCTGATCTCGCCGCTCGTGACCAAGCGCGTCTTCCACTCCAAGTCGTTCTCCACCGCGCGCATGAACTCGTCGGAGACGCGCACGCTGTTGTTCGAGTTCTGGAAGAAGATGGAGGCGTACGCCTCGCCGTTGAACGAGCCGTCGTAGCCGACGTCGATGAGTGCCCAGGCCTTGCGCTCTTCGTTGGCCTTGCAGCGAATGAACTCGAGGATGTCGGGGTGATCGGCGTTCAGGATGACCATCTTGGCGGCCCGACGCGTGCGGCCGCCCGAACGAATGACGCCGGCGAAGGCGTCGTAGCCCTTCATGAAGCTCACCGGGCCGGACGGCTGGCCGCCGGTCGAGAGCTTTTCTTTGGACGAACGCAACGACGAGAAGTTGGTGCCTGTGCCGGATCCATACTTGAACAGCATGCCCTCGGTCTTGGCGAGCGTCAGGATCGAGGCCATGGTGTCGTCGACGGCATTGATGAAGCAGGCCGAGCACTGCGGCTTGTCCTCGACGCCGACGTTGAACCAAACCGGCGAGTTGAAGCTGGCCTTCTGAGTCAGCAGGATGTGCGTCAGCTCTTCTTCGAAGATGCGGGCGTCGTTGGTGCTGTGGAAGTAGCCGTCTTTATGGCCCCAGCGCGCCATGGTGCGGGCGACGCGGCCGATGAGCTGCTTGACGCTGCGCTCGCGCTCGGGCGAGCCGACGCGGCCGTGGAAGTATTTGGAGACGACGACGTTGGTGGCCATCTGCGACCACGAGGCGGGTACCTCGACGTCGGTCTGCTCGAAGATGATCTCGCCTTTTTCGTTCTGGATCGTCGCCGCACGAATCTCCCACTCGACGGCGTCGTAGGGGTGTACCTCCGCGCTGGTGAAGCGGCGCGTCATGCGCAGCGGGTTCAGACCTTGCGCGTCACCCAGCATCCCGCGATGCCCTCCTTGGCCTGGAGCCATGCGGGACGTCGCATTCTCCTTGGGAACGATCGCCATGGAAACTCTCCTTCATCATGAACGCGACGAGCCGGTCAGCTCTCCGCCTCCGCTGTCACCACGACCGCCACGGAGCCTGGCCGCCTCTTGCCGAAAACAAAGCGTCGGGTGCCATCCGATTCCTGGGACGGACAACCCGATGCCCAGGTGAACCCTCGTGCTGCCGAGGCCTCTCCTGGAACGCCGCTGGCCCCAGGCGGTGGGTGAAGCTGGACTTCTCCCTGCCCGGACGACTCAGCGTCTGGAGTCTCGAAGAGAAATGAGTGCGGCGCCTACGGAAGCGCAACCTGATGATTTAAAAGGCTTTGCGATTCTCTAGTCGCTGGCCCCCGTCAACCTGGCTCGCACCGAAACTGGCAAGCTTGCTTGAGGCGGACTCTAGGACTGAGGCTTTTAGCGGTCAAGCACATTTCTCAACCTGTAGTGTTTTTGCGCAGAACGGCCACTATATGTTGTGGATACGTCGGATAACTCCAGTTAGCCTGTGTGGATAACCCTGTGGAAGATCGGGCCGCGTGCCGGGGAATCCCCGATCCGACGGTCGAGCCGAAGTCGGAGTGTGCGCACAGGCTCAAGCGCGAGGCCAAGTTGCGTCGGCACCGCCGATGTCCGCAGTTGTCGCTCCGGCGCCGATCCCCGTATATTCGAGGAGCAGGGCGCGGGGCTGGATCAGGGCCCACATCCTTTTGAATCACAAGAGGATGCGCCGACACGGTCCGGCTGGAGGTCGAAGTGCTTTTCGACTTCGCCAACGTACTGGTCTTCCTGCTCCTGGCCGTCGGGTTCGCCGCGGCCATCATGCTCGCCGGCCACTTCATCCGCCCGCGGATCGTCGAAAACGACAAGGACATCGCGTACGAATGCGGTGAGAAACCGGTCGGCGACGCCAGAGTCCAGTTCAACTTCCGTTTCTATCTCGTCGCCATCGTGTTCGTGATCTTCGATGTCGAGGTCGCATTCATGTTCCCGGTCGCTGCCGTGTTCCGCAGCTGGGTCGAACAGGGGCGTGGTGCGCTGGCGTTGGCGGAAGTCCTGATCTTCGTCGCCATCTTGTTCGTCGGCCTGATCTACGTGTGGTCGAAAGGCGACCTGCGCTGGAATGCTGGCAGGATGAAGGGGGAAACATGAGCCTGTACAACGAGCTGCCAGCGACGTTCGTCACCACCAACGTCGACAAGCTCATGAACTGGGGCCGCGCCTCGTCGCTCTGGTACCTGCTCTTTGGTCTCGCTTGCTGCGGCATCGAGCTCATGCAGACCGGCGGGCCACGCGCGGATCTCGACCGCTTCGGCTCGGTGCCACGCGCCACGCCGCGCCAGTCGGACCTCATGATCGTGGCCGGTACGGTGACGCTCAAAATGGCTTCGCGGGTGAAGTTGCTCTACGACCAGATGCCGCACCCGAAGTACGTCATCTCCATGGGCAGCTGCGCGAACTGCGGCGGACTGTTCGACAAGGGCTATTCGGTGCTGCGCGGCGTCGACAAGGTCATTCCGGTCGATCTCTACGTCCCCGGTTGCCCGCCACGGCCGGAGGCGCTCACCGAAGGCATTCTCGAGATCCAGGACAAGATTCACCGCGAACGCTATCTCATCCGGAACAGCTGACGACGAGATGAAGACGGAAGAGATTCACCAGACGCTCACAGCGCGCCTCGGCGACGCGATCGGTGCGTTGCACGCGGAGACGATCGACCCGTGGATCGAAGTGCAGGCCACCGCGATCGTCGACGTGACCCGCGCGTGCAAGGAAGATCCCGCGCTGCGATTCGATTTCTTGAGCAGCCTGTGCGGCGTGGACGCCGGCGACTCGATGTTCGTCGTCTATCATCTGTACTCCTACGCCCTTCGCCACTCGACGGTGCTCAAGGTCAAAGTGCCCAAGGACACGCCAGTGACCCGGAGCGTGACCGGCGTCTGGCGCGGGGCGGACTGGTTCGAGCGCGAGGCCTACGATCTCTTCGGCGTGCGGTTCGAAGGCCACCCCGATCTCCGGCGCATTCTCTTGCCCGACGATTGGGAAGGCCATCCGCTGCGCAAGGAATACGTTTTCCCTTCGCACTACGGCGGCATCGACAACACCCGCGACTACAACATATGAATCGCGGCAGATGAACCGTGGCTCGGGGGATCGTGGGTCGGGAGAAGCATGGCGACCTTGCAGACAGTCGAGATGGAACTCAACATGGGGCCGCAGCATCCCAGCACGCATGGGGTGATTCGCTTCATCCTGCGCACGGACGGCGAGGTCATCGCCGATTGCAAGCCGGACGTCGGCTACTTGCACCGCTCGATCGAGAAAATCGCAGAGCTCTGCACGTACAACGGCTTCATGCCCTACACCGATCGCGTCGACTACGTGGCGGCGATGAACGCCAACCACGCGTATGCCTTGGCGGTGGAGAAGCTGGCGGGATTGCCGTGCCCGCGCCGTGCCGAACTGCTGCGCATGGTCACAGCCGAGCTCGGGCGCGTTTCGAGCCATCTCGTCGCCCTC
>DASRJO010000045.1:0-9577 GCA_035649435.1 Candidatus Krumholzibacteriia bacterium | reverse complement strand
TCTGTTCGGATTGGCGCATTTCACGCACCCGGAGGTCGCATTGATCCTGATGCCGTACTACCTTGCCGTTGCCGCGATCTATGGTGCCCTGGCATACCTGACGAATTCGATTCTGCCGAGCGTAGTTCTTCACGCGGCCGGGAACGTCTTGGGTAGCATCGGCCTGTTTGCGGGTGGACGCGCGGAGTGGCAAACCTCGTCGAGCCCGGAACCGCTGATCTGGGAAACAGGCACCGATGCGTCGTTCTGGCTATTCTGCGCCGCATCTCTCGTCATGGGAGCCGCTGCAGTTTGGGCCTACACCGCACTCTCGAGGATCGCGAGGAAGCCACCTGAACCTGCCCCGTGGACTTGAAGTTCGGTGACTTCCAACTCGCGCCGAGGGCCGAGCTGTTCCTGGCGACATTGCGGGAGGGGCGCGCGCATCGCGTGCGACTTTCGAAGCCGTGTGGGCTGACCGCCAGCGGCCTAACAGCGGCTGCACCTGACGGCGACCGCTCCCCGGTTTCTGGACTACTCTTGGCACCACTCGGCCACCGCAGGTGAGCCGGCGCGGAAGGCGGACGGCGCGAAAGGCGGAGTGATGGCGGACAGCTCAAACGTTGTGCGAAAGGCCAACTACGGTTTCGACGCTGGATATGTTCTGCCAGTTGCCGGAATCGTCTGCATTGCCATCGTGGCTATAGCCGCGGCGTTGCGGATGCGGGCTCAGCTGGTCGGGGCGTCTGCTGCACTCTGTCTTGTTGCCACCGCTCTGCGTACGACTCGCCGAGGAAAGTTCTTGGTGTGGAAGGAACTGCTGAACGGACTTCGTTTGCAGGGCGACGAACGCGTCCTGGACCTCGGGTGCGGTCGTGGGGCAGCCTACTGGCGGTGGCCAAGCGATTGACAAAGGGGCGTGGAGTTGGCGTTGACATCTGGAGTCGCCAGCTGCACGCCGCGGCCCGAGCGCGCGCTTGGCAGAGAGGGGGAGTCGCGATTCGGCGTCGAAAAAGGGGCCCCATTCACTTGTTTTTGGGACTAGGATGGACCGAGGCCCGATCTTTCGAATGGCGACGGTTTGGTCCCGAGACCGGAGCCGCGCCGGGGAGCCCGGTGGCAATCAGCCCGCAGATCGTCCCGCGTGTGCTGGTCACGCGCGAGGAGCCCGAGCCGGTGTCGCAGGCCGTGCGCTTGGCCGCCGGCGAGCCGGTCGAACTGCCGCTGTTGGCCACACGCTGGATCGAGTTCGATTGCCCCGAAGGCCGCAAGCTCGAGGATTATGATTGGATCGCATTCACCAGCCCGCGGGCGTTGGAGGCGATCGCGTCCAAGGCCAGTGCCGCGGGATGGAGTTGGCCGCCACAGGTCGCTGCGGCAGCGGTGGGAGATCGCACCGCGCACGAGATGCAGGCGTGTGGTTGGATGCCCGAATGTGTGTCGGAGGAAGCGAGCGCGCATGGATTGGTGCAGGCGCTCCAAACACGCAGTGTCAAGGGCGCTCGCATTTTGTTCCCGTGCTCGGCGATTGCCGAACCGACTTTCCCCGAGGGCATGCGTGCTGCGGGAGCCCTTGTGGATCTAGTCCACGTCTACACCACCGAGCCCGTCTGGCTGCAGCAACCGCTGGAGAAGCCGCGCTTGGCGCGGCAGCTGGCGGAAGAGTTGCGCCGCGGATGCATCGCCACGTGCGCCAGCCCATCGGCAGCACGCGCGCTCGCCGAGCTGGCGCAGGAAGCGGCCGCGTTCCGCGAGCTGCAACGCACTCCGATCGTCGTCATCGGAACGACGACTGCCCGCGCGGTGAGCGATCTGGGTTTGCACCCGGTGGACGCCGGTGGCAGGAGCTTGGGGTTCATGGCACGCAAGGCCGTCGAGATCGGCCGCCAGATGGTCTGAAGCCACGGAGGATTCGAGCATGCCGTTCCCAGCCGAAAGAATGCGGCGTCTGCGCCGCACCCCGGGCCTGCGCCGACTCACCCAGGAAACGCGGCTCACGCTCGACGCGCTCATCGAGCCGCACTTCGTCTGTCCAGGCACCAACATCCGGCGCGAGGTGAACTCCATGCCGGGCTGCGCGCAGCTCTCCGTCGACCTCCTCGTCGAGGAGTGCAAGCGCAGCTTCGACATGGGAATCCGCTCGATCATCTTGTTCGGAATCCCACAACACAAGGATGCGGTGGGAAGCGAGGGCTACGCTGCACATGGCATCGTGCCGCGCGGCATCGAGGCGGTGAAAGAAGCGCTCCCCGACTTGGTCGTGTGGGCCGACGTGTGCCTTTGCGAGTACACCGATCATGGGCACTGCGGCGTCGTGGACGGCATGGATGTCGACAACGATGCGACCTTGCCGTTGCTGGCGAAGGAAGCCCTGGCCTACACGCGCGCCGGCGCCGATGGCGTGGCGCCCTCGGACATGATGGATGGGCACGTGGCCGCGATCCGCACCGCCCTCGACGACGCCGGCTTCGCGCACACGCCGATCATGGGTTACGCCGCGAAGTTCGCCTCGGCGTTCTACGGGCCCTTCCGTGAAGCCGCCGAGTCGACGCCGCGATTCGGCGACCGGAGGAGCTACCAGATGGATCCCGCCAACGGCCGCGAGGCGCTGCGCGAGATCGCGCTCGACATCCAGGAAGGCGCCGATATCGTCATGGTCAAGCCCGGCCTGCCGTATCTCGACATCATCCGCATGGCACGCGAGCGCTTCGACGTGCCCCTCGCCGCGTATAATGTGAGCGGCGAGTACGCGATGGTCAAAGCCGCCGCTCGCAACGGCTGGATCGACGAGGACCGCATCATTCTGGAGATCCTGACCGCGTTTCGCCGGGCGGGCGCGGATATCGTGCTCACCTACTTCGCGCGCGATGCCGCGCGTTTGCTGCGGGCCTGAACTCGAGGAGCTTCTGCCATGCACCTGCGTCGACTGGTTTCCTTCGCGCTGCTGCTCGGCTTGGGCCTGGGGTGGCCCATCTTCGCGGACGACGCCGCGATGAGCAGTCACCAAGAGGAAATCCGCCAATGGCGCGAGCGGCGGCTCGTGCGTCTGCAGGCGGACACGGGGTATCTCGCTCTCGCGGGACTCTACTGGCTCGAAGAAGGCGAGAATTCCTTCGGCAGTGACAAGTCCAACGATGTGATCTTCCCGCCGCACGGAGCCCCCGCAAAGGCCGGTGTCTTCGTGCGCAAAGGCCAAGAGGTGCGCGTGCGTGCCTTCCCGGGTACCGCGCTGCTGAATGCAGGCAAACCCGTGCAGGAGATGCTGCTTGCATCCGACGCGACCGAGGAGCCGACGCGACTCGAGCTCGGCGACTTGAGCTTCATGCTCATCGAACGTTCTGGGCGCTACGCCATCCGCCTGCGCGACAAGCAGAGCCCCATCCGCAAGAACTTCCATGGCATCGAGAACTATCCGGTGGATGCGGGCTACCGATTGCGCGCGAAGTTCGAGCCCTACGACCCCATGAAGCCGATCGCGATCGTCAACGTCGTCGGCCTCGTGGACACGATGTACTCACCAGGCAGCTTGGTGTTCTCGCTGCAAGGCAAGGAGTGCAGGCTGGATTCCGTGTTGGAGAGCCCCGCCGACACCACGTTGTTCATCATCTTCCGCGACGCGACCTCGGGCGATGAGACCTACGGTGATGGCCGGTTTCTCTACACGAGCATGCCGGCTGCGGGCCAGGTCATCGTGGATTTCAACAAGGCCTACAACCCGCCGTGTGCTTTCTCCCCTTACACGACTTGCCCGTTGCCGCCGCGGCAGAACGAGCTCGAGATCCCCGTGCGCGCCGGCGAGAAGGCTTATGCGGAGAAGTGAGCCGCTCGGGTCACCGCGAAGGTCGCATCCCGGTCGCCCACTTCGCCGCCGAGAGCAGTTCGGGGCCTGAGGTGGAAGCGAAGTTCGCGCTCGGGATGTTCAGCGATTCCTATCCGGATCTCGGCGGCACGGGTGGCGTCGCGACCTACACGCGCTCTCTGGCGCTGGCTCTGACACAGCTTGGTGTGCCGGTACATGTGCTCACCGGTGGACTTCCGCAGCAAAGCGGCCTTCACGACGGTGTTCACCTGCACTGCATTCCGGTGGGCGGCGCCGTCCATTCGTCCACGGAGGGAAAACAATCTTCGCGCGCTTCGCTCGTGCGCCGGGCAGCAGCATGGTGCGCGCCCGGAGTTCGCACTGCCTGGCTCGCGAGCGAGCACGCCCGCCGCTTGGCCGCGGAGCTCCGCTTGCCGGTGTTCGAGTTTCCCAATTGGGGTGGTCCCGGAGCTTTCTTCCTGCGCGCACGCCGGCCGCGCACACGCTTGGTGGTGCGAATGAACACCTCGTTGCGCGAGGTCACGAGCATCGAGCAACGCGATTGGGGGCGCAACGAGAGATTCCGCTCCCGGCTCGAGCGCCGGTCCTGTCTTGCTGCCGATGCGCTCGTGTGCAGCACGCGCGCCCATCGCGCCGTCATGGCGCGCGAGCTGGGGCTCGCGGAAGATCGGATCCAGCTCATGTGCTTGGGTCTTCCGGAAGTGGACGACCCCGCTGCACGCACGGTGCGACCACGGGGACATCCCACGACAGTTGTTTTCCTCGGGCGGTTGGAAAAACGCAAGGGTGTCGCCACGCTGCTGGCGGCGATGCCGGCGTTGGTGTCAGCGATCCCCGATCTGCGTTTGGTGTTGATCGGGGACGATTTGCCGCACGCCCCCGGCGGCCGGTCACATCGAGACTACTGGAATCATGAGTTCCCGGCGGTGTTGCGGCCGCACGTGGAGTTCAGCGGCCGTTTGCCCGATGCCGATGTGCAGCGTTGGTTCTCGTGTGCCGACCTGTTCGTGGCCCCTTCGCTGTACGAATCGTTCGGCCTCATCTTCGTCGAGGCCATGCGCTGGAGTCTTCCGGTGGTGGGAACACGCGTCGGCGGGATTCCCGAAGTGGTGGAAGACGGACGGAACGGATTGCTCGTCGCGCCAGATGATCCACTGGCACTCGCGAACGCCATGATTCAAATCCTCGGGAACGAGGAGGTGCGGCGCCGCATGGGGGCCGCCGCGCGTGCGACCTTCGAGGAGCGGTTCACCAGCAAGGTGATGGCACGCAATGCTCTCGACTTCTATCGGCGTGTAGCGGCCGGCGACGAACCCCTGCCGGTCGCCGCCGAATCTGGCGTGGATCGCGGCCATCGAGTATCGTCTCCCCCTCGTGTGTGAATCATCGGAGGATTATGATCCGATTGCTCGGCATCGCCGGCAGCTTGCGCCAGGGCTCGTTCAACCGCGCCTTGCTGCGTGCCGCAGTCGAGCTCGCACCCGCCGAGTGTGTGATCGACGTGGCAACGATCGAGGGCATTCCACTCTACGATGGCGACGTCGAGGCCGACGGCATACCGCAGGCAGTGCAGTTCTTGAAGGAGAAGGTCGCATCCGCCGACGGTTTGATCCTCGTGACCCCCGAGTACAACAATTCCATCCCCGGTCCCTTCAAGAACGCCATCGACTGGCTGACGCGGCCCACGAGCGACATCCCACGTCTCTTCAACGAACGCCCAGTCGCGGTCTGCGGTGCGTCCCCGGGCCCTGGCGGCACACGCTTCGCACAGCTCGCGTGGGTACCGGTGTTCCGTGTGCTCGGAATGCAACCGTGGTTCGGCCGGACCCTGGCGCTCGGTGAGGCCGGCAAGCTGTTCGATGACGAAGGCAACCTGCGCGACGAGAAGCCGCGCGAACAGGTACGCAAGTTCGTCACCGGCTTCGCCCACTTCGTCATGCGGGCGCGCGCATGAGCCGGCCGAAGGATGACTCGACTCCCCCGAATGCATCCCCGAATCAACCGTCGGCTGCGCACGCGACGCAGTGGCTCGGGCATCCGCGCGGGCTCGCCACGCTGTTCTTCACCGAGATGTGGGAACGCCTGAGCTACTACGGCATGCGCGCGATCCTGATCCTGTTCATGACGCACGCAGGGGTCGAGGGTGGGCTCGGCATGACCGACGGGCGTGCCGGCGCCATCTATGGTCTGTACACGGCGGCGGTGTATCTGCTGTCGCTCCCCGGCGGCTGGATCGGCGATCGGCTACTCGGTCAGCGGAACGCCGTGTTCTGCGGCGGCATTGTCATCGCAGCCGGTCATTTCTGCATGGCATTGCCGACGATCGCCACGTTCTACCTCGGCCTCGCCCTGATCGTGATCGGCACCGGACTGCTGAAGCCGAACGTGAGCGCGCAAGTGGGCGAGCTCTATCCGCTCGACGCAGGTGCACGGCGCGACGCCGGCTTCTCTCTTTATTACATGGGCATCAACATCGGCGCCTTCGCCGGACCTCTTCTCTGCGGCTATCTCGGCGAGAACGTAAATTGGCACCTCGGGTTCAGCGCCGCCGGCATCGGCATGATCTTCGGCGTCATCCAGTACCGGTTGGGCGGGAAGCACTTGGGTGACGCAGGCATGCTCCGGACGACAAGCGCAGAACGCGCACGCGCCCGGCGCGCGCTCGTCGCGGGGGCCGTTGGATTGAGCGTGGTCGCGCTGATCCTCGCCGCCTTGCACGCGAGCGGCGTGCTGCACCTGAGCCCCGAAGGCTTCGCGCGGGCCACGGGAGTTTTCATCGCGGTGCTGGCGGTGGTCTACTTCGCCTCGGTGCTCTTCTTCGGCCACCTGAGCAAGCTCGATCGCAACCGAGTCGTGGTCATCTTCGTGTTCTTCATGTCGGCAGCGCTCTTCTGGTCGGGTTACGAGCAGGCAGGCTCCTCGATGAACCTATTCGCGGAGCGCCTCACCGACCGCATATTGCTGGGCTGGGAGATGCCGGCGAGCTGGCTGCAGTCGGTGAGCGCACTGTTCATCATCTTGCTGGCGCCGGTGGTCGGCGCACTCTGGGTCTGGCTCGGATCGCGCAATCCATCCACCCCCGTCAAGTTCGCCGCGGGATTGGTCCTCCTCGGCTGCGGTTTCTTCGTCATCGCATGGGGATCGACGTTCACGGCGGATGGCAATCTCGTGAGTCCCATGTGGCTCGTGGTGACGTACTTCCTGCACACCGTCGGCGAGCTGTGCTTGAGCCCGGTCGGGCTCAGCAGCATCACCAAGCTCGCGCCGCGTCATCTCGTTGGTCAGATGATGGGGACCTGGTTCATGGGCTCGGCGCTCGGCAATCTGATCGCCGGTCAATCGGCCGGTCTCGTGGAGAGCATGCCGCTGCCGCGTCTGTTTGGCACCGTGGCCATGGTCACCGCTGGCGCAGGTTTGCTGTTGTGGATGTGCAGCGGAAAGCTTCGTCGCATGATCGGCCCGGTGAATTGACCGAGAACGATTTTCCCTTGCGCCCGATCGTGCGTACCTCCGTCACCTCTGGACGGGAGTCGCGATCTTCGCCTGCATGACCGCCACCGCCTTCTCCAGCACCTCGTCGCGCCCCGCCGCAATGCCCTTGGCGGTTGGCACGACCGGCACAGTCGGCGCGATTCCAATCCCGTGGTGTTGCGAGCCGTCGTGCTTCAAGACCTTCATTCCCGTCCAGCTCAACTGGTACCCGCCTGGAAGTAAGAAAGGATTCACGTTGCCGTTGGTCCCGGCGGTCGTCGATCCGATGATCTCACCGAATTTGTAGTTCTCGACGATGCCCATGATCGACTCGGCATACGAGATCGCGCTTCCATCGGTGACGAATGCGATTTCGGCGGTGAGACGGGGCTCCTGCGGTATGAGTTGCCAGCGACCACGCTCGTTCCATTCGAAACCCTCGTGGTCCGGCAGACGAACGATCGGAACACACCAGCGGGCGCTGGTCGCCGGGGTGTCGATCAGATGTCGCATCAGCTCTTGCGCAGCCGAGCCTGGATATCCGCGCATGTCGAAGATAACGGCCTTGGCGGCCGTGAGTTTCGGCATGACCTTGGTCAGCGAGTCGGTTTCGGCGCCGTGGAGGTTGAAATAGACGATGCCGGGCGTGAGCTCTGCCCCATCCTCCGGTCGCTTTACGATGCTTGTGGGCCGGGTTTCGCCTTTCACCCGCGCCAGCCAGACGCTCATGGTCTCCCCATCGGGCTTGCGCAGGACGAGGAGCGCGGGGTCCTTCGTCGGCAAGTCGGTAACCAGCGCACGCTGTGACACGAAGCGGCGCCAGCCTTCCGTCGCCGCCGAGATCCACTTCGAAACTTCCGCATAGCAACTCTCGATCGGCCGACCGTCGATCGATACGATCGCGTCACCGATGGCGACCGAGATGAGGACATGGGCCTGCTTGCCGACCACCACCAGATCCTCGCCGGCCCATCGGACGTCGAGCGGCAGGCGGGATAGAGCAGGCAGTGACGAGTTCATCACCCGCCCGTGCCCATCGTGCAATCGTGCGACCATCTCGCGCAGCGTGTACCAGTAGGCAGTCTCGTCCGCGTCGGTCGCTGCTTTCGACAGCGCTGCCGGGAGCGCCGCATCCCAGTCGGTCTCCACGACATCGAAGTATGGGTAGAAGTGCTGGAACACACCCCAGCCGAGCGCGACGCCTGCGAGCCGCGTCGAGCGGTTCAGTGCCGAGAGCTTGGGACTGCCCGCACTGGATGCCCATCGATCCGGCGACTTGCCGTGTGGGAGCGTGCCGGCCTCGTCGGCGAAGACCGCGATCGGTACGCGGCAGGACACGCCACCGCCGAGGTTCTTGACGACGGCCTTCGGCTCGCCAGTGAGCGAGGCGATGGGCAGCTTCTTCACCGCACTGTGGTAGGTGGGCTGTGGCTTGGGTGATGCGATCTTGCCAGCCCCGAAGTGTTCCCACATCGCGACTCGCGTCGCTTCTGGTGGACTGGGACGGAGTGGTGGAGCTTGTGCGGGCATCCCGGGCCAAATCTCCACCGTGGGTGCGATCGCCGTGAATGCCACACCGAGTCGGTTCGCCAAGTCTGTTGCATCCGTTGCGGCTTCCGCGCTCTGCATCAAATCCACTGCGAAGTCATCCCAAGACGCGACACCGACCGCCGCATCGGTAGGATGGAAGAAGCGCACATACGACAGGAGCTTCGCTGCCGCGGTAAGGTTCTCGATCTCGCGTTCCGATAGGGCGCGCGCCGGCGAGGGTTGCTGCAAGACCCCGGTGTTCGAGCAAGTCGTGAAAAACAAGAGGAACGCGGCGGCTAGGCAGCGCATGATGGTCCTCCGTTGAACACCGGTCGAGACCGTGTTCCCTAGACCATATCAGCGCCTGCCGGGCGGAATCGAGACCCCCGGGGATCGACCCCGGGGGCCTACGGGTTCGTCAGTTTTGGCCTCGGCTCCCGGATTGGCGCGCGACCACCAGACCTGCATCCGGGGCCCAGCGGTCGTACTGCATGTATTCCGCCGTCTGCCGCGCACGTTCGGTGCCCAGGAGACGGGAGACGACATGCAGCGCACCGTCGATGCCGGCCGAAACACCCGCCGTGGTGATCACCTTGCCGTTGTCGACGAACCGTGCGTCGGCATGCACGGTCGTTCGTGGCGCGGCGCGGCGCAATTCGTTCACGTCCGCGCTGTGCGTCGTGGCCTGGAGGCCGTCGAGGAACCCCGCCTTCGCCAGGACGAATGCACCCGAGCACACCGACATCACGGTTTTTGCCTGCTTGCCCACGATCTCGA
>DASRJO010000044.1:0-8910 GCA_035649435.1 Candidatus Krumholzibacteriia bacterium | reverse complement strand
AAGCCGCCGCGCCAGGTCCACCACCACCAGCCGCGGTTCTTGTCGAGCTGGAAGCTGCGCAGTTGTTCGGTGCCGCCCTCGATCACGACGCTCTCGCGGGTCTCCTCGTAGCCTTCGCGGCGCACCACCACCTCGTAGGTGCCGACCGGAACATACGCCTCACCGGGCAGACTCTCGCCAGGCGGGAAGGCTAAAGGCTCGTCGCCGAGTGAAACTACGGCGTCCGCCGGTTCCAATCCCACGACGCGGAAGGCGCCGAACTTCTGCGCTCGGGTCGTGCGAAAGAGGTCGTGCACCAGCGGCGGGTCCTGAACGGAGTCCGGTTGGGTGGCGCGCAAGGATGCAACCGCGAGACAGCGTTCGACGACGCGGCGTGCTTCCTGCTCCTGCAGATCGGCCACGTCGGGGCTCGTGCGTTCGTTGGCGTTGTGGGCGAAGGCGTAGGTGCGGATCAACAGCAAGCAAACATCGCGGTACATGGCGACGTCGGCCGCTTGCGGATGCTCGTGCAGCGCCAGCGGCTCCAATTCAGCGAGGCGCGGCTTGAGGATCGCGATCGCCGCTTCGTACTCACCGTTCTTCAGCATGGTGTGCACGGTTTCCAGAGTCGCAGAGGGCTCCGCCGATGGTTCCTGTGCTCTCACGGGGTCGAACCAGGCAAGCGCCCACGCGAGAACCGCGACACCGCGAGTGCAAGCGACCCAATCCCGCCGCCGGCCGATCGTGCGCTCACCTGACTGCTCGAATCGCTTCACTGCAAGACCACCACCTTGCGCGTGAGTTGATTGCCGTCACCTTGCAAGCGCACGAAATAGGCGCCGGCTCCCACACGCACGCCGGCGCTCGATGTTCCGTCCCAGCTCGAGCGGTAGGTCCCGGCCGGGAATCCCGCATCGACGAGTGCACGCACGAGCCGTCCGCGGACGTCGAAGACTTGCAACGTGTAATTCGCGAGCCGTGGCGCCACCCACTGGAACGAGGTGCCCCTGGCGCTGCGGAATGGGTTGGTGCCGATGCGGAGACCGAAGCCGAGCGCCGGGCTCGCAAGGTCATTCCGTACGACGACCGCGCGTTCGCGGATCCATTCCTGGCTGCCGGCGAGCAGAGTCCAGCGCAAGCGCGTGCCCTCCGTTCGCAGCACGCCCTCGAGCACGGGCTGCTGTAGTAGATCCTGTTCCTCCGCACCGGACTCGCCCATGGCGACCAACGTCCAGCCTTCCGGCAATTCGTCCGCATCGATGAACGCGATGGAATAGGGAACGGGCTGGACATCGGCACCCGCGCTGCGAGCATCGAGCTGCAGCAACCACTGCGCACCGTCCACCGCCGGCGCACGCATGTCCACCTGCAATGGCTTGCCGTTTGCGGCGAAGAGCGCAATGCCGACGAAGTCCCCCGGTGGGGCGGGAGATTCGGAGATGTCGAGCGCATCGACGCCGTCGCTCGCCAGCTCGCGCATGCCGAGCAGGTTGCGATGATCCTGGAAGCGGCCCGCCGTCGCCGACATCTCCACGCTCCAGCCGCGCTCGGCCGCGGATCGACGCCACGGCGACGGCATGCTCGACGCCTTGGCAACGCCTTCGATGGGAGGAAGTGGCGGGATCAACAACGTGCGGTTCGAACGCGTCGGATTCTCGAGCCAGTAGCCGACTCCGGGAAGCAGGAATTGCTGGTCCTGCAGGTACTGTGTCCCGTCCCAGGCGATGAAGTTGAGCGGAAACTCTGCGGGCACGATCAAGTCGGTGATCCCGACGCTGAAGCCGAATGGGTTCGAGATCTGATTGAATCCAGGATGCAACTCGATCTCGAAGAGCCGGGAGAGATCCGTGACCAAGCCGTTGACCCTGAACTCCGCCGTGCGTCGCGAGACGATCCAGAAGCCCTGACCCGGATCGGGGATGAAGGCGTCGGGGCCCTCGAGGTAACGGCTGCCATCGAAGGTCAAGTACCGCCACTGCGCCGGGTCATAGGGCCCGAGGACGCTCTCGAAGATCACGGTCGACGTGCCGCACTCGGCGTGCAGCGGGAAGCCGCGCATTTCGTAGGCCATGGACTTGATCTCCAGCGCCGGCAATCCGGAGACATGCACGTCGACACTCGCCAGGCCCTGACCGGGGATGCGCGAGGTCATCTCGGGCGCCACGGTCACGTCGACGTAGAACTGCACGCCGCGTTGATTGACGGTCTCGGCGGGAATGATCCCTTCGTAGAGGTTCGGTGTCGTCGCATTCTCTTCCATGAGCACTGTGGAGTAGAACCTCCCGCCGCCATTGCGGTACGCGAGCTCCACCTGCATGGGGTCGAGCCCGTCTTGGATGTACGCGCGCACGCGCGCATGTTCGCCAGCCTCCGCCGTCGCCGGTGCCAATTCACCGGGTGTCGGCAGGGTCGAGCCCTTGAGCTGCAAGGGGACTGGCGGCGTTCCGCGCGTGAGGGCCACCTGCACATCGCACTTGTAGAGCACATCCTGGCTGGATGGGCAAAAGACCACGGGGAAACTGCGCGTCTGGCCGAAGCCGAGCGAGACTTTGGTGGAATCCGGAATGCTGAAATCGATGCAATCCGCGGCGATGGCGCCGCGCATCTGGCTCAGGCTGCCTCCGACATTCCTGACCTCGACGGAGAGCGTGTCGCAAGTCTCCAGGCTCACGACGCCGAAATCCGTCTTCGCGGCACTCAGCTCACATACGGGATGATCGACGGAATAGATGTAAACCTTGCCCCGGTCACTGTTGTGACCCTTGGCGACGACGGCGATCTCCCGATTGCCGGACACGTTCACATCGGCGAGAAGCGCCGCGCTGCCGCCGAAACCGTCGCCGATGTCCTCTCCCTGCAGCAGGACGGCGGATTGAGGACCGAGCATGCGCTTGCCTGCGGCGATTGCAGCCAGCATTTCCCGCGCGGTGAAGACATAGGCCTGCCCGGTGCCGCCTGCGACCCGTGCGCCCACGAGCAGCTCGGAACGCCCGTCTCCATCTAGATCGCCCGCCGGCACCACACTCCAGCCAAACTCGTTGCCCGGGGCGAGTCCGACGAGCACGAGATCGGCGCTGCTGGCCGGCACGACGCCGCGCAGATGCGGGCCGTTGAAGTAGACGTAAGCCCGGCCCGCTTCGGTGTTGCTGCCCTCGAATGGAGAGCCGATGACGAGATCGGGCCTGCTGTCCCCGTTCAAGTCGTTGACGATGGCCAAGGAGCGGCCGAACCAACCATCGCCCGGGTCGCCGGTGAAAATCACGTAGGCCTCACCCGCGTGCAACGTGTCGGGTGTCGGCGTTCCGACCAGGCCCGGGTCGCTGAAGAAAACGAAGACGCGGCCGGAATTGCCGTTGAAACGCGGCGCGCCGACGACGAGATCGCGCACGCCATCCTCGTCGAGATCGACCACGGCGAGGCTGCGGCTGAACGAGTCACCGCGGACACCATCGTCGTCGATGACGGACGAGTCCTGAGCTCCGGCGTAGACGAGATCCGGCGTTGCGTCGAGTGTGCGACCGCCGAGATAGAGATACGCCTCACCCGCGCGCTTTTCGAATTCGCCGAATGTCGCACCGACGACAAAATCGGCGTAACCATCCCCGTTCACGTCCCCCATCGACGCGAGGGAGGCGGCGAACTCGCTGGCGGGGAGATGGTTGGTGATCTCGAGGTCGGCATCCTCGGCAGTGCTCACACTAGGGAGCTTCCTTTGACCGCGGAATAAGAACGCGCGCCCTGAATCGCCCGGGGCACCGACCAGGAAGTCGCCGAAGCCGTCGGCATCGACGTCACCGACGCCTGCCAGAGCACCACCGAATTCTCCGCGCGAGATCGATCGTCCGGTGATTTGCCAATCGGCTGCGATGGCTCCGGCATTGGGCGCGCCGCCGCCGCCGAAAAACACGTAGGTGCGCCCGACGTTGGCGATGAAGGTCGACCCGGACTGGAGGCCGAAGGCCGGAGCGCCAGCGGCCAATTCCGGTGTCCCGTCGGCGTTCAAATCGCCGAGGATGGTGACGGTGCTGCCGAACTCGCTCCCTGCCTGTTCTCCGACTGGTGTGGCCAGCACGGCGAGTGCAATCGTGTCGGCCTGGGAGACGTGTGGATCGAGTGCCGACGTTGCGCAAAGCGTGGATGGCGCGAGCCACATCGCGAGATGCACGACGACGATCCAGCTGCATGCTCGGCGCATTGCGCACCCTTCAGCATCCCGAAGTGGGAGCAAACTTTCCGCCCGCACGCGGGTGTGCGGTGTGTCCACTGCGATGATGCTCCTGAGACTAGAAGGATGGAGGGCAAAGTTCAATTGCCCGCGCCGTCGCCTCGGCACGCGAGAGGGCGGGGGAAGCTCGTTGACATGCGGCGCAACTCACTGTAAAAAGAGACGATACGCCTCGTACCGTCCTGCCCGGCGTGCGCCGCCGACGGCCATGGAACGGCGACCGGCAGTGTCGAGAGAAGAGAATGAATCGCTGGTTGCCAGAGAACGCCTCGAGCTACGGCGCGCGCATCGACGGCGTGATGGAGCTCATATTCTGGATCGTCGGCGCCTGGTTCGTCCTCGTGATTGGCGTCCTGCTCTTTTTCGCGCTGCGCTATCACCACCGCTGGCACGAGCGTGCAGCTTACGTTCCGGCGCGGACCTTGCGCGGCATGGCGATCGTGCTCGTGCCCACCGCGGTCATCTTGCTCTTCGACCTTGTGATCGAAACCGCGAGCACGCGCGTGTGGGATCTCGTCAAGATCGACATCCCTCCGGCGGCGCAAACAGTGCGCGTGATCGCCAAGCAATACACGTGGACGATCGTGCATCCGGGAGCCGACAACCAGCTGGACACGGCGGATGACATCTCCGAGCTCAACGTCATGCACGTCCCGGCGGGCGAGGTCGTGCACTTCGAGCTCCTGTCCGAGGACGTGATCCACAGCTTCTTCTTGCCGAATCTCCGCCTCAAGCAAGACGCCGTTCCGGGACGCACCATCCGCGGGTGGTTCGAAGCGACGCGCCCTGGCACATATCAGCTCGTGTGTGCGGAACTGTGCGGCTTGGGGCACACCAACATGCGCGGCCGGTTGGTGGTGCACGATGCGGAGGGCTATCGTGCTTGGCTGGGATCGGCGTCGCCGGCCGGAGGCAAATAGATGCAGCACGGAGCGAGCCAACCTCGGGGTTTGTGGAGGGTCTTCTCCCTCGATCACAAGACCATCGCCAAGCAGTACCTGCTGACCGGTCTGGTGATGGCGATCGTCGGCGGCTGGCTGGCGCAGGGGATGCGAGCGCAGCTCGCGTGGCCATATCGCGATTTTCCGTTCTTCGGCCTCATCGAGCCCGGGCGCTACAACGCGCTCGTCACCATGCACGGCACCATCATGCTGTTCTGGGTGGCGATGCCGATCTTGCTCGGCGCCTTCGGCAACTTCCTCATCCCGCTCATGATCGGCGCCCGCGACATGGCGTTCCCGCGCCTCAACATGCTGTCGTTCTGGACCTTCCTGCTCAGCACCTTCGTCCTGCTCGCATCTTTCTTCGTCGAAGCCGGGCCCGCGGCGGGCGGCTGGACCGCGTATCCACCCTTGTCGGCCGTACCCGGCTACACCGGCGTCGACCTCGGCACGGACCTGTGGATCGTGGCGGTGGCGCTCGAGTTCATTTCCGTGTTGATGGGCGGGATCAACTTCCTGACCACCACCATCAACTTGCGCGCTCGCGGGATGCGCATGATGGACCTGCCGCTCGTGGTGTGGATGCAGCTCGTGTCCTCGGTCCTGTTCATGTTGTCGGTGGGGCCGCTGATCGCCGGCGCCGCCATGCTGTTCCTCGATCGCCACGCCGGCAGCGGTTTCTTCGATCCGGCCAAAGGCGGCGACCCGCTGCTTTGGCAGCATCTCTTCTGGTTCTTCGGCCATCCCGAGGTGTACGTCATCCTGTTGCCGGGACTCGGGATCGTGGCGGAAGTGCTCACCGCGGGCGCACGCAAGACGCTGTTCGGCTACACCATGATCGTGTGGTCCGTGATCGTGTCGGGGCTGCTCAGCTTCTTGGTGTGGTCGCACCATCAGTTCGTGAGCGGCCTGGATCCCCGCTTCGCCATGCCTTTCGCACTCACCACGATTCTCATCTCGGTGCCCTTCGCCGTGCAGTTGTTCGCGCTCATCGCCACGTTGTGGCGCGGGTCCATTCGTTACTCGCCGGCGATGCTGTTCGCCGTCGGCACCATCGCCACGTTCCTCGTCGGCGGCACGACCGGAATCGCTCTGGGAGCTTCCGCGGCCGACATCTATTTCCACGACACCTACTTCGTCGTCGCGCACTTTCACTACACGCTCTTCCCGTCGGTCATCCTCGCCATGCACGCCGGGATCTACCATTGGTTCCCGAAGATGTTCGGACGCCTGATGCATGCCAAATGGGGGCATGTACACTTCTGGCTGACATTCGTGTTCTTCCATCTGACGTTCATCCCGCAGTTCTTGCTCGGTCTGGCGGGCCACCCGCGCCGCGTCGCGGATCCACTGCAGTTCGATCTATTGTTGTCCGGGATGCAGCCGTACAACCTCGTATCCACCATCGGCGCGTTCTGCCTGTTCGCGGCGCAAGTGCCGTTCCTGATCAATTTCTGCTGGAGTCTTTGGCGCGGCAAGCCCGCGGGCGCCAATCCCTGGAGGGCCACGACGATCGAGTGGCTGGCGACGTCGCCACCGCCGCACGACAACTTCCCCGGCGAGGTCGTGGCGGTGCGCGGCCCCTACGAGTACAGCACGCCCGGAAGCGAATCCGATTGGCTGCCCCAGGGGAAGCTGGAAAACGCGGACTCGGTGGCGTCATGAACGAAGGCAAGCGCAAGATGTCGGCACATGCAGCAGCACTCGCAGAGCGGCAAGCCTCCACTCGTGTCCCGAGCGGACGGCTCGGCATGTGGTGGTTCCTCGGCTCGGAGCTCACGCTCTTCACTGGCATGATGCTGATCTATGTGGTGAACCGCATCCGGCATCCGGACTGGGCGAGTGCCGCTGAAAGCACCTGGATCGCACTCGGCATCACCGGGACGGGGATGTTGCTCGCCAGCATGTTCACCATCGTGCGCGCGCAAGCGGCGGCGAAGGACACACGGGGCGCGAGCGCGGCGCGTTGGTTGGTCGCCACGGTGGTGCTCGGCGTGGCGTTTCTCGTTTGCCAGGCATTCGAGTACGCGCGGGCTCTTGGCGCCGGGCTGGAGCCATCGGCGCATCTATTCTGGGCGTATTACTTCCTCATGACCGGCATGCATGCGACACGGGTCTTGGGTGGCCTGGTGGCATTGACGACGCTGCTTCCCGCAGCAGCCCGCGGGAACCACATGCGCCGCGTCGGCACGCTCGGGCTGTATTGGCGATTCGTGTGCATTGTGTGGTTCGTGTATTTCACTCTGTTGTACGTCGTGCGTTGAGGAGAGAGAAGCGCGGCCAAAGTGGGGTCGCCGAAGTCCAGGAGGCAGTAGTCCGTGTCGACGCGCATCGATTCACATCGATCCTGGCCCGTGACGGGACAGCCGCCAGTGTCCAATGCGGTGCTGGGGACGGCCATCTACGTCGCCACGGCGCTCATGTTCTTTGGCGGCTTGATGAGCGCCACCTTGGTCCTGCGCGCCGGATCGGCCGCTTGGCCACCTCCCGGCACGCCACTCCTGCCCACACTCGTCAGCGGAATGAACATGGTTGTGCTGTGCGCGAGCGGGACCCTGGTAGCGTGGGCTTGGCGCACGCGCGCCCAGGAATCTCGAGTGCGCGCCTTGCTCGCGGCTGTTCTCTTGGGCACGATGTTCGTCGCTGTGCAGGGCGTCGAATGGGCACGGCTGCTCGCTCACGGCGTGCAGGTTTCTTCGGGGCAGCACGCCGCGACGTTCTACACTCTGGTCGGGGCGCACGCGCTGCATGTCGCGGGAGGTCTCGCCGCGCTGGTCATCACCTGGCGCCGCATGCGCCGGGGCCGCGGCGACCTCGGCGCCTGCACGCTGTACTGGGGTTTCGTCGTCCTGTTGTGGCCGGTGCTCTATGTTCTCATCTACACGAGTTGACCGCGGCGGGGTTCACTGGCTCTGGGGTGCCGGAGTCGGATGGACACTCCGCGCAATTGCCATGAGCCTCATCCTACTGCCGGGTTCACTCCACGCCTGCCCCGCTTGTGCCCTGGGCAACGAGAACACAAGGGTCGCTTACATGGCGAGCACCGCGGCACTTTCGCTCCTGCCGCTCTGCATCGTGGGCGTCGGTTTCTGGTTCCTGCGCCGCGCCGTGCGTCGTGCGAGCCGACCGCGCTGACGCACAGCAACAGAGTTCGTCAAGAGAAACGCCGGGTGATCCTCCCGGCGTTTCCTCAGAGAATCAGCGTTGGGGCATCAACGATAGAGCTTCTTGATCTGCTGCCAAGTTCGCGCCGTGACCGGAAGGCTGTGCGGCGGACCCAGAGCTTCCAAATCGGGATCGCCCGGATACACGGCGTGCGTTCGCGAGCACAAGCCTTCCCACAGAGACCCTGACTCATTCGGCGAGACATACACCAGGTACTCTGAACCGACAAAGAACGGGAATCCACAAGCTGCGGTGTTGTCGACCGTCAGTACCTCCACGACTTCCGAAGGTGCCCCCTTCCACCAGGCAGCGACCTGCAGGGTGGCCACGACGAGATTAGGGCCGTGCTCTACCGCCGGCCTCATCGCGATCACGGGACCCTTGAATACATAATGGCTCACGCGCAAGGCTTCCTCGAACGACGTCGGTCCATTGCACGAACAAGCGGCAGTCAGGGCCGGGCTCGCGACAAGGACAGCGAAGGCCACCAGAACCACTCGAGTGGCCATCCTTGCTCTTGCCTCCATCATGCACCTCCGAAGATCGTGCGAACCTAGTTGCGCTCCAAGCCGACGCCGAAGTGGACCCGCAACAAATGAT
>DASRJO010000043.1:0-18289 GCA_035649435.1 Candidatus Krumholzibacteriia bacterium | reverse complement strand
ACTCGCGGCGGCCGGCTCTTCCGCCGGCTCTGCGATCGACTGCGTCAATGTCTCGACGGTCGCCACCGTCACGGCCGCGCGCGGGTCGCGGCTCTCGCGCCACCCGGCATCGAGGCGTGCCGCGGCGCGGCGCGCGCGCTTGCCGTTTCCCGCTCGTTCCAACGTTGCGGCGGGAGATGCGGTCGACCCCTCCGTCGACTCGGCCGCAGTCGGCTCCGACACCGCATCGGCCGCGAGCACCGCGACCTCGGTCGGCTGCAACAGCGTCGCGGCGCGCACCTGAGCGCGCTCGGTCTTCCGGCGCAAGCTGCGTGGCTGACCCTTGAGCTGGCCGTCGAGCGCCACCGACACTAGCTTCGACACGCCTTCCTCCTCCATGGTGACCCCATAGAGATAGTCGGCGGCCTCCATCGTCAGCTTGTTGTGGGTGATGACGATGAACTGGGTGCGATCCTTGAAGTTGTCGAGCAAGTTCAAGAACCTGCCGATATTGGCGTCGTCGAGCGGTGCATCCACCTCGTCGAAGACGCAGAACGGGCTCGGCTTCACCAGATAGATCGAGAACAGCAATGCGATCGCGGTCAGCGCCCGCTCGCCGCTCGAGAGCTGGGTCAGCGTCTCGATCCTCTTGCCGCGCGGCCGCACGCGCAGCTCGACGTCGCTTTCCAACGGATCGGCCGGGTTGGTGAGCAGCAGGTCGCCCTCGCCGCCTTCGAACACGAAGCGGATGGTTTCGCGGAAATGCTGCCGCACCTGCTCGTAGGTTTCGAGGAAGAGGAAGCACGCCGTGGTGTTGATCTTCTCGATGGTTTGCTGCAGCGAGGCACTGGCCTGCGCCAGGTCGCCGCGCTGGGTCTCCAGGAACACGAGGCGCTGGCTCTTGGTCTCGAACTCCTCGAGCGCCAGCAAGTTCACCGGTCCGAGCTTGGCGATGCTGTCGCGCAGCTCGCGCACCACGGCTTCGTCCGGCACCGGGTCGGCGTCGGTCCAGTCGAACTGCAGCGCCAGCAGCTCCGCCTCGCCGAGCCCGTACTGCTCCTGCACGCGATCGAGCAGGTTCTGCGCCTGCATGCGCGCCTGGCTGAGCTGCATCTCGAGCCCATGCTGGCGGCTCTGATGCTCGCGCCGCTCCTTGTCGCGCGCGTGCAGATGCGCTTGCTGTTCCTCGAGCTGTGATCGCAGCGCATCCACCTGCAAGGCGACTTCGTCGCGTTCGCGCCGCGCCACCTCGCCCGTTTGCGCCAGATCGAGGGCTTGCGTTTGCGCCGCCTCGGCGTCGCGTGCCCAGGTTTCCAGATCGCGCCCGGCGCGCTCGATGTCCTCTTGCCGGCGGGTGCGCAGCTCGCCCAGCTCGTGACCGAGCTCGGCCAAGCGCTCCACCTGCCGCGCGCACGATTCGGCCTCGCCGCGCATCTCGACGAAGGACACGCGCAGCTCGTTGGTCTCGTGGCGTGACTGCTCGCGCTCGCGTTCGGTGATTTCGAACGCGGCTTCGAGCGACGCGACGGCGCGTTTCTGCTCTTCGTTTTCCCCATGCAGACGTTCGGCGTCGCGCGCGAGGTCGGGCAATGCCAGCGCCAGACGCTCGCTCTCGGCTTCGACATCGCCGAGGGCGCGTTGGGCTTCGCCGCAGCGGGCATTGCATTCGTCGAAGGCGGTGCTCAACGACGCGCGCATCACCGACAACCGCAGCAGCTCTTCTTCGTCCTGGCGCAGCGTCTGCTCGATCTCGCGTCTCTCGTTGCGGCAGTGGCGCAACGTCGTCTCGGTGCCGGCGCAGCTCGCGGTGACCTCAGCCAGCGCGCGCTCGCTGTCGGCGACGCGGACCTGCAGCTCCTGCAAGCGCTGCTTGCGACCCAGCAACCCGACCTCGATCTCGGAGCCGCTGCCGCCGCGCACCAATCCAGCGCCGGTGAACAGCAGCCCATCGCGCGTGGCGATGCGCAAGTGCGCATCGGCATGCTGCACGAGCAACCGTCGCGCTGTGTCCGCGTCCTCGACGATCACGGCGCGTGCCAGCAAACGCCGCAAGGCGTGGCCGGCCACGCCTTCCATCGTCACCAGATCGACGGCGAGCCCCACGACACCGGGCGCCTCGAGGACCTGGCGGAGATCCTGCGCCGCCGCCCCCGTCTCGGCCCCCGGCACGACGAAGGTGGCGCGCCCGAGCTCTTGGTCGCGCAGCTCGCCGACGAGATCGAGCGCGCTGTCCAGATCCCGTACCAGAATGGCGTCGAAGACATCTGCCAGCAGCGCGTCGAAAGCGGCTTCGAACTCGCGCGGGGCTTGCACCAAGTCCGCCAGGCTGCCGAGCAGACGCGGTGTGCCCGCGTGGCGTTCGAGCACGCTCTTCGAGCCGCGCCCATAGCCTTCGTAGGATTCTTCCAGCGCTTGCAGCAAGTCCAGCCGGGATCGCGCCGTGTCCATTTCGGTGCGGCGCTCGGCGCGTTCCTCGCGCCGGGCTTCGAGAATACCGACCAACTCTTCGTCCCGTGCCATGAGTGCATCGGCATGGCGCTGGCGCTCGTCGCGCCGGCGCTCGGAGGCCTCGACCTGCTTGGTGATGGTGGCCAGCTCTTCGGCGAGCCGCGCCGCACGGTCGGAAGAATCGCGAGCGTTCTCCGACAGCTCGCGTGCGCGCCCGGCGTTGGACTCGACCTTGGCGCGCAGCAGTTCGATCTCGCCGCGGCGATTGGCGGAAGATTCAGCGAAGTCGAACGTGCGCTGCTTCACCGTCAGCAGATCGGCACGCGAACGATCGTAATGTTCTTCGCGCCCCGCCAGGACTTCCTTGGCCAGCCGGAAGGCCTCGCGCCGTTCCTCGAGCGCCGCTTCGAGCTCGACGCGGCGCGCCTCTAAGGTTTCCCGATCGCGTCCCACCTGCAGCAAGCGCTGCTCGGTGGCCTCGATCTCACCACGTGCGGACGCTTGCGACTCGCGCGCCGCATCGCTTCTCTCGCGCAGCACCAGCATCTCGCGTTCGCGCGCGCGCAGCTGCTCCGCCAGCGATTCGCAGCGCATGCCATGTTCGCGCCAGACGCGCTCGACGTCCGTCATCTCCAGCCGCAGCGCCACGATCCGGGCATCGATGGCCGCACTCACTGCATCCTCGCCGACGCCGGCGACCTGGAGACCGTCGAGCTCGGTCTGTGCCCGTGCCGTCTCGTCGCGCGCCGCGCGCAGTCGCAACTGGGCGAGATAGGTCTCGGCGCGGCGCAACTGGTCGTGCAGCTCTTGGTAGCGGCGCGTGCGCCCCATTTGCCGGCGCAGCGCGCGCACTTCGCGCCCCACTTCGTCCACCAGATCGTCGAGACGCAGCAGATCTTGCGCCGTCATCTCGAGCTTGCGTTCGGCCTCGCGCCGGCGCAGCCGGTACTTCATGATGCCGCTAGCTTCCTCGAGCAGGAAGCGCCGCAGATCCTCGTGACCGCCGATGACGGTGTCCACCATCTCGCGTTCGATGATCGAGTAGCCGTGGCTGCCGGCGCCGGTGTCCGTCAGCAGATCGCGCAGGTCTTTCAAGCGGCACGGTGTGTTGTTCACCAAGTAGTCGCTCTCGCCGTCGCGGCTCAGCCGGCGCGTGATGCGCACTTCCTGATATGGAGTCGCCATGCGCCCATCGAGATTGCTGAACGTGACCGCGACTTCCGCCATGCCGACGGGTTTGCGGTTGCGTGTGCCGCCGAACACGACATTGGTCATGCGCTCGCCGCGCAGCTGCTTGGCGCTTTGTTCCCCAAGCACCCAGCGCAGCGCATCGACGACGTTGGATTTGCCGCAGCCGTTGGGGCCGAGGATGGCAGTGATGCCGCCGCCGAACTCCAACGCCACGGGGTTCATGAAGGACTTGAAACCGGAAAGCTCGAGCTTCTTGATGAGCACAGTGCTTCTCCCCAGCCACACGGCCGCGCGTGCGCGGCTCGCCCTGACCCTACCCACGGACGAGTGCGCCGTTAGGGCTCGGTGACCCGTCTCACCTGTGCGAAAGCGGATTCCGGCAGCTTCAGGATCGCCACGCGCGCTTCCTCTGCAGCTGCCTTCGACTTGTAGTTGCCGACGTACACACGGAAAAAGATGCCTTTGCTGCCCAGGTCCGTCCGCACCGCGCGCGCCTCGAAGCCGTGCCTGCCGAGACT
Organism: Candidatus Krumholzibacteriia bacterium; assembly: GCA_035649435.1. Taxonomy (GTDB): domain Bacteria; phylum Krumholzibacteriota; class Krumholzibacteriia; genus DASRJW01. Next base: position 14,153 of record DASRJO010000043.1, on the reverse strand, counting down.
CGCGATGTGTTGGTTGGCGTTCTCGATCTTGCCATACGACGCTACGTGCACGGTGAAAGAGGTTCCACCCGCGACCGGCGTGGTCGGCATCGGCGGCGGCTTCACCGGCTGCGGCGGCGTTGGCGCCGGCTCGGGGGTCACCAGCTTGGGCGTCGTCTCGGGTGTCTTTTGGGTTCCACCCGCGGGCGTGGGTAGTGCCGACCCCGTTCCCGGAGCCGCATTCCCCGTCGTCGATCCCGGCTCGGCCGCGGGCTTGCCATCCCCACCTGTCGTTGGCGGCGGTCGCGTCGCTTCCCCTCCGGAGGATTGCGGCGGCTGCGAAGATTCCGTCGCCTGTTCCGTTCCCGCTCGTGGCTTGGATGCGGCCGCATCGTCGATCCCTGTGTCTGCCGGCTCGGCCGGTGCTTCCTGAGTCCCCTGCCCCGTCTCGGATGGCATCGAGGATCGAATGTCGGCGGCGCGGCGGTTGATGTCGCGCTGGGTCCACAAGGCCCAGCCCAAGAATCCGCCGATGCCTAGAACGAGAACGAAGAAGAGATAGAGCGGCAGGCGCGAGTAACGCCCGCCCTCCGAGTAGGAGAACTCGGTCTCCCCGAGTCGCAGCTCCCGGCGCAGCTGACGTTCTTCTTCGATGCTTCGCGTCACATCTCCCCGCAATGGCGGAAGGTCGTCCCATGCGGGCGGTTGTGGGAACGACAAGGGCCGCGGCGTCTCGGTCGCTTGCATCTCGGCCGCGAATGCTTCCTCGCGCATGGGGGGCAGCGGCTCGCGAGCCGGCTCCTCCCGATCGATGGCGAAGGCGGGCGGCGGTTCAGCTGCCGACACCGCGTCGAACTCGGGCAACGTGGCGGGCAGCTCCGGAACATGCTCTTCGCCGAGCGGTTCGAGCCTCGGCAGAATCCGCTCCCTGCTCCCGAAAGACTCGACTCCCATTGGAGTCAAAGGCGGGAGCGGCTCGAGGCTCGGGGAAGGGGCCGGCGCCTGCTGAGGTGATTCCACTCGCCGCAAGTTCGCGGGGGAAGGGGCCGAGCACAACACGACGGACGCGACGCGCGCACTGCTCCGGCGCAGGCGTTCGACCTCGGCCTCGGTGCGATCCCAGTTCTTCGCTCCTGGCAAGTACAGCACCTGCTCGACGTGGCGCAGCAGCGGGTTCAATTCCTCCTCGACGTCGAGAGGGGCGACGAAGAGCGCCACTTCCGTATGCAGCGCGATGCGATGCACGATCCCAAGCCAGGCATCGCCGGCGAATGGGGAGGGTGCGATCAGCGGGAACGATCCCATCCCGAGCAGGCGAGGCCCGCCGGGAACCGGCTCGGCAAGGAGCGCCCGACACGACCTGCCGAAGCGGGCCATGTCGACGAGACCTTCCTGGTGCGGATCCGCGAGCAACCCCGAAAGACCGGGTCGCTCGAAATCGGCATCCACGATCACCGTGCTCAACCCGTGCTGGCTGAATCCAATCGCAAGTTGAACCGCCGCGTAGGACCCTGTGGCCGACGCGTCCGGCGAGACCCCAAGGGCAACCGACAGACAACGGCCTGGACGGCGCAGTTGCAAGAGTTGCTGCACGAGTGGGGTGAACTCTGGAGCATAACTCCATGTTTGCAAATGCGATTCATGGAGATGGACAGGGGGCTCAGACGGCTGCACGAGCAGTTGCTCGGCATCCAGCCCAAGATGGGGCAGGAGCTCTTCCAACCGCTGGACGACGCCAGCGCCGCCACGAATGGCCCCGGTCATTCTTCCCCTCCACCCGCCGCGAGGGCGACCTGTACCGCCCGAATCAGCGGCTCCACCTCATCATCCGCGACGCAGCGCACATCCAAGCCGACGCAATCGTCCTTGATGCGTGCCACGACGGCCGGGGTTCCACGGCGAAGTCGTGCTAGAAGCTCGGTGGCGCGCTGCCGGCGCGGGCTGAGCCGCACCTCGAAGGACGGGAGTTCCAAATCCGCGAACGAACCACCGCCGACCGACGCCTGTCCCGCCACCAATTCGAGCTCTGCCCCCGCACAGCCCTGCAATGCATCGAACAACCGCTCGGCCCGGGCTCGAATCTCTTCGGGCGCGCTCAGGATGAGGCGTCTTGTCGGCACGTCATGCGCGCCATCGTGCGCGTATGAGAGCAGAGTCGCCTGGAGTGCTGCAAGTGTTAACTTGTCGATGCGCAGCGCACGCGCCAACGGATTGCGCCGCATCGCCGCCACCGCCGCGGCGGCGCCGGCCACCACCCCCGCTTGCGGACCCCCAAGGAGCTTGTCGCCGCTCATGGTCACCACGTGCGCCCCGTCACGCAGCGCGCTGCGCGCATCGGGTTCGCCGGCCAGCCCATGCTCCGCCAACGACTCGAGGCAGCCGCTGCCGAGGTCGTAGACCAGGGTCGCATTCCGGCGTGCGGCGACGGCCGCGAGCTCGGCCACGCTCGCTTCGCGCGTGAAACCATGCACCGTGAAGTTGCTGCGATGAACCTTGAGCAACACGCACCCTGGCACCTGCGCCGCCGCCTCGTAGTCCTGGGGCGTGGTGCGATTCGTCGTCCCGATCTCGTGAATCGGGACGCCGCTCTTGCTCAGGATCTCCGGCAGACGGAAGCTGTCGCCGATCTCCACCTGCTCGCCCCGTGACACCACGACGCCGGCTTGTCCGAGCGTGTCGACGGCGAGCAACAACGCGGCGGCGTTGTTGTTGACGACGAAGCTCGCCTCGCTTCCGGTGAGACGACAAACGAGTTCTTCGAGGTGGACTTGGCGGCTCGAGCGTTCGCCCGAGTCGAGATCGTACTCCAGGTTGACGTAACGACTCGCTGCCTCGACGACGGCGCGAATCGCGGCTTGTCCGAGAACCGCGCGTCCCAAGTTGGTGTGCAAGATCACGCCGGTGGCATTGATCACCGGCCGCAGCGATGGACGCCCCAGACGGTCGAGGCGCACCTGGACTGCCTGTCCCACCCACGCGAGCGCTTCCTCGCGGCTCCGCGGCAGGTGCTCGCCGCCATTCCCGAGCCGCTGGCGCAACGCGTCGACCTCGTCCTGGACCACGGCGACCACGAGGTCGCGTGGGTAGCGTTCGAGCGTCTCGCGCAGGCTCGCATCCTGCAGCACGCGCTCCACCTGGGGCAGGTGGCGATAGGATTCTGGCGCTGGCATGCTCTCCCTCATCAAGATCCGTGTCCCGGAAGCACCGACCTCGTAGCATAGCACCCGGAACCAGGCGTGTCGGCTGCGATGCCCGTATGTTTGACGCTTCTCGGCGCCCGTTCTTATACTCGGCGGGAATGGAGCGCGGAGCCAGTGGGGGGCCATGGAGTCCGATCGCACCCGGCGCCGGCAGGCCGAGTACCGGACGGCGCTCTCCGCCGGTCTCTTGTTCTCGTTCGCCGTGCACCTCCTGCTGGTTGCCGTCGGTGGATGCTTCGACTCCAACACCTTCGACACGCCGCAAACCAAGTTCACTCTCGGCTATCGCGGGCCAACGCGACCATTGACCGAGCTCGAGATCATCGAGGCCAACAGCATCCAGTCGTACTTCAGCCAGCGACGGCGTGAAGGCCGTCGACAAGCACCTGAGTACCACGTGCGGCACAAGCTCGAGCCCGATCCGGGGCCCGACGCGATCCCGACCCGCTCACAAGAAGAGACCCCGCAAGACGTGGTGCCGCCCGCGGTGCCGACGGACGACATCGCATTGTTCGAGCCCGTACGCCCCACGCACCAATCGATTTCCTTCTCCGAATGTCTCGTCGTTCACGAAGCCGTGAAACCCGATTACCCGGAGTACGAACGCAGCCGTCGAGTCGAAGGCCGTGTCCTCATGGCTTTCCAGGTGACGCTCGCGGGCACGATTCAGGGCGAGCATATGCGCAACGGATCGACCTTGCCGGCGGGCGAATCGCCCTCTGCCTTCGAGTTCGCGGCACTGGAAGCGATTCGTCAATGGAAACCGGTGTGGTTGTGCGCCGACGTCCCGCCCGAAGGGCAATGGCTGGAGTACGAGTTCATCTTCGATCTCGGCGAGGCCGTGCCGTGAGGCATGCCTCAGGCGGGTCTGCAATACAAGGAAATGCAGCCCTCGATTACTGGGGCGCGAACGGCTGCAGCGCGCCCTGTCGCACCACGAGGAAGCGACACGACTCCGGCTTGGCGCCACGTGTGGCGGCGCGCCGTGCGAGCTCGGACTGCAGCGCTTGGCGGTCGGCGCCGGGGTGCGCCGCGAGCGCGTCCACGACACGTCGCCCCGCCAAGTAACCCGCCGACGCGTAGCGCGATGGGGCGCTCGAATGGCGCGCGCGATAGGCGCGCTCGAACTGCGCCAGGGCGGCGCGATCGGCGCCCGCCGTTTCGACTTCCGGCACGAGAGCGCCCTCGAGATCGCCGGCCGCTTGGGACAGGAATCGATTCGAGTTCCACGCTGGAGTTCCGATCACTTGTGCTTCCGTGCCTTGCACCGTGAGCGCAGGGGCAACGAGGAGCATCGTTTCCGGCTCGATGGGCAAGAAGAGCACATCGGGCTCGGCTCCCAGCAAGCGCCGCACGATGGGCGAGAAGTCTGTCGTGCCGGGAGGGAAGGACTCCGACGCCACGACCTTCCCGCCGAGACCGGCGACGCGTGACGAGAACTCGCTGGCCAGGAGTCGGCCCTCACCCGCTTCCGGAAACAGCATGGCGGCGCGGAACAGCCGCAGCTCGAATGTCACTAGATCCGCCGCGGCACGGGCCGCGAGCGTGGGCAACGCGCTCTCGTGGAACACGTACGGACCGACGCGCGCCAGCTCGCCGTCCTGCACGACATTGACCACGAATGGCAGCTGGCGACAATTGGCCTCCACCGCAGCCACCCACGTGGCGCTGGTCTGGAAACCGCCGACGAGGCAGGTCACATGCTCCACCTCGTCGAGCCGCCGCACCGCGAGCAGGGCTCCGGCCGGCTCGCCCTTGTCGTCGGCAGGCACGATCGCGAGGTCGCGGGTCGAGTCGCCACTGGCCACCGACTCGAGCGCCAGCTGCACACCGTCCAAATAGCTGCGGGCGTGATTGGCGATCGCCCCACTGAATGGTGCGAGCACACCGAGGCGCGGTGGCTGCGATGCGGATCTCGCCGGCTCGGGGGCCTTGTCCTCGGCCGCTGGACGAGTGGTGGCGAGCGACTCGGGGGCGTGTGGGGCAGTGGTCTGCGTTGCCGTTTGCCTGCCGGCATTCGGGTCGCGATCCCGCCCGGAGCCGCGGCGCAGCGTCTGGCATCCGGCTAGGATCAAGGCTGTCATGCAGATGCGGATGGCGATTTGCCGGGACATGCGTGCCTCACTCGCCGGACGCGGACCCTCGAGGCGAGGGAGGCATGAGCCGGGCCAGCTTGGGTTCAGGGGACCGCCGCGAATTCGCCACGCAGGTAGCGACGCGCCAGCTCGACGTAGTGCCGAGCATGCTCCCTGCGTGCTTCCAGACTCGCCTCCGGCAAGATCTTGCGCACCTCCGCCGGCACACCGGCGACCAAGGCGAATGCGGGCACTTCCTGTTTCTCGCGCACCACCGCGCCGGCGGCGACGATGGCGCCGCGGCCGATGCGCGCGCCATCGAGGATGACAGAGCCCATGCCGATGAGGGCGAAGTCGTCGATCCAACACTCGTGCACCAGCGCCCGATGCCCGATGACGACGTCGTTGCCGATCGTCGTCCCGCGCGCACCCTCGGTGACGTGCACCATGGACAGATCTTGAATGTTGGTGCGGTCGCCGACCATGATGCGCCCGACATCGCCGCGCAGCACCGTCCCGAACCAGATGCTGGCTTGATCGCCGAGCTGCACGTCGCCGATCACCGCTGCCGAGGGGGCGACGAAGACTTCCCGTCCCAGACGCGGTTCGGCATCACCGTAGCGGTAGAGCATGGGGCTCCATGGATTGCCCGCGCCGCGCGCGGTTCAGGGGTCAGAGATTGAACCCGCCGGGCGCATCCGGGTCGTCGAGGTACTTCTTGAGCGGGTCGTCATCGGGATCAGGGTCCGCCTCCGGCTTGCCGAGGTTGAGCGGCCGGCTGTTGCGGCGAAAAAGCTCGGGCTCGACATAGATGGGCGCGCGCGTGCGCAACGCCAACGCGATTGAATCGCTCGGCCGCGCATCGATGACGAAAATGTCCTCACCGCGAGCAATGTAGATCTTGGCGAAGAAGGTGTTGCCGCGCAGCTCGGTGATGAGGACCTTGTTGACGCGCGCATCCAATCCCTCGATGACGATGCGCAACAGATCGTGCGTCAGGGGGCGTTCGAAAGTCTGGCCGTACAGCTGGCTGGCGATGGCGGTCGCCTCCGGGCTGCCGATCCAGATCGGCAGCACGCCCGCCTCTTTCTCGTCCGGAGCCTCGAGCAGCACCACGGGGTTGTGCGTCGTTTGATCCATGGCGAGGCTGGCCACCTGAACGCGAACCACGGCGCCACTCCCCTTGCTGGCTGTCGGGCCGCAGAATCCCGCGACCCTTCCACTATACGGACGGCTCGCAGCGGCGGTCAATGCCGCACGGCTCAAAAGGGGCCCACGCAGCGTGCGTCCTGCGTCGTTTGGCGGCGGAAAGCAAAGGGCCCCTCCAACGTGGAGAGGCCCGAGCTCACGCGGCGACGCATTGCATCGCGGTTCCTGGACTAGAAATAGATATGGAAGCCCAGGTTGCCGGACTCCGTGACGCTCACGTCGCGGACTTCGGTGTTGAAGCTGACGGTGGTGTCGGCGCCTTCTTCCATCGGCGTGATGACGTCGATGCCGAGGCCGATCTGACCGGAGAAGCTCAGGTTCGGCCAGCCGAACTGGCTCAAGAAGAACTCGCCGCCGACCGCCACTTCGCCACGGATGGCGATGTCGTAACCCTTGTCATCGAGGGCGGGGGTCGAAGCATCGAAGTCTTGGATGCCGCCGACCGTGACGCCGGGACGGAAGTACACGATCATGTTCTCTTCACCATGGAACGCGATCGGCAGACCGACGTCGAAGGCGAAGTCGAACAGACTGGTCGATGCGGTGCTGCCCGTATCGAACTGGTTGTTCTCGTAACCGAGGCCGACGCCGAAGTCGACGGCCATGCCCTCGTTCAGCCAATGCCGGACGCCGATGATGGCGGGGGCGTCGTTGAACGAATTGAAGTAGCCGATGCCGGTCATGCCCTGGAGGCGCTGATTCGCGGTCTGCGCACTGGCCGCAGTCGCGATCATGCCCACCAGAACCGAGAGTGCAAGAATTCTGATCACTCGACTCATTTCCGTTCTCCCCTTGTCGTGAAACATTCCACGCGAAACGTCTTGGCCCTGTGCCCCGCGGCGGCTGCTCCCCCGCGCGGCTGCGGCTCGAGCCCTGCACCAGCGGTGCCACCGCCAGGGACCCGACGTCCTTCCGACTGCAGTCGGCATGCCGACTCGTTTCGCCTGCAGCCACTCGGCGTTCAGCTGTGGGTGCTCCCGCATCCACCGGCGTCGCGTCGAGCGGCGCGTAGACTCGGTCAACCTCGGAAGTGCGTCAACGTGGAGTTTGTCGCGTCGGTCGGGCATTCGCGGGCCTGCGTCGCGCGCGCCTGCACAGGGCGCGCATTCGGCGCGCACACGCGGTGCGGGGTCGACCCCCGCACCGGATCTCATGCACGACTTCGAGCCGGCTGGAAGCAGACGAAGGCGAACCGAGCGGTGGTCGAAGCTTCACCGCTTTGGCCATTGGCCGGTTTCCTACCGCCCGGGTTCGTTGCTCTTGGCAGGTTCTTGGAACGCGGGAGTCTCCGGACTCTCCATGTTCTGCATCATGTAGAGGACGGAATCACGAATGTCGCTGTCAGGATACTTGTCCAATACCTTCTGATACTCCTGGCGTGCGGTTTCGAAGTCCTGCAGTTCCTCGGAGAGGACGAAACCGATCATGAACTGGGCCTCGTCGGCGCGCTCGTGATGTGGATACTTTTCGAGCAGGGTGCGGTAGATGTCGATCTTGTCGGCGGGGGTGCCGGCTTCGGTCGCCATGCGCATGAGGTCTTCCGCCGACTTGTTGCCCAGCTCCGCCGACGTGTCCAGGAAGGTCTCGACGTGATAGCGCTGGCGCAGCCGCCCGAGTTCCGCCGTGAGGATCGAATCGGTGAGCTGCGGCCGCAGCCGGGCGGCGATGCGTTCGCGCGCTTTGCTGAACGGCTCCTGTCGTTGTGTCGTCTTCTCGTGCACCTTCACCACGGCCCAGGCGTTGTCCCAAGGGAAGACTTCGCTCACGTCGTCGGCTTCCATCTCGAAGACACGTTCGACGAATTCCGGGCGGTTGCCGATGCAGCGGACATAGCCCCCCGGGTTGAAGTAGCCAATCAGCCCATTGTCCTTCTTCGAGCACTCGTCGATCGTGACTTCCTTGGCCACGGCGCCGAAATGCTCGCCGCGGATGACGACGCGCTGGCGCGCTGCTTCTGCCTCGGCCTTCTTGGCGCACTTGAACCACGAGACGTTGACGCGCGGCTGCACGATGAACTCGCTCTGGTGCGCTTGATAATAGGCGTTCAGATCCTCCTCGGTGGGTTTCGGCAGCTGCTCCACCATGTAGTTGCGGTACTCGGAGGTGAGCACGCCGACCTTGAACTCGCGCATGCGATCGGCGACGGCTTGGTTCTGGTCCAGCTTCATGTCCTCCGCCGCGGCCACCAGGAGCAGCCGATCGACCATTTGATTCAGCAGACGCTTGCGGCCCAACACACTTTCGTATTGCGGTTGCTCGTGCTTCGGCAAGGAGGCAATCACCGCCGCGAGCTCTGCCTCGGTGATGCGCTGGTCCCCGACCCGGGCCAGGACCTTGCTGCCGTCGGCGCTCTTGTCCGACCCGCCTTTGCCGCACGCCAACATGCCGCACACCAAGATCAGCCCCACACCCCAGCCGATCGTTGCACGCCTGGTCATGAAATCGCCCCCCTGGCGGCGTACGCACACGCCACCGCTCGCGAACTCCTATGTCAGAGACCCCTGGCCGCGGCGGCGCAGTTGCTCCGGAATCTGCCCCACGTCCTGGGCCCGGTCGCGATGGCAGACGAGAAGCGCGTCGTCCGCATCCACGACGATCAGATCTTCGACCCCCACGAGGACCACGGGCCGGCCGCCACCCTCGACGAGATTGCGCCGCGCATCGACGGCGAGAGCGTCGGGGGGCAGCACGTTCCCCGCTTCGTCCTGGGTCCGTACCTCCGCCAGGCTGGCCCAGCTGCCGACGTCGTTCCAGCCGACATCGATGGCGGTGACCCAGACGTCGGCCGCCTTCTCCATCACGGCGTAGTCGATGGAGATGCTCGGGAAGCCGGCGTATGCCTGCTCCAACTCGCCTTGCCACGCGGCAGTTCCAACCGCGGCACGCAAGCGCGCGAGACCGGGGACGAGCTCGGGCAGATGGCGCTCCAGCTCGCTCGCGATGCGCTCCACCCGCCACAGGAACATGCCGCTGTTCCACAGGTGCGCGCCATCGGCACAAAGCACCTGGGCCGCGGCCAGATTCGGCTTCTCGACGAATCGCCGCACGCGGTGGAATTCCTGCGCCCCGACGCGCGCCACGCTGTCCCCGATCTGGAGATAGCCGTAACCGGTTTCGGGCCGTCGCGGCGCGACACCGAAGGTGAGCAGCACGTCGCGCTCTTGCAGCAAGCGATCGGCAGCGGCGAGCGCGTCGCGGAACGCGTTCTCGTTTGCGATGGCGTGATCGGCGGGCAACACGAGCATCGTGTCTTGCCCGGCGCCGCGCGCCTGCAAGACCGCCGCGGCGAGACCGATGCAGGCGGCCGTGTTGCGTCCCGTGGGCTCCACCAGCACATTGGCAGGCGGCAGCTCGGGGAGCTCGGCGCGAACGCCCGTTTCTTGCTCCGCGCGCGTGACGACGACAATCTGTTCCGGCGGCACGAGCGGCGAAAGCCGCGCGTAAGTGCTGCGGAGCATGCTCACCGGGCCCGCGATGCGCAGCAGCTGTTTCGGCCGGCGTGCGCGGCTGGCGGGCCAGAAGCGGGTGCCCACACCACCCGCCATGATCACCGCATGCATCCTACTCCTGCACCACGTTCACCTTGACGCTGCCACGCACGTCGAGGTGCAAGCGCACGGGCACCTCGTGGGTTCCGAGCGTCTTGATGGGATGGTCGAGGACGACCTGCTTGCGACCCAACTCGATGCCCTGCTGGTTCAAAGCATGCAGAATCTCGAGCGGTCCGACCGAGCCGTAGAGCTTGCCGTCTTCGTCCGCTTTGACCGCGATCGTCATCTCGACCGCCGCCAGTTTCTCCGCCATCGCGCTGGCGTCGGTGCGCGCCCGCAGATCCGTGACCTCGAACTTGCGCGCTTCCTGCTGCACCAGGCGCTTGACGCCGAGCGAGGCCTGCAGCGCCAGGCGTCGCGGCATGAGGAAGTTGCGCGCGTAACCTGGGCGCACCTTGACGACTTGGCCGCGGCGGCCGAGCCCATCGACGTGCTCGAGCAGAATGACTTCCATGACGTCCCTCCAAGGAGCCGCGAATGTTCGTGCCGCCGTCTAGCGGTAATGCTCTCGCACGAAAGGCAACAGCGCCAAGTGGCGCGAGCGCTTGATGGCGATGGCGAGCTGCCGCTGGTGGCGAGCACAGGTGCCGGTGATGCGCCGGGCGGCGATCTTGCCACGATCGGTCACGAACTTGCGCAAGCGATTGTGGTCCTTGTAGTCGATGGCTTCGACATGGTCCATGCAGAACTTGCACGGCTTCTTGCGCCCCGGCTTCTTTTCCTTCTTCTTCTTTGTCGGCGCTGGCATCTCCTACACCCCCGGGGTTGCAGTATGCTCGGGGGATCTCGTTCCGGCGCGCTTCGCCGCTTCGAGATTGCGTGCTTCCCACTCCTCGTCGAGAACGACGAGCGTGCGCAGCACTTGTTCGTCGAATCGCAGCACGCGATTCAGCTCGGCCACGATCGCCGGCGTCGCGCGCATGCGTAGGAACACATAGGTTCCCTCGGTCTTGTGCGTGATCTCGTAGGCCAACTTCTTGCGGCCCCAGATCTCGTGCATCGTGACTTCGCCGCCCTGGTCACGGATGACCTTGGCGTATTTCTCGTAGCTCTGGACCACGGCCTGGTCGTCGACCAGCGCATCCAGGATCCAGGTGAATTCGTACTTGCTGAGCTTGGGCACGCGGCGGTGCACCTCCCTATGGACTGAACGGCTGCCGAAACGCAGAGGGCCGGAGCGGCTCTCGCCGGCGCTCGGAAGCAGGGTGGTCGTGTTCGCCTGATTTGGAAGCCCTGTGGGACTCCGAAGCAAACGCGGGTCAGTATAGACAGGCGCAAGGCCGCGCCGCAAGGCGCCCGGCTAGCGATCGGGTCTGCAACCCGACCGCGGCCGCATCCAACGGTCATGATCGTCGTCGGTCCAGCTCACGGCGGGCCGCAGGTCCTCTTCAGGACGTGGAGGCGGGCGGGGCGGCGTTCACTTGCGTCCTGGCGCGCTCGACTCCGAGGGCGATGACGACCTGCACCGCATCGGCGGCGCGCGTCATCCATGCCGGCAATGCTTCGCGTTCGCCGTCCGTCCATTCGCCAAGCACGTGGTCCGCGAGGCCGGTGGCGCCTTCCGGCGCACCGACGCCGAGGCGCAGGCGCGGGAAATCGCGTGTCTGGAGCGCCGCTTCGATGTCGAGCAAGCCGTTGTGCCCGCCAGCGCTGCCGCTCGGGCGCAGGCGCATGCGCCCGAAAGGAAGGTAGACGTCGTCGACGACCACGAGGAGATGGAGGGGATCCAGAGCGTGCGCGGCAAGGAAGGACTGCGCCGCGCCGCCGCTCTTGTTCATGAATGTCGTGGGCTTGGCGAGGAGAACCGGTTCACCGGAGTATTCGATCTCGGCCAACCAATATTTCTCGCGCTGGCGGCGGAACGAGCCGGCGCCGCGCCGCGCCAGCTCGTCCACCACCATGAACCCCACGTTGTGCCGGGTCGACGCATAGCGCTCTCCCGGATTGCCGAGACCAAGCACACCCCACACAGGTCAGGATGCGCCACCCTTCTCTTTGCCGCCGGATTTCTTGCCCTTTTCGGGCTTTTCGGCCTTCTCGCCTTCGCCAGGCGCTGCGCCTTCGGCTCCCGGTTTGGCCTCTGCCGCCGCCAGCGCCGCGGCATCGGCGGGCTGCTCTTCCGCCGCGCGTTCCGCCGCCGGCAGGCTCACGGTCGCCACCGTCGTGCCGGGATGGTTGAGGAAGGTCAATCCCGGGCGCGCGAGATCGGAGACGTGGACGGCCTGGCCGACGAGCATCGCGCCGACCTCGATCCGGATCTCTTCGGGGATGTCCGTAGGCAAGCATTCGACTTCGACATCACGCAGATGATGCTCGAGGATGCCGCCCTGCGTTTTCACGCCTTCCGGCTTGCCCACCAGCACGATCGGCACGGTGACGTGCACGCGCTTCTCCATGTTGACGCGCTGCAAGTCGACGTGCAGCACCTCGCGGCTGACCGGGTGAATCTGCATTTCGCGCAACAGCGCTTTGATCGTGGGCGTGCCATCGGCGAAGCGCAGGTCCAGCAGCCGGTGATGCGCGCCGCTGCGGCGCAAGGTCTCGAAGAGGAACGCGTCGAGCAGGATCGGCTGCGACTTTCCCCCTTCGACATAGAGAACGCCCGGCACTTTCCCGGCGTGCCGGAGCTTGCGCGCTGCGCCCTTGCCCGTGTCGGTGCGGAGCACCACGTCCACGTTTGCGGATTCCATCGAGATCTCCCTCCAGTGTGCCCCGTCCGGATCGCACCGCAACGGGCGGCGACAAGCGCCGCGTCAAATGAACAACGAACTGATCGATTCCTCGTGATGGATGTTGAGAATCGCCTTGCTCAACAACTTCGAAATATCCAGCACGCGCACCTTGGACGGCGGATTGGCCGCGCGCAGCGGCAGCGTGTTCGTCACCGTCACCTCGTCGATGGGTGCCTCGTCGAGCAGCTGGAAAGCCTGGCCCGAAAACACCCCATGCGAGGCACAGGCGATGATGCGGCGCGCACCCCGGCGCTGCAGCTCGCGCGCCGCCTGACAGATGGTGCCTCCGGTGCTGATGAGGTCGTCGAGGATCAGGCAATTGCGCCCCTCCACCTCGCCGATGACGTTCATCAGCTCGGCCTGATCGGCGCGGGTGCGGCGCTTGTCGACGATGGCGAGATCCGCCCCGAGGCGCTTGGCGAAGGCGCGCCCCATCTTGACGCCGCCGGCGTCGGGCGCCACGACCACGACATCCTCCATGTTCAAGCTGGTGAAGTACTGCATCAGCACCGGCGCCGCATAGAGATGATCGAGCGGGATGTCGAAGAAGCCTTGGATCTGCGGCGAGTGCAGGTCGACGGTGAGCACGCGGTCGGCGCCGGTCTGCACCAGCAGGTTGGCGCACAGCTTGGCCGCGATCGACACGCGCGGCTGGTCCTTGCGGTCGGCGCGCGCGTAGCCGAAGTACGGCATCACGGCGGTGATGCGCCCGGCGGAAGCGCGGCGGCAGGCGTCGATCAGCATCAGCAGCTCCATCATGTGCTCGGCCGGCGGATACGTGGACTGCATGATGAAGACGTCGACACCGCGCACGTTCTCTTCGATCTGCACGAAGATCTCGCCATCGGCGAAACGCGTCACCTCCGCTCGCCCGAGCGGCTGGCCCAGATGGCGGCACACGGCCTCGGCCAGATCGCGGCTGGCATTGCCGCAAATGAGGCGCAGGCGATTCTTGACCATCGGGGCTCTCCTCGCCTCAGCACCGCTCCGGGCGCCGTGCGGGGTTGCGTGCGCTGGCATACTTGCGGGACCGTCCGCGGCGTTGCCAACTCTCGTGGCGCTGCCGGTTTTCCAGGCACCGTGATTTGGTTGGGGCGGCAGGATTCGAACCTGCGAATACCAGAACCAAAATCTGGCGACTTGCCACTTGTCGACGCCCCAATCCAGAGACATCGCTCACGCGCCGCATGGCGTGCGGTGAGAAATCGATTTTACCGGAAGAATTCCACGCCCGCGCGCACCGACTCCACGACCATCGCGCGCCAATCGCTGCGGCCGAGGTCGCGGCGGACGCGTTCGGCGCGCCTCTGGTCACCGAAGGCGGCGAACACACCGCTGCCGCTGCCGGTCATCATGGCGACCGGCGCGCCGCTCTGCTGGAGCCATGCCGCGATCTCAGCCAGCTGC
>DASRJO010000042.1:0-10854 GCA_035649435.1 Candidatus Krumholzibacteriia bacterium | reverse complement strand
CTACTTTCCCGGCGTGCCCGTGCGCGTCGTCATCGACGAGGCGCTGGACGTGGTGCGGAAGTTCAGCAGCGACGAGAGCGCTGCCTTCGTCAACGGCGTGCTCGACCGCATCGCCCGGGATGCGGCGCGCCGCGCCGCCGCCGCCGCCGCCGCCGCCGACCGGGCCCATCGTGGCTAGGTCGTCCGAGAAACACCACTGGGAGCGGTTCTGGGCCAGCGCCCCAGATCTCGCCGATGTCTACGACACCGATGGGCGGATCGTCGCGGCGCTGCTGCGTCGTGTCGATCCACGGGCCGCGCGCGTCCTCGAGGTCGGCGCCGGCACGGGGCGCGACAGCTTGGAGTTGGCTCTGCGCGGCGCCGAGGTCTGCGTCGTCGACTACAGCCCGGGTGCGCTGCACCTCATCGGATCGCAACCCGGGGCCGAGGCGCTGCGACGCATCCGCGGCGACGCTTTCCGCCTGCCCTTCGCCGATGCTTCCTTCGACGTCGTGTTCCATCAAGGATTGCTGGAGCACTTTCGCAACCCGCTGGATCTCCTGCGCGAGAACGCCAGGGTGCTGCGCCCCGGCGGCATCCTCGCTGTCGACGTACCGCAGCGCTGGCACTATTACACGCCACTCAAGCACGTGCTGATCGCGATGGATCGTTGGTTCGCGGGCTGGGAGACCGAGTTCGACATCGGAGCGCTGCGGCGACTGGTGCGCGCGTCGGGCCTCGAGCCGCTCGATGTCTACGGCACCTGGTGCGTTCCCAATCTGTTCTATCGCGTCGTGCGCCGCGTGTTGCTGCGTCGTGGCCTCAGGCTGCCGCTGCAGCCGCCGCTGCCGGTCGCTGGCGCTCTCATGGCGCGTGCACGCGAGAAGCTGGCTTCGACACCGCTGCCGCTCTACACCGGCATGAACATCGGCTGCTTGGCGCGAAAGGGCTGAACGTGCGCGTCCTCGTGCTCAACTGGCGCGACCGCATGAGCCCTTGGGCTGGCGGCGCCGAAGTGCACATTCACGCCATCGCCGCCGGTCTGGTGCAGCGCGGTCACGAGGTCCGGCTCCTCGCCACCCGCTTTCCCGGCGCCGAGCGCGAGACGACCCTCGACGGAGTCGCGGTGCGTCGGTGTGGTTCGTGGTGGAACGGCAACTTCGCTCTCGCTCATGAAGCACGCCGCGAGCTGCGCCGGCAGCGCTACGACGTCGTCCTCGAAGACGTGAACAAGATTCCGTTCTTCACGCCGCTCGTTCACGATTTGCCGCTCGTCGTCTACGTGCCGCACCTCTTCGGGGCGACGGTGTTTCGCGAGACCAATCCGCTGTTCGCGAGCTATGTCTGGGCGATGGAACGGCCGCTCGCCTGGATCTACCGCCGTGCGGCGTGGATCGCCATCAGCGCCAGCACCAAGCAGGATCTCGTCGGGCGCGGCGTGCCGGCGGAACGCATCGACGTCGTGCGCTGCGGCATCGACTTCGCGAGCTACGATCTCGTGCCACCACCCGAGCGCGCGTCGCAACTCACCTTGGTCCATCTCGGTCGCTTGATGCGCTACAAACGCGTCGATGTCGTCCTGCGCACGCTTGCCGCAGTGCGCGGCACCCACCCCGATGCGCGGCTGCTCGTGGTGGGAGACGGGCCGGACCGCGAGCGACTCGAAGCACTGGCGCAGCGAATCGGTGTCGCCGATGCCGTGCATTTCCATGGCCATGTGCCGCACGCCGAGAAGGTGCGACTGCTGTGGTCGAGCCATGTGCTGCTCAACGCGAGTCCAAAGGAGGGCTGGGGATTGACGAGCATCGAGGCCAACGCCTGCGGCGTGCCTGTGGTCGCGAGCCGCAGCCCCGGCTTGGTGGATTCCGTGCGCGATGGCGAGACGGGATTGCTGGTCGATGGGGAGCGTGTGGATGCATTCGCCGACGCCGCGCGGCGCCTGTGGAGCGATCGCGCCCTGCACCAGCGTTTGTCCTCCCAGGGGCGCGAGTGGGCGCGCAGCCTGCGCTGGGAGGATGCGGTCGTCCAGACGGAGAGAGTTTTGCGCCGCGCCGTCGGCGGGGGAGACGCGCGCACCCCCGACTGAATCCGCTAAGCCTCGATCTCATACGCGCTTGTCAGGTGTTCCGCCCGCCTCTAGAATGCGCCCGATGCTCGTGCACGGACAAACGCACGCTCCGGGCACGGAGCCACCCACGCGGCGGACCGCGTGGATCCAGACCGCGATCAAGATCGCCATCTCGTCTTTCCTGCTGTGGCTCGTCCTACGGCCCTTCGATCCCGCCGTGCTGCGTGCCCAGGTGGCGAACACGAGCCTCCGATCTCTGGGGTTGCCGTTCGGGATCGTGCTCTTGAGCCACTTGTTGGGCGCGTTGCAGTGGGGGTGGCTGGTGCGCAGCTCGGGGTTGGACGTGGCTGGCAGGCGCTTGGCGGCGCTGTACTGGGCGGGTCTTTTCTTCAGCAACTTCGGGATCGGCAACATCGGCGGCGACGTATACAAGATCTACGCCCTCGGCAAACGCGAGGGGGCGCTCGGACGAGTGGCGGGAGCGACCATCGTCGACCGCGTCATCGGCGCCGCAGCGCTCTGCGCCTTGGCGCTCATCGCCGCGGGAGCGGCGCTGTGGCACGGGACCATTCCTGGGCCGCTGTCGCTCTGGGTTCTCGGAGTTTCGGCGCTCACCCTCGCGGCGGCGGCGGTGGTCCTGCATCCGCGTGTCGGTGGCGAGATCGAGCGCTTCTTGCAGCGCTTGCCGCTTACGAGCGTGGGGGACCGATTGGTGCGACTGCTGGGTTACCTCGGCGAGTATCGCCAGCGTGGCGGCGTGCTGCGCGGCGTGTTCCTCCTCTCGCTCGCGATCCAGGCGGCGCGTGTCATCGCCCACTATTGCGTCGGCTTGGCCATGGGATGGAACCTGCACGCGTCGGATCTCGGCAAGTTCTTCCTCGTCATCCCGGTGCTCGGATTGCTCATCGCGCTGCCGATCTCGATCGGCGGTTGGGGCGTGCGCGAATGGGCGGGGGTGGCGCTGTTCGCGCCGCTCGGTCAAAGTGGCGAAGAAGCGGTGACCTTGCTGGCGCTGACCGCGCTGCTCGCTTTCGCCATCAGTCTCGCGGGCGGTGCCGTGGTGCTGCTCGGCGGCATGCCCTGGGTGCGACGCTCGCACACGGCAGATTGAAATCCATGTCGTCGAGGAGCCCGCGGTGAACGACCGTCGACTGCGTCTCGGAATCGCCCTCGGACTGTTCGTCGTCGTGCTGGCCGCCTACATCGAAACCATGGCCGGCAGCACCAGCTTCTGGGACAGCGGCGAATTCGTCGCCACCGCCTACAGTCTCGGCATCCCCCACCCACCGGCCACACCGCTGTACGTTGTGCTCGGGCGCGTCTTCACCATGCTGCCGATTCCGGGAATGTCCATCGCGCAGAAGGTGAACTTCATGTCGGCGCTGTTCGGTTCGCTGGGCATCGTCATGCTCTACTTGATCCTGACCCAAGTGCTGCGGCAGGTGCGTGGCGAAGCGAAGACCGGGCTCGATCGCATCGTGATCCATGGTTCGGCGCTGGTGGGATCTCTGTTCACCGCCTGGAGCAATACCTATTGGTCGAACGCCGTCGAGGCCGAGGTCTACGCCATCGCTTCGTTCGTCATGGGGCTCACCACGTTGCTGGCACTACGCTGGGCGCGAGATCCGAAGTCCCCGCAGAGCACGCGCAACATCTATCTCATCATCTATTTGCTGTCGTTGTGCGTCGGCTTCCACCTCGGCACCGTGCTGGTGTATCCATCGGTGGCGCTGTTCATCCTGCTCTACCGCAACAAGAGCGTCACCGATGCGGACGTCGTCATTTTCTCCTGCGGCTTCCTGCTGTTCCTGCTCTATGTGACCACCATCCTCAAGGGCGGCCTCGCGGCCGTCGCCGTCATCGTGTACCTGATCGTGGCGATCTGGCGCCTGGCGGGTGGCAAGCGTTTCGTCGCCGTCGCGTCGCTGCTGTTCCTTCTCGGCATCACGATCCACGCCTTCTTGCTCATCCGCTCGGCGCAGAACCCGGCGATCGACGAGGCCGATCCGCAGACCTTCGCCAACCTGATGGCGGTGCTGCGGCGCGAGCAATATCCGCCGAGCAATCCATTCCATCGCAAGGGCAGCTGGGAGTTCCAGATCGTCGATCATTTCTGGCGCTATTTCACCGAGCAGTACCAGTTGGTGCGCCCGCCGCGCGGCACCGGCATGGCGCTGGTGCCGATTCTGGTGGGTCTGGCCGGGCTCGTGGCGCTGGCCCGGCGCTCCTTCCGCAGCTTCGCGCTACTCGGATCGACGTTCTTCATCACCAGCATCGGCATGATCTTGTTCCTCAACTTCTCGGACGGCACACGGCTCGACCCGCGCAGCGGTTCCGTCATCCCAGCCGAGGTGCGCGAACGCGACTACTTCTACTCGCCCGCCTTCTATTTCTTCGGCGTCTTCATCGGCATCGGATTGGCGGCGCTGCTCGACTGGTTCTTCGCCGCGCGCAAGAACCAGAAGCTGGCGCGGTGGGATCGCCTGGGGTACACCGGTGGTGTCGCGCTGTTCCTGGTGTTCACGTGCATGCTGTTCGTGCGCTATCACTTCCAGCACGACCGCACCCGCGAGCGCATCCCGTGGGGATACGGCTACAACATGCTGGTCGGCCTCGAGCCGAACGCGCTCATTTTCACCAACGGCGACAACGACACCTTTCCGCTCTGGTACCAGCAGGAGGTCGAGGGTTTCCGGCGCGACGTGCGCGTGCTCAACCTGAGCCTGCTCAACACCACGTGGTACCCGCGCCAGCTGCGCGACAACGAGCCGCGCGTGACCTTCAACTTGACCGATGAGCAGATCGACAATCTGGCGCTGGATGCCTACACGCTCTACAAGCAAACGCAAGAGGAGTACCAGCCGCGCGATTTGGCGGCGGTCCAGATCTTGCGTGACAACTACGGCAAGCGGCCGATCTACTTCGCCGTCACCATCCCCGGCGAGTTCCTGGAGGCCTACGAGGATCGGTTGGTGCTCGAGGGCCTGGTGTTCCGTTTCGCGTCTTCCAAGGGCAAGGAGCGCGTCGACCACGCGCGCCTGGCGGAGAACGTCGACACCAAGTATCGCTTCGACGGCATCCTCGATGCCGCCGGCAAGCGCGACAACGGCGTTTATCGCGACTCGAATCAGGAGATCCTGATCCAGAACTATGCCAACGCCTTCATCCGCCTCGGGCGACAAGCGGAGGAGCAAGCGTCGCAGGCCGCCGACGATTCGACACGGGACGCCTGGCTGTCGCAGGCCCGTCGCCGCTATGAGACGGCGTACGAGATTTCGCCGCGTCACGAAGCCGTGGTGCTGCTGCTCGCCAGCCTGCATGTGCGCATGGGCGAATCGAGCCGTGCGGTTTCGTTGTTGGAGTCGTTGCTGGCGCGCGACCCTCTCAACGACAACGCGCTCTTCGAGCTGGCGCGCTTGCACTTGCTCGAATCGCATTTCGAGCTGGCGCTCGAGGCCCTGCGGCAACTCGATGCGCGCAACCCCAACGACGAGTTTTTGCAGCAGATGTTGCTCGAGGCGATGTGGGGTGCGGGCCAGCGCGCCGAGGCCGAGCGCCTGGTGGCAGGGTGGGAAGCGCGGCATCCCGGCGAGCCCGGCCGCCGGCTGCGCCAGTATCTCGAGCGTTTGCAGACCGAGGCGCCGGGTGAATCGTTGAACCCGCCGGCGCCGAAGGCCGCACCCGCGGGCGGCGCCGCCGTCGAGAGCTTGCCCCCTTCCGGGCGCTGAACCAGGCGGAGAAGCGCGACCGGGGGGCCGCCCGAAGGGGCTTGGCCGGCAGGGAGGGATCATGGCCAAGGAAGTGTTGGTCGTCACGGGCGCCGCGGGCTTCATCGGCTCCAGCTTGTGCGACCGGTTGCTGCGCGACGGCCACCGTGTGCGGGGCATCGATAACTTCACCGATTACTACGACCCGGCGATCAAGCGGCGCAATTTGGCCGCCGCGCTGCAGCATCCGCGTTTCGAGTTCACCGACGGCGACATGACCACGGTGGATTTGAGCGCGTTGCTGCGAGATGCTGCCTGCTGCTTCCACCTCGCAGCGCAAGCGGGGGTGCGCGCCAGCTGGGGGCAGGACTTCGGGATCTACATCCGCTGCAACATCGAGGCGACACAGAAATTGTTGGAGGCGGCGCGCGCCATGCAACTGCCGCGCTTGGTGTACTCCAGCTCGAGCTCGGTTTACGGCAACGCGCGGCAGATGCCGATGAGCGAGGCAGCCAAGCCGCAGCCGGTGTCGCCGTACGGCGTCACCAAGCTCTCCGCCGAACAGCTCTGCGACCTGTACTATTACAACTTCGGGCTTTCCAGCGTCAGCTTGCGCTACTTCACCGTCTACGGGCCGCGCCAGCGCCCCGACATGGCTTTCCACAAGTTCATTCGCGCCGGCCTGCTCGGGACAGCCATCGAAATCTACGGCGACGGCGAGCAGACGCGCGACTTCACCTATATCGATGATGCCGTCGAGGCGAACGTCGCCGCCTGGCGCTATGCCAAGCCGCATGGCGTCTTCAATGTCGGGGGCGGGGCTACCGTGAGCCTGCGTCACGTGCTCGGCGTCATCGAGTCGGCGCTCGGGAAAAAGCTCGAGCCGCGCTTCACGCCCAAGGCACTCGGCGATGTCGACCATACCCATGCCGACACGCGGCACGCCGCCAACGAGCTCGGGTTTCGCGCCGTGATCCGTGTCGACGCGGGCGTGCCGCAGGAAGTCGCGTGGGCGCGTGATCTGTACGGGGGAAAGACTTGACGCGTGTTTCCCTCGTCATCCCGCTCTTCAACGAGGCGGAGAGTCTGCCCGAGCTCAAGGCCGGGCTCGACGCCGCACTGGAGCGCCTCGGGGGCAGCGGCGAAATGATCTTCGTCGACGACGGCTCGAGCGACGGCAGCTTGGACATCCTGCGCCGGTTCCACGCCGCTGAACCGCAACGCGTCCGGGTGCTGGCGTTCCGGCGCAACCAGGGCAAATCGGCGGCGCTCGCTGCCGGGTTCCAGGAGGTGCGCGGGGAGTTCGTCGTCACCCTGGATGCCGATTTGCAGGACGACCCGGCCGAGGTGCCGGCGATGGTGCGGGCCTTGGAGAACGGTGCAGATCTCGTCTGCGGTTGGAAACAAAAACGGCGGGATCCATGGACCAAACGCCTGCCGTCCAAGTTCTTCAACCGGGTGACGCGAATGATGTCGGGCCTGCGCTTGCACGACTTCAACACCGGCCTCAAGGCCTATCGTACCGAGGTCGTGCGCACCGTCCACGTCTATGGTGAGCTGCATCGCTTCATTCCGGTGCTCGCCGCCTGGGAGGGGTTTCGTGTCGCCGAGATCCCCGTGAACCACCGTCCGCGCAAGTACGGCCGATCGAAATTCGGCGCCGGACGCTTTCTGCATGGTTTCTTCGATCTGGTGACGGTGATGTTCCTGACCCGACGGGGTCGCTCACCGCTGTACTTCTTCGGCGCGTTGGCGCTCGTCTTCGTCACTGCCGGTCTCGCCGTCGACGGCTACTTCCTGGTGCGCTGGCTGCAGGGAAACGGCATGCACGTGCGTCCGCTCATGCTGCTCGGGATCGGCTTCATCATCGTCGGGATCCAGGTCGGCAGCATGGGGCTGTTGGCGGAGATGCTGTCGGCGCTGCGCGCCGAGCGCCAGAGCTGGAGCTTCCGCGAGCGCTTGCTGTGAACTCGACGGGTCCTGCAGCCACGGGAGGGGGCGATCCAGCCAACTCACCGCCTGGCGGGTCCAGCGCGACGGGTCGCTGGCCGGTTGCGATCCTCGGGCCCTTCCCGCCGTACCGGGGCGGCATCGCACAGCACACGGCGTTGCTCGCGCGCGCTCTCGCGGTGCGGCATCCGGTTCGCGGCATCAGCTTCGCACGTTTGTATCCTGGATTCCTCTTTCCCGGACGCACACAATTCGACCCGAGTGCCACATCGCTGGTGTCGGCCGATTGGCGCGTCGAGCGCCTGCTGGACAGCATCGGCCCTCACACCTGGCCGCGCACCGCGGCCGCCGTGACGCAGGCCGGCTGCCGCCTGCTGATCGTGCAATGGTGGCATCCTTTTTTCGCCCCCGCGGTTGCGACCGTGGGACGCGCGCTGCGCCGCCAAGGCGTGCGCACACTCTTCGTTTGCCACAACGTGCTGCCGCACGAAACGTCGCGCCTGAATGGCGCACTCGTCAGGCTCGGCCTCGGCGCCGCCGATGCGTGCATCGTGCACAGCGAGACCGACCGCGACGCGCTGTTGCGCCTCTTCCCGCGCAAGCCCCATCTGCTCACGCCGCTGCCGGCCTTCGACATCTTCGCCCACGGGCGCGTCACACGCGACGAGGCCCGTCACGAGCTGCAGCTGCAAGGACCCGTGGTGCTGTTCTTCGGCTTGGTCCGTCCCTACAAGGGACTCGACGTGCTCCTACAAGCGATCGCTCGAGCGCGCACGGATCGGCCCATGACGCTCCTGGTCGTCGGCGAGTTCTATGAAGACCGCACGCGTTACGAGCGCTTGCGTACGGAGCTCGGGCTCGACGACTGCGTCCGTTTCGTCGATCGCTACGTACCGAACGACGAGGTCGAGCCCTACTTCCGCGCCGCAGACATCGTCGTCCTCCCCTACAAGAGCGCGACGCAGAGTGCCATCGTTCAGGTGGCGCTCACGTTCGAGCGCCCCGCGATCGTGACCCGCGTCGGGGGACTGCCCGAATCGGTGCGCGTCGGTGAAACGGGTGACGTGGTGCCACCCGAGGATCCGGCCGCGCTGGCGCGCTCGCTCCTGCAGTTCTTCGGCAGTGATGCCGCCGAGCGCATGCAACCGCACCTGCGCCAAGCGGCGGCGGCCTTCTCATGGGACGCGATGGACGCCGCGGTCCTCGCCCTCGAGCGCCAGCTCGGCCTGCCCGTGGGTTGAGACATTTTCTGCTGCATCGCTTCGTCGCGGCCCGTCAACTTCGTTTACACCGAGACCGCGCAACGCCACACGATTGCAACCTTCCGCGCTGGCATCCCGCATCGGAATTGGGCGAATGTTGCACTAAATATTTGCTTTACATATAAGTTGCTGGCTTGACATTTGTGTAGTGCCTCGCTATCCTGAATGAGCAGACCCGACCACCGATTCCTCCCAGGGGCAGGTGCCATGGGACCCCAGATGGATGCGTGCGCTGGCCTGGACCGGCGTGGCCACCGCGGCTGCTTCTGCGGCGCTTGCGGACGAACTGCCTTTCCTCATGAGAGAGTGCTCTCTGCTCGAAGCCCAGGTGGCGATGGCAGAGGCCTTGACCAGTCGGCTCGGTGTGCTGGATGAGAGCGTCAATCAGAATCCATCGGTCGGGGATCGAGGGCCGCCGGCCGAGAACGACAATCGAATCCCAATCGATCGGGCACGCCTTTCCTGAATCCATCGATGCGGAGCCGAGGGCCATCGGTCGGGGCGAGCGACAATCGAAATCCATCGGCCACTCACGCTGCGGGGGTCGTTGGGATCCGGGGTGGCGAAGGTGGCCCGGAGACTTGGGGACCGGAGGCTCGGTTCGTGGTGGCGCAACGAAACGAGGATCGCGCGACCATGTCTGGAGGCGGGCAGCGAGACTGGACGCCTGTGTTAGCATGCGACTCGGCAGGGTGGGCTGGTCGGACACAGTGATTCAGGAGGATGTTCGTTCGTGGGACGCAGCCGCTCGCGGGTCGCGGTGCGCGGCGCGACCACCGCCGCAGTACCTCCTGCCGCGCCTCGGAGCCGTGTTGCACTCTGGCCCGCGTGGGGCCAGCACCTCGGCGCGATCGCGCTCATCTTTCTCGTCCTCTCCCTCGTATTCCCCGAGATCGCATGGCAACGGCAGGTATTCTTGGGGGCCGCCGACTACGAGGCGCCGTCTGCATTCGCGGCCGCCGGCCGGCGCTCGATGGCTGCCGGCGAATACCCGCTGTGGAATCCCTATCTGTTCCTGGGAATGCCGAGCTTCTCGAGCCTGATGTTCACGCCTTGGGTCTTCCCGCCATCGGAGCTCTTGCAGGCTCTCGGGCGGCTGCCCTTCGTCCCACCGCTCGGGTGGTTGCTATTCTACTTCGCCGCGGCTGCATATGGCGTCTTCGTCCTGCTGCGCAGCTTGCGCTGCAGTTATTGGCCGGCGTTGCTCGCAGGTCTGGCGTTCATGTTGACGCCGCACCTGGTGTCCATGGGGGTATTCGGCCACGGCAGCAAGCTGGCGAGCGTCGCCTTTCTGCCCTGGCTGCTTTGGGCTGCCATGCGCTTGCGTCGGAGTTCATCGCGTCTCGCCTGGATCGCCATTCTGTCGACGCTGATCGGTCTGCAGTTGCTTCGAGGGCATCCGCAGATCGCCTTCTATGGCTTGATGATGCTCGCGATCTTCTCCGTGGTCGAGATCGTCGCGGCTTCACGAGCCCCGGCTGCACGCCGGGCGGCGCTGCGCTTCGGCGCCGAGATGGCAGTGGCGGTCGGGCTCGGGTTCGGACTGGCGGCGGTGCTCCTGCTCCCGGTGCGTGGTTACGCCCCGGAATCGATCCGCGGGCGCACGACGAGCGGTGGCGCGAGCTATGAGTTCGCCACGGGGTGGTCCCAATCGCCGGGCGAGGTAGCGACGTTCGCGTTGCCTTGGGCGTCCGGTTTCGGCGAAGCCACGTACGTCGGCAGCATGCCATTCACCAACTTCCCCCATTATTTGGGACAGGCCACCTTGTTGTTCGGTGCGTGTGCGTTTCTCTTCTTGCGCGGCCGATTGCTGGTGTTCCTGGCCCTCCTGTTGCTGCTCGCGCTCGCGGTGAGCTTCGGCAAGAATGCGCCGCTTCTCTACGATCTG
>DASRJO010000041.1:0-6269 GCA_035649435.1 Candidatus Krumholzibacteriia bacterium | reverse complement strand
TCTTCTTCGCCCAGTAGCGGTCGTACCAAAGATTGGTGACCACGCCGTTCTCGACCCAATGAACGCGCCCGGCGGCGAGCGCCGCGTCGGCGCCTCCGCCGCCCCCACCTCCACCGCCGCCCCCGCCAAATCCGCCGCCTCCCCAGGGGGAGCCTGGCCGGCGCGCATCCATCGGATCACTGCGCACCGACACGGATTCGTGGAACAACTTCTCGCCCAAGCGCGTGCCGCCGCCCGACTTCGAGAAGAAAGAGCGTCCTTCTTCGGCTGCTCGGGCCGACAGGCTGTTGCCGAGCGAGCCGAGGAGTCCGGCAACTGCGGCCGGTTCGAGGATGACGGTGTAGTCACCTGGTTCGAGTGCTTTGGGTTGCGCCGACGTGCGGGCCTTGTGCAGCGCCCGGGCTGCGATCGCCGTCGCATCGACGTCGCTCCAGCGCCATGACTGGGTCGACGCCCAGCCGGAGCCTGTGCCGTCGGCCGTGCGCGCCGTGGTGGAAAAGGAAGCCTCGGTCGAGCGGAACCAGCCGAAGTTCCCCGCCTTGTTGGCGACGCAGCGGACGACACCCTCGTTGGTGGCGAAGCCGGAGCTGTTGATGTCCTCGCGCCGCGCCGGTTCGACCGCGGCGCGCACACCGGGCAAGCGCTCGGCGGCACCGGCCCGTTCCGTCGCGTCGTCCCAGGCCTGGACCTGCAGGTATTTTTGTGCGGGCAGCGGCCCCATGTACTCGGGGTCGGCGGGCAGGAGCTCGGCGAGCTCCTCGGCGCGGCGGACGGCGCGTTCGAGCGCCGCGTCGTTGATCTCGTTCAACGTCACGCGCCCGGTGCGTGTTTCGTGCGTGGCGGAGATGACGACTTGGATCGACTCGGAGGCCCCCGCGGTGGAGATCTCATTGTTGGCGAAGCGCGTGTGCGACGAGCGTTCGAAGACGAGCGACACGGAGGCGTCCTCGACCCGAGCCGCACCCAAGGCCCGATCGACGATGCGCCGGCATTCTTTCTCGGAGGGAAGCGACATGAGCTACTCCGTGCGCAGGACGTGGATGGCGCGGAACAGCGACGGCGAGCAACCATGGCTCATGGCGTTGACTTGGCTCGGTTGTCCCTTGCCGTCGTTGGTGAGGCCGAAATTCACCCAGGCGCGCTGGTCGGCGATGGCCGCGCAGGCGTTCCAGAAATCCGAGGTCTTGCTCTGGTAGGCAACGTCCGCCAGCATGCGGCCCTTCTTGCCGTTCTTGATCTCCCAGAAGGCATCGCCGCCGAACTGGAAATTGTAACGCTGCTGGTCGATCGAGTACGAGCCGCGCCCGTCGATGAGGACGCCATCGTCCACCATCGCGATCAGATCGTCGAGCGACTTGCCGTCCTGCCCCGGTTCGAGCCAGACGTTCGGCATGCGCTGGAAGGGGACGCTGTCGAAGCTGTCGGCGTAGCAACAGCCGCGCGATTGCGTCTCGTCGATCCAATGCGCCTGTTCGCGCGTGGTCTGATAGGCGGTGAACACGCCGTTCTTGATGATGTGGAAGGACGTGGCTTTGACGCCGTCGTCGTCGTAGCCGACGGTGGACATGCCCTGCGGCAGTGTGCGGTCACCGATCACGTTGACGAGATTCGAGCCGAACTGGAACTTGCCGAGCACGCGCTCGGGCGGCGCCAGGAACGAAGTGCCGGCGAAGTTGGCCTCGTAGCCCAAGGCGCGGTCGAGCTCGGTGGAGTGCCCGATGCTCTCGTGGATGGTGAGCGACAAGTGTGAGGGCAGGAGGACCAGGTCCTTGATGCCGGGCTCGATCGAGGGTGCCTTCAGGTGCTCCACCGCCTCGAGGGCGACGCGTTCCGCCGCTTCGAGCATGCCGCAACCTTCGACGTACTCGTAGCCGCCGGTCACCGGGTGCACCTGGAAGCTGCGCGACTTGCTCTTGCGTGTGGCGGGCTCGACCGCGGTGGCGTTCATGCTGGGCACGGCTTGCACGATGAGCTGCTGGATGATCGAGCCATCGGTGGAAGCGAAGAACTTGTCCTCGGAGCGGAAGACGAGCGACGAGTTGACCGTGACGATGCCCGGCACTTTCTTGGCGGCGGCGTTCACTTCTTGCAGCAAGCCGAGCTTGTCCTGGATGGGGACATCGAACGGGTTCTTCTTCAACGGGGTGGCCCAGCGGTCTTCGTAGGCCGAGACGGGCGCGAGGCGCACCGGGCGCTGGCGCAGCGCCGCATTGACCTTGGCGATGTCGACCGCTTCTTGCACGACGCGGGCGATCTCGTCCTTTTCGACGCGCGGGCTCGCGGCGAAGCCCCAGGTATCCGTATGCAGCACACGCACGCCGAAGCCGAAGCTCTCGGTCTCGAGCACGGTCGGGACGTTGTTCACTTTGCCGGTCGCCATGCCTGCGGCGCGGTCCGGGCTGGTGCGAAGCGCTGCGGTTTGGTTGCGGTAACGGTTGATGCGGATGTCGGCGTAGGAGCATCCGAGCTTGCGGGCGCGGTCGAGGGCGACATCGGCGAGGGCGCGGAGCTGGCGAGGATCGAGGGGCGCTGCTTCGAGACGTTGGACCGACCACAACGGTCGATCGAACATCTCGCTCATCGTGGCCGCTCCGGCGCTCAACCCGACCACTTCCAGGAAACGTCGGCGAGACAGGGGCACGTTGCGCCTCCTCGGGTTGGTCGCGAAATCCCCGGGGCCGGCAGCGTATCACATCGTCTGACGTCGTTCCACCTCGGCGTCGAGACAATGGAGGATGGCGGCGGCGGATCGAGCGATATCGGTTTCGGTGGTGCTCCAGTTGACGAAAGAAATGCGCATGGCGCTGGTGCCGCGCCAGGTCGTGCCGCCGAGCCAACAAGTGCCGTCCTGCTGGATGCGCGCGATGACGGCGCGCGTCAGGTCGCCGGAGTCGCCACCGGCGTGGAAACGCACGAGCACCTGGTTCAAGACCACGTCGTTCACGATCTCGACACGCGGGTCGGCGCCGAGCAAGGCGGCCATTTGCCGGGCGCGGTCGCAACAATTCTGCACCAGCTGGGCCACGCCGCGCCGTCCCAAGGCGCGCAAGGCCGCGTAGACGGCGAGGCTGCGCGCGCGGCGCGAGAACTCCGGCACCCAGTCGACGGGGTCGCGCTCGGCGCCCGCCGATTTCACGATGTAGGCGGCGGTCGGCGCCATGGCGGCGCGGTGCGCGCTGCTGTCGCGCACGATGGCGAGGCCGCTGTCTTGCGGCACGTTGAGCCACTTGTGCGCATCCGTGGCCCAGGAATCGGCAGTCTCGGCGCCGTCGGTGAGGTGGCGGTGCTGGGGTGACGCAGCTGCCCACAGACCGAAGGCGCCGTCCACGTGCGCCCAAGCACCTTTCCCGTGCGCGATGGCGACGATCTCGCGCACCGGATCACAAGCACCGGTATCGATGTTGCCGACCTGCGTGCACACGATGGCAGCATCCCGATTGGCGCCGAGCACCTCGGCGAGTGCGGCGGGCAGCATGCGTCCCTGGTCGTCGGTGGCCGCGACTTCGATATCGTCGGTGCCGAAGCCGAGGAGACGCAGCGCGCGCGAGACCGTGACGTGGGCTTCGGCCCCGACCACGATGCGCACGCGCGGTGCGCCGCGCAGGCCCTGGGTCCCGACGTTCCAGCCGCTGCGCTGCAGCACGCCATGGCGTGCTGCGGCCAGGCACGTCACATGCGCCATCTGACATCCGGTGACGAAGCCGACGCTCGCGGTGGGCGGCAAACCGAGCAGGTCGCAGATCCATCCCGCGGCGACCTCCTCCACCACCGAGACGATGGGCGAGAGCACGAAGAGGCCTGGATTCTGGTCCCAGGCCGCGACCAGCCAGTCGGCGCCGATGGCGACGGGGAGCACACCGCCGATGACGAAGCCGAAGAAGCGCGGCCCCGCATTGGCCATGTGGCCGCGCTCGGCGGGCGCCGCGAGGGCGCGGAGAACCTCCGACGGCGAGTCGCCATTCTCGGGCAGCGGAGAAGCGAACCAAGCACGCATCTCCTCCACGCTCGCCCGCGGGCCGACATGACGTTGCGGCAAAGAGGAGAGGAACTCGAATGCGAGGCCCTGCGTCGTAGCCAGGAGGTCGCGGACATCCTCGGCCTTCATGTCCAACATGCGATCCAAGCCGTTGCGGTCGTCAGGCATGACGCTCACGATCCGCTCTTCTTGGTGCCAGTGCGGTCGAGGATTTTTTCGATCTCGTCCATCACCAGGTTCATCTGGCGCATGGCCGCCTTGAACGGCTCCGAGGTCGTCATGTCGACACCGGCATCCTTGAGGAGATCGATGGCGTACTTCGAACCTCCAGCCGACAGCATGCGCACGTAGGAGTCGCGCGCCTGGGTCTTGCCGGCCGCGGCGTCGTCGCGAATCCTGTTGGCGATCGACGAGGACGCGACCAGGCTTGTAGCGTACTGGTACACGTAGAAGTTGTAATAGAAGTGCGGAATGTAGGCCCACTCGACGCCGTACAGGTCGTCGATCTTGCACACGCCCTTCGCGTCGCCGTAGTACTCCTTCAGCAGACCCAGGTACAAGGCGGTCATGTTGTCGCCGGTGAGTGACTCGCCGTGCTCGGCCATCTCGTGGATGCGCATCTCGAACTCGGCGAAGAGCGTCTGGCGGAAGAGCGTCTGGCGCATGTTGTCGAGATAGCTGCCGAGCAGGAAGAGACGTGTGGGGTCGTCCTTGGTGCGACCGAGCATGTCGTGCAGCAGCAGGTTCTCGCTCAATGTCGAGGCGACTTCTGCCACGAAGATCGGATAGTCATGGGTGGGGTACGGCTGCGCTTGGTCGGCCAGATACGAATGCATCGAGTGGCCGTACTCGTGCGCCAACACCGAGACGTCTTCGTAGCGTCCCATGTAGTTCACGAGCTGGTAGGGATGCACGCCGTAGATGCCCTGACTGTAGGCGCCCGAACGCTTGCCGGTGTTGGGCAGGAAATCCACCCAGCGGCTGTCGAAGCCCTTCTTCATGGTCGCGACGTAGTCGTCGCCGAGCGGTTTGCACGCGGCCAAGGTCAATTCCACCCCTTGCTCGGGCGTGTAGGTGAGGTCGACCTTGTCGACGATCGAAGCGTAGAGATCCTCGTAGCGCAGCTGTTCGACGCCCATGATGCGGCGGCGCAGGCCGAGATAGCGATGCAGCGTCGGCAGGTTGGTGTGGACGTCGGCGATGAGCTGGCTGTAGACGCTGACGGGGATGTTGAAGTCGAACAACGCGGCTTCGACGCAACTGTCGAACTTGCGCACGTCGCGCTCGAACATGTGCGCCTTCACTTGAGCATAGAGCGAGACTCCGAGCGTGCGGGTGAACTTGGAGTAGGCGGACCAGAAAGCGCGGAAGATCTTGTCGCGCTCGGCCCGGTCGGGGAGGGCGCGGTAGCGCGTGTAGGCGGCGGCATCGAGGACGACTTTCTCGCCGCTCGCGAGCACGATCTCGGGATACGGAAAGTCGGCGTTGGTGAAGATGCCATGCATGGCCTGCCCGGCGTCGGTGAGGTTGCCGGCCTGGGCCACGATCGTTTCCTCGGCCGCGCCGAGCGTGTGCGGGCCGCGCCGCAGGATGTCGTCGAGATATTGCGCATAGTCTCGCAGCTTCGGTTCCGCCTCGACGAAGCCGCGCACTTTCTTCTCGCCCAGCGCCAGGATCTCCGGGGTGACGAAGGCGACAGCGGTGCTGAACTGCACACCGAGCTGTTCGGCTTCCTGGCGCATCTCCAACGGGCGGCCGACGCGGCTGTCCTGGTCGCTCAACATGCTGGCGTAGGGCGCGAGCTTCGCCAGCTCCTGGCCCGCCTCCATGATGGCGGCGAGCGCCTCGTGGAGCTTGGCGGCCGAGTCACCCAGGTGACCTCGATAGCGCCCGAGCTCGGGAATGCGCGAGGCGAGCTTCGTCTTCGCCGCCATCCAGGCGGCTTCGTCGGCGTAAAGATCTGCGAGGTTCCATGTGTATTGGGTCGGGATCTCGCTCCGCTCTGCGGTTCGAACCGGGGTGGCGAGGATGCAGAGCAGCGCGGCGCCGAAAAACGAGTGGCAGCACCAGGGTTTCATCGCGGCCAGAGCCTCCTCGAGCACGCCGCAATGCGGCATGTCCTCAACGCGCGCCCACGCGCGCAGGGTTTAAGGATCGAGCGCCGGGAAAGACGCACGGGAAATGGCTGACGTGGCGAGGTCGACAGCGCTGGAACCGGAACGGAGTCCGTCCCGCTCCGGGAGAATCCACCGAGGAGCCGTCGGCTGACAAGGGGGAAATCCGTGCCCCGTGG
>DASRJO010000040.1:0-8118 GCA_035649435.1 Candidatus Krumholzibacteriia bacterium | reverse complement strand
TTCGGATTGCAGCTCGATCCCCAGCGAGAGATCGGCAGGTGGCTCCTCGTCACCGGAGTAGTTCTCGCCCTCACGGGCGGCCTGCTCGCGTTCGGCACCAAGCTGCCATTCCGACTTGGCCGGCTTCCCGGCGACTTCGTGATCAAGCGCGATGCATTCACCTTCTACATGCCGCTCGGCACCACGATCTTGGTCAGCGTCGTGCTCACCGGCGTGCTTTGGTTGCTGCGCCGCCGGCCCTGAGCAAAGGCCACTTTTCCCACGCTGTACGCGGAGCGCATCGCCGGGTATCCTCGGAGATCCGTGCCTTGGAGGCAACAGGACGTAGAGACCTCGACAAGCGGAGGCGCCGTGAGCGAGACATTGCGGGATCAGAGAATCTGTGTCGTCGGCCTAGGGTACGTGGGCTTGCCGCTCGCCGTCGAGTTCGCGCATCACCACCGCGTCATCGGTCTCGATGTCGACACGAACAAGATCGAGGAGCTCCGTCGCAGCTTCGACCGGATGCAGGAAGTCGACGAGGCGCAATTACGCACCGCGAAGATCGACTACACCTCGGATCCGGTGCGGCTGCGCGAGGCGGATTTCGTCATCGTCTGTGTGCCCACCCCCATCGACCAGCACAACAACCCGGACTTGACGCTCATCTGCGAGGCCAGCCGCACGGTCGGCCGCAACCTCGGCAGGAACACTACGGTGATCTACGAATCCACCGTCTACCCCGGTGTCACCGAGGAAATCTGCCTGCCGATCCTGGTGCAAGAGTCGGGCAAGCGCTGCCCGGCGGATTTCACCATCGGCTACAGCCCGGAGCGCGTCAACCCGGGCGACCGCGAGCACACCATCCCGCACATCGTGAAGATCGTCTCCGGCTGCGACGCGCGCACGACGGATCGCGTCGCCGCGCTCTACGGCAGCATCATCCAGGCCGGAGTGCATCGCGCTCCGGACATCCGCACCGCCGAAGCCGCCAAGGTGATCGAGAACGTGCAGCGGGACCTCAACATCGCCCTGGTCAACGAGCTGGCCATGATCTTCGAACGCATGGGGATCCGCACCCGCGATGTCATCGAAGCCGCCGGCACCAAGTGGAACTTCCACAAGTACACACCCGGTCTCGTGGGCGGGCATTGCATCGGCGTCGATCCGTACTACTTGACGCACAAAGCGCAAGAGCTCGGCTACCACCCGGAGATCATCCTCGCCGGACGGCGGCTCAACGACAACATGCATCGCTATGTCGTCGCGCGCCTCGTGCGTGAGCTCAACAAGAAAGGTGTGGCATCCGCCAATGCCACGGTGTTGGTCCTCGGGCTCACGTTCAAGGAAAACTGCTCCGACGACCGCAACAGTCGCGCCCGGCACTTGATTCGCGAGCTCGAGACGTACGGCTACAAGGTGCTGGGATGTGATCCGTGGCTCAGCGACGCGCGCGTTCGCCAGCGCTTCGGCGTCGAGCCCGTGAGCCTCGCCGAAACCAAGGCGCGCCTCGCCGGCGGCGTGATTCAGGGCGTGGTCGTCGCCGTGCCGCACCGCGAGTTCCGCGACCTGGCGCTCGACTCCGCCAAGGTGATCATCGACATCAAAGGAGCGTTGCCGGGGAACTTCGACTCGCTCTGAGGCGCATGGGGGCGGGGCTGTTTCGGCACGCGACGGGTGCGGAAGGATCACGACGGAGCCGAAGATCCATGCAGCCTCAGGGAAGTCACTGTTTCCCGGCGGCGATCAACGACCGCACTGCGTCGACAGCGATGGCGATGACCCGATCGAGACCGTTTTCGAACGCCGCACCGGCCTGACGTCGCTGTCCGTCCGCATCGAACTCCTCGCGCAGCGCCAGGATGCAGCCGGTGCGCAACCCCCGCAGGCGCCCGACGACGAACAGTGTCGCCGCCTCCATCTCGACCGCGAGAACGCCGGCACGCCGCATCGTCTCGGCGCGCGCGCGTGCCGCCTCCCCGACCCAACGTCCCGCATAGTAGGCGTCGGAGGAATCGACGATTCCGACATGCGATGGATGTGCAGCGCGCTGCGCGGCGGCGCTCAATGCTTCGACCACGGCGAAATCGGCGACCGCAGGATACGCGGACTCGATGTAGGCATGCGAGGCGCCCTCGCTGCGCACCGCTGCTTGGGCGATGATCGCGTCTCCGAGCCGCGGGCCCGGACCGACGGCGCCGGTGGTGCCGACGCGAATGATGGTGTGAACGCCGGCGCTCTGCAGTTCCTCCACCGCGATCGCCACACAGGGACCGCCCATTCCCGACGACATGACCGACACCGGCGTTCCATCCAGCGTGCCGGTGATGGTGCGATACTCGCGGTTCTCGGCCACGAGGCGGGGCTGCCGCAGATGCTTGGCGATGCGTTCGACGCGATCCCGGTCACCAGGCAAGAGGACGTAGCCTCCGACCTCGCCGGGCTGCACGCGAATATGGTAACGGGGATCTTCACCCATGGCGCGAGTGTGCCCGGAAGCCCGGTGCGCGTCAACGGCAGGGAATCGTTCTCAGACGTTGAACGACTTGCCGCAACCGCAGCTGCCGGATGCATTCGGATTCGAGAAGCGGAACCCGGCACCGGTCAGGCTCTCGGTGTAGTCCACCTGCAAGCCGGCCAAGTAGACGGCACTCATCGGATCGATGACGACTTCGACCTCGTCCTGCGCCACCACCGTGTCGTCGTCCTTCTTGTCGTCGAAGGCGAAGGCATACTGAAAGCCGGCGCAACCGCCGCCTTCGACGTACAGCCGCATGGTCTTGCCATGGGCGCCGGGATCCGTGGCGAGAATGTTCTTGATTCGGCGCACGGCAGGGTCGGTGAGTGTGATCATCGCATGCTCTCCTTGGGTCAGTTCTCCATCGCTGCTCGAGGCCGATCGATCGCGCCGTCGATGGGGCGAAGGTAGCCGCAGCCTTTGCAACCTTCCGGAGCTTTGCCGTCGAACAGCTGCCGCACCACCACCGCGGCACTGCCGCAGTCGAACTGGCCCGGGCTCACGTCGTTCGTTCCGCGCAGCGCGCAGCCGCGCAGCGCCCAGCAGGGCAAGTAGCGCAGGAACGCTTGCATGCCGGCGAGGCTCACGCCGCCTGCGTGGTTGATCTCGCGGATGCAACCCAGCCAGCGTAGGTCGTCGTCCGAGTAGCGGCGCTGCTGGCCTCTGCGTGCCGGCATCAACAGGCCCAGTCTCTCGTACAGCATCAGGGTGCGTGGGTGCAGCCCCACGCGCCGGGAGGCCTCCGCGATGCGGTAGCGGGCCTCCGGTTCTGTATGCCCTCGGCGCGGCTCCATGCACCCAAGTTACGACCTGATAGCAGATACTGTCAACTTTCCACCGGCAGGGCCCCACGGCGCTCGAAAACGCTGAACCGCAGCGGGACCGGGTTGCGCTCGTCGGCGGGGTGTTCGAGGTGATGCGTTTCCCGCCACAGCGAGGCGTCGAACGCCGGGAAGCGCGTGTTTCCGTCGATGCTTTCTTGCACCCAGGTCACGTACAGCCGCTGGGCCCTGGGCAAGAACAAGGCGTAGACCTCGCCGCCGCCGATGACCAGGATCTCGTCGGGCGGCGAAACGATCGGGTCGAATCCGCTTTCGGCAGCCGCTGGCTCGGCGAGAGCCTCCGTGCTCGACGCGTTGCGAGCAGCAGCCAGGGCGGCCTCGACCGAGCCCACGACGATGCAACCCGGCGCCACGAATCCTGCGCGTCTGGTCAGGACGATGTTGGTGCGCCCGACGAGAGGTTTGCCGATCGACTCGAAGGTCCGGCGCCCCATGATCACCGCATGTCCGAGCGTCAAACGTTTGAAATGACGCAGGTCTGCTGGCAGCCGCCAGGGCAGCGCACCATCCCGGCCGATCACCTGCTCGGGTGTCATGGCGACGACAAGCGCTACTTTCATGCTTCACACCGCGATGGGGGCCCGGATTGCCTCATGGCAGCGATAGTCGCGGATCTCGATGTCGGCAAAGCGGAAGTCATCGAGGCTGCGCACGGTGGGATTGAGCCACAAC
Source organism: Candidatus Krumholzibacteriia bacterium (assembly GCA_035649435.1). GTDB lineage: Bacteria > Krumholzibacteriota > Krumholzibacteriia > DASRJW01. The sequence goes on along the minus strand of DASRJO010000040.1, from coordinate 4,107 downwards.
GTTGGCAAAGGATGCGGCGTGCGCGCGAGTTGCAGATCCGCTTGCTCGATGTGGTTCCGGTACAAATGCACGTCGCCGAAGCTGTGTACGAACTCGCCGGGCACAAGACCCGTGACCTGCGCCACCATCGCTGTGAGGAGTGCGTAGGACGCGATGTTGAACGGCACGCCGAGAAAGACATCGGCACTACGCTGGTAGAGCTGACAGGACAAGCGCCCCCGAGCGACATAGAACTGGAACAGCACGTGACAGGGGGGCAGCGCCATCTCGTCCAGCTCGCCGACATTCCACGCGCTCACCAGGTGCCGGCGCGAATCCGGGTCGGTGCGCAACCGCTCCACCACTTGCGCCAGCTGATCCACCTTGCGCCCGTCGCGCGTTCCCCAAGAGCGCCACTGCGCGCCGTAAATCGGCCCGAGATCGCCATCCGGACGCGCCCATTCGTCCCAGATGCTGACGCCTTGTTCTTGCAGCCCCCGTACATTGGTGTCCCCGCGCAGGAACCACAGCAGCTCGTGCACGATCGAGCGGAAATGCAGCTTCTTGGTCGTGACCGCAGGAAACCCCTGCGCCAGATCGAAGCGCATTTGCCACCCGAAGACGCTCTGCGTGCCCACGCCTGTGCGGTCCGGCTTCTGGACCCCGTGGTGGCGCACATGGGAGAGCAGCTCGAGGTAGGGCCTCATGGCGCAATCTCTCTCGTTTCAATGGTTTACAAGCCAGCGCCCGGAGCGAGTCTGGCACCGGCCGGCGCCGCAGTCAAGCCGCGCCACCTGGACCGCGAAAACGAAAAGGGTCCGGATTCTCCGGACCCGTTTCGTGGGTGTGGGGTGCTGGAAGTTGGCGCAGGAGCGGCCTGGACACTTTGCGCTAGGAGGATTCCCGGTTGCGATGACAGGCGTCTGCCGAGAAAACCCCATTTCGTTTTCCGACCCACCTGCGATCGGGTCGAATCGAGCTCGAGTTCCGAGGGTTGGCTCTCGGGCTCCAAGCGCGTCCGGCCCCCCCTGCCACTCCCGCGCCGAGAAGGACGTTAGCTCGCCTCGGCGTACTTGTCAGTCGGGTGGGCGCGGTTTCTCGGATCGGAATCCACCCGCGCTCCAGATCGGTCTTTCCCCGACCCGTCACTTCGGCTCCATGAACCACGTCGCCGAAAAACGCACCAGCTCGCGCCCCGAATCGAGGCCCAGCTTGGTCTTGATGTGATCGATGTGTGTTTCGATGGTCTTGACGCTGAGGCAAAGGTGCCCTGCCACCTCGCGCGTCGACTGGCCGCGTCCGACCAACTCGAACACTTCCATCTCGCGATCCGTCAGCACTTCGAGCGGTGATGAGCCCTGCCGCGCTCCTCGCTCACCGACCAGCCGGTGCAAGAGCTTCTCCTGCATGCGCTCGCTCAGATAGATCTCCCCGCGCAAGACCTGTCGGATGGCGCCGACGATGCGATCGGTGGCTTCGTGTTTCATGACATAGCCCATGGCGCCGGCTCGCATCGCGCGTTCCGCGTGCAGCGACTCATCGTGCATCGACAGAACGAGGATCGGGAGCTCGGCATACCAATTCTGGATGTCCTTGATCAGCCCCAGGCCGCCGCCTCCCGCGAGCGTCAGGTCCACGAGCACGATGTCGGGCTGTGCAGTGCGGAGAAACTCGATGGCCTCCGCCGCGCTCTGGGCCTCGCCGCACACTTCGAGGTCGGATTCACCACCGATCAATTGGGCAATTCCCCGGCGCACGATCGGATGGTCGTCGACAACGAGCACGCGCTTGCGACGCGTTTCGATTTCAGTTTGTCCGCTCAGCGACATCATCGCTCGCTCCCTTCACCATGCAGGTGATGACGGTTCCACCGCCGTCCCGTCCTTGCACCTCCAACTTTCCACCAACGAACCCGGCACGCTGACGCATCGTGTGCAGGCCGAGTCCTCCACCCTCCACGGCTCCAGCGAGACCGCACCCATCATCCTCGATTTTCAAAGTCAGCTGCTGCGGATCGCGATGCAGGAGGATCTGCACTCTGCGTGGCTTGCCATGACGCAGGGCGTTGGTCACCGCTTCCTGGGCGATCCGGTACAGGTGGTTGGCAAAGATGTTGTCATCGATTCGAACTCGCCTCGGGCAGACGAAAGTGCACGTGACCCCGAGCCGTTCGGTCACGCTCCGCGCCAGTTCGGCGAGCGCTTCCTCGAGACCATGCGCTTCGACGTCGACCGGCAAGAGTCCCTTGGCGATGTGACGCACCTGCTCCAAGGCGCCCTTGGCCGCGTCCGTGATTCGAGCCGCCTCGTCCACGAGCGCCGATCCGGTGGAACCGAGCTTCGATTCCAGAGCTTTGGACATGAACGCCAAGCCGGTCAATGCACCACCGAGTCCATCGTGCAGCTCCTGACCGAGGCTCTGCTGTTCGCGCCAGACCGCCTCGGAGAGCTGGCGCTCGAGTTGCTTGCGTCGTGAAATATCGCGAATGGCCGCCGTGATCACCGTTCCGGTTTCGGTCTGCAACGGGCTGAGCGAGATTTCCGCCGGAAATTCGATGCCGTCGCGCCGGCGCGCATAGAGGTTCAACCCGGCTCCCATGGGGCGGAAGCGCGGATCGGCGAGGAGATTCTCTCGGTGCCGAGAATGGGCCCCGTGCTTCTCCATCGGCACCAACATCTCCACTGGCTTTCCCAGCAACTCGTCGCGCTTGTATCCGAACATGCGTTCGGTCTGGGCGTTGACGATCTGGATGCGCCCATCCTGGCCGACGATGACCATGGCATCCGGCGCGGATTCCAACAATCCGCGGAACTTCTCGTCCGCCCGGCGACCTTCGAGGACATGGCCGAGCTGCACACCGAGGTCTTCCATCACTTCGAGAAAGGCGGGGTTCGGGTCTCGGTTCTCGTAGGCGAAGAACTCGAGAACGGCCAGGGTTTCGTGCGCCCCGACGACCGGGAAAGCGAATCCGGTACGGATTCCGACCCGGCTCGCCACAGGGGCGCGCTGGAACTCACGCCTGTCCACCAGACGTGACCACCACAGAATGCGCTTCTCGCTTGCGACGCGCCCGACGAATCCTGCTCCGACGACCGGGCGCGCGGCCATCGTTTCGACGACGAAGGGTTCACTGCGGGGATCGAGAACGTGCCACGAATCCAATGGCAGGAGGTGCCTCCTGGTTCCATCCACCCGCCACGCGTGACCGATCGCCCAGCCCGTGCGCTCGCACAAGCGATCGATCACCATTTGCAGCAGGGATTCCATCGAGGCCGACTGGTTCGCGGCGATCGTGAGCTGGCGCATGAGCCGGAATAGCGGCAGCGGCACGCTCGGATCGGTCGTGCCGGTTCCGCTTTCTGTGCGCCAGGTACCACAAAGAAACTCGCGCGAAGGCCCCTCGGACTCCACGGCCAACCCCCTGTTCGCAGAGGCTGTGAGGATAGCACCCCGCGATCGGGCCGCATACCCAAGAGCGCCTCAGGAGATTGGAGGAGGCCGCCGCAGGACGCGATCAGGAGGACCCCCTATTTCCATCGGGATTTTCCCCATTGCAGAGGGACCACCTTCAGCGGAGAATGGGCGTGCCCCATCAACTCGCTACGAGATCGTCGTCATCCCATTGGCCGACGGAGCGATCGCATGCAAGAGGAGTCGGCTTCGCACTCCTCCCCTCGCCGTGGGGGATGGCGCGGCGACATCGCCTGCGGCATCGCCCTCGGCGGCGCCTATTTCGCGGCGGCGATGCTGGGTCTCCGCCTCGCATCCCTGCATGCGAGCGCGAGCCCGGTGTGGCCCCCGACCGGCATCGCTCTCGCGGCACTGCTCGCGCTCGGGACCCGGATGTGGCCCGCGATCACGCTCGGCGCTCTGGTTGCCAACGTGCTCGTCTCCGGCTCATGGCCCGTCTCGGCGGGGATCGCACTGGGCAACACGCTCGAAGCGCTGATCGGCGCTGGGCTCATTCGTCGTTACGCCCGCGGCCCGCAGGTTTTTGAGCACGCCACCGACATCTTCCGTTTCGTCGGCTTCGGGGCGTTGCTCTGCACCGCGACGAGCGCGACAGTTGGCGTCACGAGCCTTTGTTTGGGTGGCTTGGCTTCGTGGGGTGATTTTTGGTCCATCTGG
>DASRJO010000039.1:0-14768 GCA_035649435.1 Candidatus Krumholzibacteriia bacterium | reverse complement strand
CTTGGCGCGCGTCCGTGGCCGTTCCCCGCTCGACATCGTCTGGCAGCTCGGCGTCGACGATCTCGCCGTCTGGTACCGAAACGAACGGAGAATCCCGCCACCCACCGATTTCGTCCGGTGACAGGTGCGCTCGTGGTTCGGAAAGACGCGCCGTGGAGTGCGCAGTGGGTTGGGACGTCCGGTTGTGGTGCGCTGCCGGCGGGGTGCGGTGCGATGCGCGGGGTCGATGCGGGGTGCGATGCACGGGGTCGATGCGGGGTGCGATGCACGGGGTCGATGCGGGGTGCGATGCGCGGTCTCGGTGGACCGTGGCGTGCACCGGATCGCGCCGCGCCGCGCGAACTATTCGACGGTCACCGACTTTGCGAGATTCCGCGGCCGGTCGACGTCGCAGCCACGCAGCACCGCGATGTGATATGCAAGCAGTTGCAGCGGGATGACGGAAAGGATCGGCATCAGCAGGCCCAGAGTTTCCGGGATCATGATGGTGTGATCGGCTTTCTTGACGATGTCGGTGTCGCCTTCGGTCGTGATGGCGATGATGCGGCCCTTGCGCGCCTTCACTTCCTCGACGTTGCCGACGATCTTGCGGTAGCCGGTGTCGCGAGTGGCGATGACGACCACCGGCATGTTCTCGTCGATGAGAGCGATGGGACCATGTTTCATTTCCGCGGCGGGATAACCTTCGGCATGCACGTAGGAGATTTCCTTCAGCTTCAGCGCCCCCTCCAGCGCCACCGGGAAGTTGGGTCCGCGCCCGAGGTAGAGGAAATTATTGTGATGGTGGTAGGCGCGCGCGATCTCCTTGATCTCGTCTTCCTGGGCCAGGATCTGCTCGGTTTGCCCGGGCAGGGCTTCGAGCGCCGAGATCAGTCGCCGCCCTTCCTGGCGCGACATGTTGCGCAGACGACCCAGGAGCAAGGTCAGAATGGCGAGCACGGTGGCCTGTGACGTGAACGCCTTGGTCGAAGCCACACCGATCTCGGGGCCGGCATGGATGTAAACGCCGCCATCCGATTCGCGCGCGATGGTGGAACCGACGACATTGACGATGCCGAGCGTGCGCCCGCCCTTGCGCTTCGCCTCGCGCAACGCCGCCAGCGTGTCGATGGTCTCGCCCGATTGCGAAATCACGAACGTGATCGTGCCCTCTTCGACGATGGGATTCCGATAGCGGAACTCGCTGGCGTACTCGACCTCGACACCGATGCGGGCCACTTCCTCGACCATGTACTCGCCCAGCAACGCCGCGTGCCACGACGTGCCACAGCCGATGAGCACGACGCGCTTGACGTCGCGCAACTCCTCCCGCGTCATGTTGAGACCGCCGAGCTTGGCGTCGCCTTCTTCCCACAACAAGCGGCCGCGGAAGGCGTTGCGCAATGTCGAGGGCTGCTCGAAGATTTCCTTGAGCATGAAGTGCGGATAGCCGCCCTTCTCGATCATGGCCAGATCCCACTCGATCTGGGTGGACTCCTTGGTGATCTCGGCATTGCCGTCCTCGACGCGCGTGAACACCGGGCCTTCGTCGCCGAGGACCACCATTTCCTGGTCCTCCAGGTAGATGACCTGGCGCGTGTGACGGAGGATGGCGCTCGCATCGCTGGCGAGGAAGAACTCGCCGTCGCCGACACCGACGATGAGAGGGCTGCCGTTGCGCGCTCCGACGATGCGCCGCGGCTCGTCGGCGTGCACGACTGCGATGCCGAACGTGCCCTCGACACGGCCGAGAGCCGTGCGCACGGCTGTGTCCAGATTGCCGTCGTAGAATTCTTCGATCAAGTGCGCCAGGACTTCGGTGTCTGTTTCGCTCTGGAACTTGTGGCCACGATTCAGCAGATTGCGCTTGATGCTTTCGTAGTTCTCGATGATGCCGTTGTGGATGACGGCGAGCTTGCCGCTGCAATCCACGTGCGGATGCGCATTGATGCTGGTGGGCTCGCCGTGCGTGGCCCAGCGGGTGTGCGCCATGCCGACGCTGCCGGGAAGCGTCATCTTGGCGATGTGTTCTTCCAAATGCGCGATGCGGCCGACGCATTTCTCGATGCGCAAATGACCGTCGATGATCGCCAGGCCGGCGGAGTCGTAACCGCGGTACTCCAGACGCTTCAGACCTTCGACCAGGATCGGCAACGCTGGCTTGTCCCCGACGTAGGCGATGATGCCGCACATGGCGATGTCCCCCAGGCGAGCGTGACTTTCAGGCCCCTTGCACGGGCGCGATCTGGCCGAGGTGGCGCAATGCTCGGTCCACCAGCTCCTCCGCCTTGCCGGCGGTCGAGCTCTCGGCGATGGCCCGGACGATGGGCTCGGTGTTCGAGCGCCGCAAGTGCAACCAGCCGTCCGGCAACTGGACCTTGACGCCGTCACTGCAATCCAACGTCCCGCCGAACTCGCGGCGCGCGAGATCGGTGATCTGCGCGTCGTCGAGGGCATGGGCGAGCGGAATGCTGCGTTTGACCATGTGATAGCGCGGCTGCGCCGCGTGCAGCTCCGCCACCGACTTGCCGGTTTCGGCCATCGATTGCAGGATCAGCGCCATGCCGACCAAGGCGTCGCGCCCGGTGTGCAACGCCGGCAGGATGACACCACCGTTGCCTTCGCCACCGATGACGGCACCGACCTGCTGCATGCGCTCGACGACGTTGGCTTCGCCGACGGGCGTCCGATGCAGAACGACACCGTGCCGCGCGCAAACGTCCTCCATCGCGCGCGTCGTGCTCAAATTCACCACCACCGGCCCCGCATGCCCGCGCAGGTAATGATCGGCCGCCAGCACCAAAGTATACTCCTCGAGCAGTGGCACGCCGGCCGCAGTCACGACGCCGAGCCGGTCGGCGTCGGGATCGGTGGCGTACCCGATGTCGGCGCCGGCCTGCCGCACGCTCTCCCCCAACTCCTGCAAGTGTGCGGGTGTCGGCTCGGGCCGCCGCCCGAAGCGTCCCGTCGGTTCGCAGTGCACTTCGGTGACGCGCACGCCGAGGCGGCGCAGCAGCTCGGGTGCCACGACGCCGCCGGCGCCGTTGCAGCAATCCACGACCGCGTGCAATTTTCGGGCGGCGATGCGATCGCTCTCGAGCCACGGCTGCTCGAGGATGCAGCGAATGTGCACCTCGGCCGCAGCACCATCTTCCCGCAAAGTCCCCATGCGATCCCAAGCGCGATGCTGCGCGCGCCCCGCCGCCGCGATCGCCGCCACCTCTTCGCCGTCCGCCCGGGACAAAAACAAACCGGCGCGATCGAGCAACTTGAGCGCGTTCCAAGGCTCGGGGTTGTGGCTCGCGGTGAGGATGATGCCGCCGGACGCGCCGTGCGTGGTCACCATGATCTCGGTCGTGGGCGTAGTGGCAATGCCGATGTCGATGCAATCGTGCCCGGTGGAGAGGAGCCCGGCCGCCACCGCATGCAGCAACATCGGGCCGCTGAGGCGCGAGTCCCGGCCGACGACGATCGGGCCTTCGGGCGCCCAAGTGCCGAAGGCGGCCGCCATGCGGCATGCCACCTCGGCATCGAGACCGGCGCCGACGATGCCGCGGATGCCGGAGATGCTCGACATGAGGACTTTGGTCTGGGAATGCATGCGCGCCTTTCCTGCGCGGGCAGGCTGCGCCGGACGGAGCGAGCTGGAGCTGGTGCGCGGAATCGAACCGCGGACCTACGCATTACGAGTGCGTTGCTCTACCGGCTGAGCTACACCAGCTCCGGAACCCGTTGGCCGAGACACAAGTCTCGAACGCGAGGAAACCTGGTGCGAAGGGGCAGAATCGAACTGCCGACACACGGATTTTCAGTCCGTTGCTCTACCATCTGAGCTACCTTCGCATCGAGCCGGCGAGTATAGGAGTGGCTCCCAGGGGTGTCAACGTCCCCCGCCAGCCGCATCCTTGGCACCGTCGCCGCCTCCAGGCATGCCCTCGGCATCCTCGGCTGCGGGTCCGGCACCCACCGTGCGTCGATCGACGCGGTAACAGCTTCCCGCTTGCCCCTTGGCGTACTTCTTCATCTCCGCCGCTCGATTCGACACCTGCATGGCGTCGCCGGCCGTGCGCTGGCTGTTGGTGACCACGCCGATCGACAAGCTCATGAGCGGGAACCGCATCCGCTGCCCTTGTCGATTGATGCTCTCGAGAAAGCCCGAGCGCACGTGCTCGTCGCGATAGAACTGCGAGATGCCGGCGTCGAAGCGTTGGATCACCGTCTGGCAACAGGTCTCGAATGCATCCAGATCCACCAGGAAGAGGAAATCATCGCCGCCGATGTGGCCGACGAACGACTGCTGCGACTTCTCCCGCGTCACCCGCACCAGGATCTCGGCCAGGAACTTGATGACCTTGTCCCCGGCCTCGAAGCCGTACTCGTCATTGTAGGCCTTGAAGTGATCCAGGTCGGCATAGCAGGCCGCGAACGGAGTGCCGGCGGCGATGACGCTCTCGACCTTCTTCGAGATGACGTTGTTGCCCGGGAGCCCGGTCAGTGGGTTGGCGCTCATCGTCTCTTGCGTGCGGCGCAAAATCATGTGCACGCGCGCCAGGAGCTCCTCGAACTCGAACGGCTTGACGATGTAGTCGTCGGCGCCTTCACCGATGCCGCTCACCTTGTCGGCGATGTCCCCTTTGGCGGTCAGCATGATGACCGGAATGCGGCACCAGGCGTTGCGCTTGCGAATCTCGCGGCAAGCGGTGAAGCCGTCCATCTTCGGCATCATGACGTCGAGCAGCACCAGGTCGGGATGGTGGGTGTCGATTTTCTCCAGCGCTTCGAGGCCATTGGCGGCGAGCACGCACTCGAAGCCCTTCTTCTGCAAACGAAAGCGCAGAATGCGGGCGATGTCCTGATCGTCGTCGACGATGAGAACGCGCATCATGGTTGCTCCAAACATGCGGCGTGATCGCCGGCCTCGAGCGTCTCGCGTACCTGGAACAGCAGGAAGCCCAGATCGTAGGGCTTCCACACCGTGACATCGGCGTGCGACCAGCTCGACAAGAACTCTTGCCGGGCGCCCGAGGGCACGCGCCGCGCCGTCAGCATGAGGATCGGAAACGCGGGCAGCGCGCCGGCGCGCATGTCGTCCTTCAGCCGCCGCGACACCTCGTAGCCATTGAGCCCCGGCAGCATGACGTCGAGAACGGCGAGATCGGGCGGATCCTGCTGCGCCCGCACCAGCGCCGAGCGGCCGTCGGCCTCCACGGTCACCGCATGACCTTGCTGCTCGAAAGCGAATCGCAGCGTTTCGAGAATGTCGGAATCGTCGTCAACGACCAGAATTCTGGCCATGCAGCACCTCCCGCTTGCGCTCGAGCGCGGCGACCCCATGCTTGCAACGCACTGCCGCCTGCAGCAGCACCGGATCCGCGGCTGCGCCACGAGGGACTCGCCGCAGCGCCAGACGCAGCTTCGCGCTCGCTCCCGCACCGAGGACCGAGCGCAGCGATGCGGCGAGCGCTGGTGCGAAGGTCCGAAGCTCCGCCACCGACCATGCGACCCACGTCTCGTCCGCGAGCGCCACCACGCGGCAAGATTCGTCCCGCGCGGACTGGCGCAAGCCCGACTCGAGCGCCACCGTCGCCTCCGAACACCCGGCGTCCAGGCGAATCACGGCGAGACTGCAGGGAACGAGCGCCAAACGCTGCGACCACTCGTGCACGATCCGGTCCACACGTCCGATGAACTCGAGCGTCGGCGAGTCGGCCGGCAGCGTGAGGACGAAGCTCGCACCGCGCGCCGGCGTTTCCGCCCGCAGATCGCCACCCATGCGTCGCGCCAAGCGCTGCGACACGGCCAGTCCGAGTCCCATGCCAGGCACCCCGGTCGCTTCGCTGCCCCGGCAGAACGGCTGGAACAGCCGGCGCCGTGTCGCATCCGACAACCCCACGCCGTTGTCGGCGACTCGGACCTTGACGAAAGCAGGTTTGAAACCGAAGCCGCCGGCGAGCAGGAGCATCCGACCCGGCAGCACGGCGCCCTGCACCGGCTGCGCCGAGATCTCGATCGCACCTGTGGCGGGCGTGAACTTGAACGCGTTCGACAACAGGTTGACCAGCACCTGCTCGAAGGCGAAGCGCGCGGTGGGAATCGCGCCGAGCCCACGGTCGAGCGTGAGCTGCACGCGGATGACACGCGCCTGCGATTCCACCGTCGATTCCTCCACCAGCTCGCGCAGCACCGCGCCGATGTCGGTGGACTCCAGTCGCAGGTCTGCATCCTCGAGCCAGGCGATGCTCGACAGGTTCTGGAGCACCCGTTCCGCACGCGCCAAACCGCGGCCGGCGATGGCCAACAAGCGTGTTTGTTCCGGCGCCAGTCCGCTCGCGCCATCGAGGAGCTGGAGTGCGTTGCGCGTCGGCGCCAACGCCCCGCCCAGCTCGTGAGCCACCATCGCCAGATCCACCCAGCGTTCCACCCAACCCTCCAAGGACGGGAACCTTCGCGGTACAGCAAAGGCCAAGCCAGCCACTCGTGCCGTCCGGAGGCCGAATCGGGATCGTTCCAGTCACGGCGATCGATGCGGCGAGAAGAGGGGTCGATCAGCTGGAAGGCGAGATTTCGAAGCGCAGGCGGAAAATCGTACCCCAGGGAGCCTCGGAGAGCACCTCGATCCGGGCGCCATGCTCCATCACGATCTGATGCACCACGGCCAGGCCGAGACCGGTGCCCTCCTGACGCGTGGTCATGAACGGCACGAACAGCAGCTCGCGGACGGCGGCGGGAATCGCCTCGCCGGTGTTCGCCACCTCGAGCTGCACCGATTCGTCGGCCCGACAAGTGGCGACGCGGATGCGGCCGCCGATCGGGACGGCAGCGATGGCGTTCATCAACAGGTTCACCAACACCTGCTTCATCCGATCAGGATCGACCTCGACCGGCGGCAGTTCGGTCGCGAGGTCGAGCTGTAGCTCACCACGGCTGGCACGCAGCTGCTGGCGCAACAGCATGGTGCTCTCGTGCACGAGGTCGTTGAGGCTCGTCGATGCGCGCTGCAACCGCGCGCTGCGCACGAACGCGAGCTGGTCGTTCAGAATCCGCTCCAGCCGCGAGGTCTCCTGCGCGATCACCTCGACCGCCTCGCGCTCCTCGGCACCGAGCGTGGCGGTGCGCAACATGCGCCGCGCGAAACCGCCGAGCGCCGTGAGCGGATTGCGGATCTCATGCGCGATCTTCGACGAGGCTTGGCCGAGCGCTGCCAGCTTCTCGTTGCGGTGCAGCAGATCGTTCAGCACCTCGATGCGGCGCTGGTCATCGCGAATCGTCTGCACGCGCCGCCCCGAGAGCACGGCGATCGCGGCTTGGTCGGCGATGATCGACAGGAACCGCCGGCTGTGGCGATCGAACGCGCTGCGGCCCGTGGCGGCCACGGCGCGATAGAGCATCAGCACGCCGACGACCTCGTTGTCGCTGCTCATCGGGGCGCTCACCACTTCGGCGGCTTCGACACCCGTGAGCCCATCGACGTGAGTTTGGCGTGCGCCCGGACCGCGGCCGAGGGTCTCGCGCGCGATCTCGGCGCAGCGCTCCGTCACCGCTTCCGGCAGGGATTCGCCGTCGACGTGATACTGCATCTCGAGTCGCGGCGGCGTCTTCGGTCCCTGCGCGATGTAGAGCAACGAGCCCGTCGCGTGCAGCACCGAGGCGCTGATCTGCGCGATGCGTCGTAACACATCGACGTAGTCGACGCTCGACAACAGGGCACGATTGATGGTCTGCACCTCGTTCAGCTCGGCGTAGCGTCGGCTCACGTCCTCGAACATGAGGGCGTTCTCGATCACGACCCCCACGTGGTTCGCCAAGCCCGAAAGCAAGTAGACGCGGTCGCTCTCGATGGCGTCGTTGCTGTAGAGGTTGTCGGCCACGATGACCCCGAGCGCGCGTTCCCGGCCGAGGATGGGGATGACGACGAATTCGCTGGCGCCGAAAGCCTCGGCGAATGGCTCGGGCTTTTCCCCGCGGTAGAAATGGATGTTGTACGGCTCCGGCGACAGCACGACGCGCGCCAGCAAGCTGGCCTCGGCGTCGAGCGGCACGCAGAAGCCGAGGATGCGCGCCGCGAGCGACCCGGGCGCCGGCTCCGTGTGCGATTCCTCGACCGCACGCCGCAGCACTTCCTCGAGGCTCAGCCGCTCGAGGCTGGTCCAGATGCGCCGCGCTTCCTCGCCGGATTCCGGCCCCACGGCGACGGCGCCACGCAGCTCTTGGTTGTCCTCGTCGAGCAAGAGCAGGAAGGCGCGATTGAAGCCGATGGCTTCGCCCGAGGTGACGCAGGCCATGAATGCTCGCAGCACATGCGTGAGCTCCATGGAGCGCAACGTGACGTCGAGGCCCTTGAACAACAACGACAGATCCGAGATGCGCCGTTCGAGCGCCGCCGTCGCCAAACGTGTGCGTTGCAACTCCAGTGCGTCCTCGAGTCGCGCCAGCAGATAGCGTCCGACCTCGCCCAGGAGTGCCCGCGCCGCCGGTGTTCCGCCGGCGTCCAACCCGAAGCACAGCACGAGCCGCGAATGACGTGGCAGCCAGAGCACGAGCGCCGGGCTCGTGTCGTTGCCGCCGACGGCCATGCGTTCGGCGTCGGGCTGCTCGGGCAAGTGCATGTTCGCGAGAACGGCGTCTGCATCCGGACAGGCGTGCGCGACGTGGAATCCGGCGAGCGGTCCGTCGCCGGTGCCATGCGCCAGGCTCCAGCTCGCGCCGAGCTCGCGGCGCAACAGGTCGATGGCGCGGCGCACCAATCGAAGCGGTTCGCGTTCGCCGCCCAAGTCGTGCACGCAGCGCGTCATCGCTCGCGAGATCTCGGCTGCCTCGGTGCCTTCCATGACATCCACCTCCCCACCGATGTCGGAATCGACGCCGGGACTCGCTCCCTGTCCCCCCGGCTCTGCGACTAGCTCGCCGCTGCCGCCGGCGCTTCACGGCTGCGGCGTTCGTCGAGATGCTGCTGCAGGCATCGCCCGGTCCACGAGCGCGGCTCCTGCATCAGCCCCGCGGGCGGTCCGGCATAGACGATCTCACCGCCGCCGGCACCGGCCTCGGGACCGAGATCGATCACCCAGTCCACCGCGGCCACTACGTCCAAGTGATGCTCGATGACGACGAGCGTGTGACCCCGGTCCACCAGCTCGTGCAAGATGCGCAGCAGGCGCGACACATCGTCCAGGTGCAGGCCTGTCGTTGGCTCGTCGAGTAAGTACAAGACGTTGCCGCTGCGCGTCGCCGCCAACGCGCGCGCCAGCTTGAGCCGCTGCGACTCGCCGCCGGAAAGTGTCGGCGCCGGCTGGCCCAGGCGCAGATACCCCAAGCCCGCACGCTTGAGCAGGTGCAGCTTCTGCCCGAGGCTCGGCGAGTCGTGAAAGAACGTCATGGCCTCGGCCACCGTCATTTCCAGCACCTCGGCGACGTTGCGCCCGCGGTATTGCACCGCCAGCACCTCGGGCTTGAACCGCCGGCCCTCGCAATGCTCGCATGGCACGAAGAGATCGGCCATGAAATGCATTTCGATCAGGATGGATCCCATGCCCTCGCATTGCTCGCAGCGACCGCCCTTGGTGTTGAAGCTGAAGTGACCGGGGCCGAAGCGCTGCAGACGTGCCGCCGACGTCGCGGCGAACAATGCGCGCACGTCGGCCATGCCCTTCATGTAAGACAATGGATTCGACCGCGGCGTGCGGCCGATCGGGGTGGCATCGACGACAACGACCTCGTGCACGAGGTGCGCGCCGCGGATGGCGTCGTACCAACCATTGGCGCCGCGGCTTGGGGGCACCTGACCAGTGACCGCGCGCTGCAGCACCTGGTTCACCAAGGTGCTCTTGCCGGAGCCACTGACGCCGGTGACCCCCACGAACAATCCGAGCGGCAAGCGCAGGTCGACGCGCTGGAGGTTGTGCAGCCGTGCACCGGTGATCTCCAGCCAGCGCGGACCCGGATCGCGGCGCTTGACCGGCTGCGGCACTTCGGCGCTCCCGTGCAAGTGCGCCAAGGTGCGCGAGGCGTCGACGCTGCCGCGCTCTGCGACCGGTCCCTCGGCCTTCGACCCCAGCGTGCCGGCGAACATCACTTCGCCCCCCTGCACACCCGCACCCGGACCGAGATCGACGAAGTAATCCGCGGCGGCAATGACTTGGGTGTCGTGCTCGACCACGACCACGGTGTTGCCGAGGTCCCGCAGGCGCTCCATGGTGCGCACCAAGCGCGCGGTGTCCCGCGCATGCATTCCGACCGTCGGTTCGTCGAGGATGTACAGCGCGTCGACGAGGTTCGAGCCAAGGGCGCTGGCCAGGTTGATGCGCTGCGCCTCGCCGCCAGAGAGCGTGCGCGTCAGCCGGTCGAGCGTCAGGTAATCGACTCCGACCTCGCAGAGGAAATCGAGACGTGCGCGCAGCTCCGCCAAGATGTCGGCCGCGATCACGACGGCTTCGCCCTGCAATGCCAGCGTTGCCAAGTGCTCGCGCAGCGCAGCCAAGGGCAGTCGCGACAGCGCGGCGATGTCGCGATCACCCAGGCGCACGCTCAACGCCTCGCGCTGCAGTCGCGCCCCGCCGCAGCTGCGGCAAGTGCTCTCGTCCATGAAACGCCGGGTGAAGAACCGGGCGTACTTCTTGTAGGCCTTGGCGCGCAACGCCTCGAGGAATGGCACCACCCCGCGCCAGCCTTTCGTGCCCTCCAGAATCGTTTTCTGCGTCGCGCGCGGCAGCTCGGCCCAGGGCGTCTGCAGTGGAATGCGCGTTCGACGGCAGAACTCTTCCAAGCGCCGCGAGTAATACTCGAACTTGCCGGCCGCCCACGGTGCGATGGCGCCATCCTCCAGGCTGAGCTCGGGATCCGGCACGATGAGACGCTCGTCGAAGTCGAGCCGCGTGCCGAAGCCGCGGCAGTCGGGACAGGCACCGAGCGGGCTGTTGAAGGAGAACATCGCCGGAACCGGCTGCGGCAGATCGATGCGGCAGTCCGGACAGACGGGGCGCGGATCGAGGCGCAGCGGCGCGTCCGATCCGAGCGCCACCACCTGCGCGCCGGCGTTGCCGGCGCGGTACGCGGTCTCCAAGGCTTCCACCAGACGGCCGCGCGCTTCGGAGCGCACGACGACACGATCCACCACCACATCGAGCTGCTCCAAGTCTTGCGGCAAGACCGGTGTCGGTTCCAGATCGAGGCTCGCACCGTTGCACCAGATGCGCGCAAACCCAGCGCTCAGCGCTTGCGCCAGCAGGTCCTCGGCGCGGTCGTGCACGCCGCGCGGCATGGTGAAGAGAACGTGCACCCGCGTGCCGTTGGCGAAGGAGTCCAGGATCCGCTGCGCTCCGAGCGAGGGCGACGTGGCCGCGGCACGTTTGCCGCAGCGCGAACAGTGCACGTCGCCGGCGCGGGCGAAGAGCAGTCGCAAATAATCGTAGACTTCCGTGGCCGTGCCCACGGTGCTGCGCGCCGATTTGACATGATTGTGCTGGCGGATGGCGATGGCGGGGCTCACACCTCCGACCTCGTCCACATCCGGCCGTTGCATGCGCTCGAGGAACTGCTTCGTATACGTGGACAGCGATTCGACGTAGCGCCGCTGCCCTTCGGCATACAGCGTGTCGAAGACGAGCGAGCTCTTGCCCGAGCCGCTGACACCGCTCACGACGACGAGTCGCCGGCGCGGGATGTCGAGATCGATGTTCTTGAGATTGTGCTGGCGGGCGCCGCGGATCGTGATGTGCTGCACGGACATCGCGCTCCCGGTCTGCCTCGCGCTCGTCGCGTAGGACGTGTGTCAACGACCACCGCCGAACAGGAAAGCATAGGGAGCGCGTCCGTTCACTGTCAACGTCCGTTTGCGCGGCTCTGTCCTGTCCCGCGTGGCAGCCCCGCTGGCAAGCGGACGGGTGCGTAGCGCGCCAGCAGCGCGGCGTTGCGCGGGTGCTCGCGCAGGAACACCGCCGACACTGCGGATGGATGCTCGGGATGCGCGGCATCCGGACGGTCGTAGAACACCAGGCGCCACCCACCCGAGCGCAGCAAGTACTCGCTGAACGGATGCACCTGCAGCGCACCGAAGTCGAGGGTGAGGAGTGGCCAGACGATGACGTTCGCATCGTAACGTGCGAGCACGGCGGCGATGGCCGCGTCGCTCCCGGGCGACGCGCGATGCAGGATCTCGTACTCGCGCAAACGCTCGCTGCCGTAGAGATCGCCGCGCGAGTCGATCCAAACCTTGGTCCCGGGGTAGAGCGCGAAGGCCAGATAACCACCCCACCGGTATGGATTGATCAGGGGCCCCGGAATGGGATGGGACTGGTACCAGCTGACTGCCGCCTGCGGATAGCGACCGGGAAGCAGCCGTGCCTCTGGGCTCGGATCGCGCGGCAAGCGTGCGAGAAGCCACACGCTGGCGAGCGCTCCCGCGGCGATGCCGAGACGGCGGAGCAGCTTCGAGTCGGGGACGCGGACACGCCGATTGCCGCACGCCGCGGCGATTTGCCAAGCCAGAATCGGTGTGCCGACGAGGAGGAAGAGCGGTGCATGGCGCTCGGCCGCGAAGGGCAAGGCGACGCCGGCGATGCGAGGCATTGAAATCCACCCGAGGATGCAGACGAGCAGCACGTGCGCGAGCGGCACCTTGCGGCGCCAGAGGAACAGCACGAGCGTGCTCGTGACCAATCCGAAGTGCAGCCAAGCATACACGCTGTCGAGACGACCGGCGCCTTCTTCTTGCAAGCTGGCGCCCAGACCAGCGCCCACGTAGCGCAGCGGATAGATCGCGCCCTCCCAGCCGTGGGGGTTGAGCAGCGTGGCGATCAGAGAGGCACAAGTCACCAGGACGAGAGGCCGCGCCGCGGACGGAGTGGCGCGCGCCGCCCACAGCTCCGCCAGCGCCCACACCGCGAGGAGCCCCAGTCCGAGAAAGAATCCACCGTGCAGATTCACCCACAGCGCGAACAACGGCGGCAAGGCCCAAATCCATCGCGTCGGCCGCAGCCTCTGGCGCTCGAGCACCCAGAGCAAGATCGCCGCGAACAAGTAGGTCACGAGCTGCGGGCGATCCAGCCAGTTGCGTTGCGAGGCCCACGCCGCCGGCACCAGAACGGCGAGTGCCTGCATCGGGCCTGCCTGCAATCGTGCAGCTGCAGTGGCCATCCCGAATGCAGCCACCAGCAACGCCGCGCGCAGCATGACGATTCCGAGGAGCCCGGCGCTCGCATACACGCCGTAGAGCGCGAGATCGCTCGCCCATTCGTGCGCGGTCCATGGCACACCCGCGAGCGTGTACGAGAATGGATCGGACTCCGGGATGCCTTCCTGCGCCACCAAGCGCCCGGTCGCCAGGTGCCACCAAACGTCCGGCGTCATCACCGGGACGCGTGCAGCCAGTACGAAGAGCAACAGCAAACCGGGGACGACGAGGAGATCGGGAAAGGATGCGCGCGGCGGGATCCATGACCCGAGTCCGACCTGGGTCGTCCTCTTCTTGCCCGCTTCTGCCAATCGTCACCTCCGCGCGAGCCCCGTGCGCCATCCTCCGGCGTGCGCTAGCATGACCGGGTCCTTCCCGAATCGTCCAGTCCGGAACGCACACAGGAGGCCGAGAATCGAACCCCTGCAGCAACTGGTGGAAACCTTGCGTTTCCTGCGCAGCGATCGCGGCTGCCCCTGGGACCGCGCGCAGACGCTCGCGGCCATGAGCGGCTACCTCCTCGACGAGGCCTACGAGCTGCAGGATGCGGCGCGCGATGGCGCCACAGACGCCTGCGCCGAAGAGCTCGGCGACGTTCTCTTCGTTCTGCTCTCGTGCGCCCTGATGCTGCAAGAGCGCGGCGGGCCCGACCTCGCCGCCATCGCGCAACATACGCAAGAGAAGATCGTTCGCCGCCATCCGCACGTGTTCGCCGATCGGGAAGCAACGAGCCCCGAGGAAGGGGCACGCCACTGGCGCAGCATGAAAGAAGCCGAAGCCGCCGCACGCGGGGAACCTGCGCCCAGGCTGTTGGATTCGCTGCCCCGGTCGCTGCCACCGATGCGGCGCGCGCTCACTGTGCAGCAACGCGTCGCGTCAGTGGGCTTCGAGTGGGAAACGGCCGCACAAGTGCAGCGAAAGATCGAGGAGGAAGGCCAGGAGTTGCGGGAGGCGCTCGTGAGCGCCGCGCCCGCGCGCATCCAGGACGAGCTCGGGGATCTGCTCTTCTCCGTCATCAACCTCGGACGTTTCCTCGACGTCGACCCCGAGGCCGCGCTGCAGTCGACGGTGACCAAGTTCGTGGCGCGTTTCTCGCAAGTCGAAGACGCATTGCGCGCGCGCGGCCGCACGCTGGAGGAAGCGAGCCTAGCCGAGATGGACGCGCTGTGGGAGGACATCAAGTCGCGCGAAGGGACAGAGGATCCCGGAACCGCCTGAGGTCTATCCCTCGCGCTGCAAATCGGGGCAGCCGTCCACGTCCCGATCGCCATCGAAGTCCTCGGGTTCGTTGGGACAACCGTCCTTGTCGTCGCTGATTCCGTCGGCGTCGTTGTCGTTGTCGGGGCGGCCGTCCTCGTCTTCGAAGCCATCCACGTCCTCGGGCAGATCCGGCGCCAGGTCCTTGGTGTCGAGGACACCGTCCTGGTCGTTGTCGGTATCGGGACAACCATCCTGGTCTTGGAACCCATCGAAATCCTCGGCTTGTTTGGGGCAGCCATCGCGGCTGTCGGGGATGCCGTCCTGATCGTCGTCGCTTGTCGCCAAGCCGCCGCGCCAGGAGAGCCCGAGCGTGAGCTGCCAATCCGGCGCCTGGGGCAGCAAGGGAGGCGGCTCCACCGACCCA
>DASRJO010000038.1:0-14296 GCA_035649435.1 Candidatus Krumholzibacteriia bacterium | reverse complement strand
CTTGGCGCGCGTCCGTGGCCGTTCCCCGCTCGACATCGTCTGGCAGCTCGGCGTCGACGATCTCGCCGTCTGGTACCGAAACGAACGGAGAATCCCGCCACCCACCGATTTCGTCCGGTGACAGGTGCGCTCGTGGTTCGGGAAAGACGCGCCGTGGAGTGCGCAGTGGGTTGGGACGTCCGGTTGTGGTGCGCTGCCGGCGGGGTGCGGTGCGATGCGCGGGCTGCGATCGGCCGGTCGTGGCGTGCACCGGATCGCTCCGCGCGAAGCGTCCGCCCCACCGCTGCCACCGCCGAGCCCCGCTCACACAGCGCTCGGATGGGATATCTTGATCTCCTCGACCGACCATCCGCGCCGTCCGGGCTCGCAACGATCCGCCACCCAAGGCGGAACGAAAGGATAGCGATGAAACCGCGCACCCCCATCGCCTTCGTTATCTATCTCTTGGCCGCTGCGTTGTCGGGACCCCAGGTGCGCCCGGCTGTCGCGCAAGCGCCTGACAAGAGCGCCGACGCCAAGAAGCAGGAGCCGAAGTGGGACGTGATGAATCCCCCTGGCGCCAAGCGGGACATCCCCATCGACACCGACGAGGGCACTTGGATGAGCCTGGACGTGAGCCCCGATGGCCGCGAGATCGTCTTCGACCTGCTCGGGGATCTCTACGTCGTTCCGTTCACGGGGGGCGAGGCCAAATCACTCACGAGTGGAATGGCTTGGGACGAGCAAGCGCGCTACAGCCCCGACGCTCAACACATTGCCTTCACCAGCGACCGGGGCGGCGGCGACAACATCTGGATCATGAAACGTGACGGCTCCGAGCCCAAAGCCGTGACCAAGGAAACCTTCCGTCTGCTCAACAGCCCGGTGTGGACGCCCGACGGCGAGTACATCGCCGCGCGCAAGCATTTCACTTCGACGCGTTCTGCCGGCGCCGGTGAGATCTGGCTCTACCATCGCTCCGGCGGCGAAGGCGTGCAGATGACCGAACGCCCCAACGACCAGAAGGATCTCGGCGAGCCCGCGTTTTCCCCCGATGGCCGCTATCTCTATTACAGTCAGGACACGACGCCAGGCACGCGATTCGAATACAACAAAGATCCCAACGCCCAGATCTACGTCATCAAGCGGCTCGACCGCGTGAAGGGCGAAACGCAAGTCTTCGTCAGCGGCCCGGGGGGATCGATCCGCCCGACGCCGTCCCCCGACGGCAAGTCGCTCGCTTTCATTCGACGCACGCGCGGGCGCACGGGACTGCACGTCGCCGATGTCGCCTCAGGCGAAGAAAAACTCCTGTTCGGCGATCTCGATCGTGACCTGCAGGAAACATGGGCGATCCATGGTGTCTATCCCGGGATGGCCTGGACCCCCGACAGCCGCCAAATCGTGTTCTGGGCCGGCGGCCATCTGATGGCGCTCGATGTCGCGAGCGCCGCCGCGCGCCAGATCCCGTTCCATGTGAGCGACACGCGCACGCTGCAGGAAGCGGTGCATTCCGCGCATGAGCCCGCCCCCGCGAGCTTTCACACCAAGATGCTGCGCTGGGTGCAGGTGTCGCCGCGCGGTGACCGTGTGGTCTATCAGACTCTCGGACACCTCTACGTGCGCGATCTTCCCAACGGCACGCCGCGCCGCTTGACACGCCAGGACGATCACTTCGAGTTCTACCCGTCTTGGTCTCGCGATGGCCGCTCGATCGTCTACGTCAGCTGGGACGATGAAGAGCTTGGCGCGGTGCGCGTCGTCAGCGCCGGAGGCGGCGCCGGGCGCAAGCTGACGCCGAATCCGGGCCACTACGTCGAACCCGTGTTCACGCCCGACGGCCGCCGTATCGTCTACCGCGCGCTCCAGGGCGGCTGGTTGCGTGCGCCCAGCTGGTCGCGCGACACCGGCGTCTTTTGGATCCCTGCAACCGGCGGCGAACCTCAGCGCATCGCCACCGACGGCTTCGCACCGCACTTCGGTGCCGCGAGCGATCGCGTCTACCTGTTCAAAGTGAGCGGTGACGACGAGGACAAACGCACGCTGTGGAGTGTCGAGCTCGACGGTAGCGACGTCCGCGAGCACCTCAAGGGCATTTACTTCACCGACATCCGTGTCTCGCCCGACGAGCGTTGGGTCGCGTTCGAAGAAGGCTACCAGGCCTACATCGCACCCTTCGTTCCGACAGGCAAGCTGGTCGAAATCGGACCGAAGATGAAGAACCTGCCGGCCGCGCGTGTCTCGCGCGACGCCGGCGATTATTTGCACTGGTCCGGGGATGCCAAGAAACTGCATTGGTCGCTTGGCCCCGAGCTCTTCGAACGCGACCTCGGCCAGGCATTCGACTTCATGCCGGGAGCGCCGGAGAAGCTGCCGGAACCGCCGCTGCAAGGCCTCGACATCGGCTTCGACGTCCCGAGCGACGCGCCGCGCGGCCAGACGGCTTTCGTCGGCGCGCGGCTGGTGACCATGCGCGGCGACGAGGTTGTCGAGGACGGAGTTCTCGTCGTGGACGGCAATCGCATCGTCGCCCTCGGCGCGCGAGCGAGCGTCCAGGTCCCTGCAGGCGCCACGGTGATCGATGCCGGCGGCGCCACCATCCTGCCCGGATTCATCGACGTGCACTGGCACGGCGCCATGGGCCAGGACGACATCACGCCCGAGCAGAGCTGGATCAACTATGCCGCCCTCGCCTTCGGCGTCACGACGATTCACGATCCGTCGAACGACACCGGCGAGATCTTCGCCGCCAGCGAGCTCGCACGCGCCGGCCGCATCGTCGCGCCGCGAATCTTTTCGACCGGCACGATCCTCTACGGCGCCAAGAACAGCTTCAAGGTCGAGGTCGACAGCCTCGCCGACGCACGATCGCATTTGAAACGATTGCGTGCGGTCGGAGCTTTCAGCGTCAAGAGTTACAACCAGCCGCGACGCGACCAGCGCCAGCAAGTGCTGGCTGCGGCGCAGGAACTGGGCATGCTCGTGTTTCCCGAGGGCGGTTCGCTGTTCCACCACAACATGAACATGATCGTGGATGGCCACACCGGCATCGAGCACTCGATCCCGGTGGCGCCCCTCTACCGCGACGTCGAACAGCTCTGGGGCCAAAGCCGTGTCGGGTACACACCGACTCTCGTCGTCGGTTACGGCACCTTGTGGGGCGAGAACTACTGGTACGGCCACACGCAGGTGTGGGCGAACGACCGTCTCGCGACCTTCGTGCCGCGTCGCGTCCTCGATGCGCGCGCCCGTCGGCCCGTCCTCGCTCCCGCCGAGGAGTACGGCCACATGCGCAACGCCGCCAGTGCCAAGAAGCTCCTCGATGCCGGCGTCAAGGTACAGCTCGGGGCGCACGGCCAGCGCGAGGGTCTTGGCGCACATTGGGAGATGTGGATGTTCGTCCAAGGTGGAATGACGCCGCACCAAGCGCTGCGCTGCGGCACGTTGTACGGCGCCGAATACCTCGGCATGGACCGCCACCTCGGCTCGCTCGAGCCCGGCAAGCTCGCGGACTTCGTCGTCCTCGAACAAAACCCACTGGACGACATTCGCCACAGCGAGAGTCTGCGCTACACGGTACTCAACGGCCGTGTCTACGACGCCAACACGATGGACGAAGTCGGCCAACACCCGCGGAAGCGCCGGTCATTCTATTTCGAACGCAGCGAAACCTCCGCCGCGCTCGAGACACTGCTCGAAGAGCAGAACCGTTGCGGCGCCTGCCGGCCCTGATGCGTGCGGCGAGGTGAAATCGAATGGCGAAGACCACGGTTCTGTTCCTGTGCACCGGCAATTCTGCCCGCAGTCAAATGGCGGAAGGCTTGCTCCGCGAGCTCGGAGGCGAAGGATTCGACGTCGAAAGTGCCGGGACCGCGCCGGCCGGACTGAACTCTCTCGCGACCGAAGTCATGCGCGAGATCGGCATCGACATCTCTGGCCAGCAGTCCAAATCCGTGGCCGATTTCCTCGGCAAGCGCTTCGACCACGTCATCACCGTTTGCGACCGCGCCAGGGAGTCGTGCCCGATCTTCCCCGGCGCTGCACAGATGCTGCACTGGAGCTTCGACGATCCGGCCGCAGCCCCAGGCAACGAGGTCGAGCGCCAAAGCGTCTTTCGGCGCGTTCGCGACCAGATCCGTCACCGGATCGAGGAGTGGCTGCAGACCCAACGAGCCGCTCCGTGACACCGCCGCAGCGACTCAGTATCGCGACGAGGCGAGCTTGACATCCGCGGCTGCCCACGCGGCGCGGAAGCGCTTCTCGGCGGCGGCGGCTTCGGCCGTGCGGCCCTGTGCCTCGAGACTCTTCCACACGCCGAACAGCGCGTAGCCGTTGTTGTGATTCTTGCGCAGGTCCTGTGTGTACACCACCTCGGCCTCGGCGGCGCGCCCGGCTTCGAGCAGTACCGCGCCCAGCGTGTGACGCAGGGGGTAGTACCAGTCGGGCGGCTCGGTGTACAGCAATCCATCCTGCAGTCGCACGGCGCGATCGAGATCGGCCACGGCCGCATCGAACTTGCGTTCGCGCGCTGCGATTTCACCCTGCAGCACCAAGCGCGCGATGTCGAGGAGCTGCGACGCTTTGCTGAAGCCAATCGGATAGCTGGCCATGCTCGGATCGTCGGCGAGCTTGGCCAACGCGGTCAGTTCCTTCCGCGCCTCCTCGACCTTGCCACGATTGACGAACGCCACGCCGCGCGCGTAGCGCCAGACCCCCGTCGAGTAACGCCGCGTCTCCGGCGGCATCGGTTCGTTGAGTGCCTCGTCCCACATGCCGAATCGCACCATCACGAAGTACGGCATGCTGAGGAACGTCTCGTACAGCCCCCAGATGTTGCCCACCATGTTTTCCGGCACGCCACCGGCGAGCTTGCGCGCGTCGGCGAATGCCTGCTTGCTCCGCCCCTGGAGCATCGCCGCCCAGCCTTGGAAGTGGACATTGTGCGGGTAATAATTGAGCGGGTAGATCCCCTGCGCATGGCATTGCGCGATGTAGCCCTCGTCCGCTTTCGCCGCCACCGCATTGCTGTTGTAGGCGTCGTCATAGCGGCCGAGCTGAATGTAGATGTGCGACGGCATGTGCACCATGTGTCCGACACTGGGAGCCAGCCGCAGCAGCGCGTCCGCCGCTTTCTCGCCGCGCTCCGGATGCACCGCCTCGACGGCATGGATGTAATAGTGCAGCGCGCCCTCGTGCTCGGGATCGCGCTCGAGCACCTCTTCCAGCAACTGCAGGATCTCGACCGTGTGCTCCAGCGGCACGCCGTCCTTCGTCCAGTAGTTCCACGGTGACAGCTCCATCAACGAGGCGGCGCGAAGCATCGCCGCGTCGTTGTCCTCGGGATACTTGTCGTGCACGGCGCGCATCGCATTCGCATAGGCAAGATCCAGCGGCGCCCGGTCCGCCGCGGCTTCGGCGACATAGCGATTGGCCAGCGCCTCGATGTAATCGCGCTCCGCCGCCGACACCTTGTCCTTGCGCGCCACGGCCAATTGCATCGCTTCGTACGCCTGGCCCATGACTTCACTCTGCATCGGCAGGTTGATGTTCGGTCCGAGCACCAGGGCCCAACCCCAATAGGCCATGGCACAATCGGGATCGAGGCGCGCCGCCTCCTTGAAGGCGCGCAACGCTTCCTGGTGATTGAAGCCGAAGGTGAGCTTGAGACCCTGATCGAAGAACTTCTGCGCCTCTTTGGATTTCGTCGTGATCGGATGATGATGCGTGCCGATCCCTTCCAACACCGGAGCGATCGCGGTTTTCGCCTGGCGCGGATCCTCGCGCAACGCGCGCTCGTCGAAGACGCCAGCGACCTGCGCCTGCGCCTCGCTCACGACCAACGTGACGACTGCCGCAGCCAACCGCTGCGACATGAGGGAAAACCGCTTCACGCTCGTGCCTCCATTCTCGTGACGATCGAGCCCGAAACCCGTGCCGGTCGATCGCTCCGCGCGTCGGAATCCCGACCGGGCGCATTGTAGCAAACACAATCGGCGTGCGGCATCGTGTTCGACGCATGCGCTCGCCGTCTCACGGCCGACCGGGATCCGGCGACGTGCCGAGGCGTTGCTCGCCCCCGTGCCAGCCCGGCCCACGCACGACTCGGCCCGGCAGGGCGCCGGTGTGCTCGCCGGCGGCCAGCACTTGCACGCCGTTGACGAACACGTGCTGCATGCCGGTCGCGTACTGGTGCGGCTTCTCGTAGGTCGCGTGATCCCCGATCGTCTGCGGATCGAACACGGCGATGTCGGCGTGGAACCCCGGTTGCAACCGGCCGCGCCGCGCGATGCCGAGGTTCTCGGCCGGCAGCGACGTCAGGCGGCGGATCGCCTCTTCCAGCGCGACGACTTTTTCGTCACGCACGTACTTGCCGAGCAGACGGGCGAAGGTGCCATAGGCGCGCGGGTGTGGGTTGGAACGCAAGAACACCCCGGTGTTGGCCGGCGCGGCCTCGTCCGAGCCGAAGCTCATCCACGGCAACGCCACCTCGCGCTGCACGTTCTCCTCCGACATCAGGAAGTAGATGGTCCCGACGCGGCTGTCGTCCTCGACCACCAGATCCATTGCCGTCGCCGCCGCCGATTTGCCGCGCGCGGTGGCGACCTCGGCCAGGGTCTTGCCAGTGAGCGGCTTGAGCGCATCGTTCTTGAAGGCGACGAGGAGCATGCGCTCTGGACTCGCGGCAATGAAGAAGTTCTCCCATGCATCCGTGGGCTGGGTCATCTCGCTCTCGATGCGCGCCCGCGTCGCCGGATCGCGCAGCCGCGCGACCCACGCCTTGTGCCCGCCTTCCTTCACCCACGGCGGCATGGCGGCGTCCAGGCCCGTGGCCCCAGCCGTGTAGGTGTACATGTCGGCGGTGATGCGCAAACCTTCGGCTCGCGCCGCTTCGATGCGCCCGACCACGTCGTCCAGCTTGCCCCAGTTCGTGCGTCCGCCCATCTTCAAGTGATAGATCTCGGCGCCGACGCGCGCCTCGCGCGCGATGTGGATCAGCTCGTCCACCGCTTCCAGCAGCCGGTTGCCTTCGCTGCGGATGTGCGAGATGTACATGCCGCCGGATTCGCCCGCGGCGCGCGCCAGCGCCACCAGCTCGTCGGTCTTCGCATAGAAAGCCGGCGCATAGATCAGCGACGATCCCACGCCGAGCGCACCTTCGGCCATGGCCGCGCGCACGAGGTCTTGCATGCGCACGAGCTCGTCCGCCGTCGGCGGGCGATCGACGTGACCGAGCTCGTGGATGCGGACGGTCGTCGCGCCCACGAACGACGCGACGTTGGGTGACACACCACGGGCGACGAGATGCTCCAAGTACTCGCCCAGCGTGGTCCAGGCGACGTCGTAGCGAATGTCGGACTGCTCCTCCACGACTTCTTGTTTCATCGTGTCGTTGAGCGGCCCCATCGACCAGCCTTCGCCGAACACTTCCAAGGTCACACCCTGGCGGATGTCGCTCTGGGCGCTGCCATCGGCCAGCAACGACTCGGTGGCCCAGCTCAGCATGTTGATGAATCCGGGAGTGACGGCCAGACCGCGCACATCGATCTCGCGCCCGGCGCGCGTGATCTCGAGGTCGCCGACTCCGACGATGCTGTCCCCGGCGATCGCCACGTCACCCATGCGGGGCGTCTCGCCGCTGCCGTCGTAGATCGTCCCGCCGCGCAGCACCACGTCGCAGACGATGCCGTCGCCCGCTCCCGAGCAGCCGCCGCAGCCGAAGATCAGAAGGCAGAACAGCGTCGTGAACGCGTGCCGGGCACGATGGGGGACTGATGCAAGGTCGCGCACGCGCACACCTCCGGATCGGGGGTCGGTCGTAGAGCGGGTTCGAACACGAGATCCTAACATCGGCGCTCGACCGGGCCCAGCGCCAGCCCCGACGCGGATCATGAGCGTGGAACTGCTTCCCGACAGCTCCGGGCCGCCAACCAAACGGGCCATGTTCGACCTAGGCAGCGTCTGGCCGCCGATGTAGTCTTGCGCCGAGGCATCGTTCTCCGCCGGATTCTGGTGGCGTTTTCCTCCCCTCTCCCGCGTCGAGGATGCCAACCCCAAGGGCATACGGAGCGCATAGACCAAGATGCACGACGACGAAACGATGGTTCCTGGGATGCCTGGTCACCCCATCGGCTCACCGCGTCCACACGCGGAAGAGTCGCTCGGTTCGGCGTCGCCCGATCCTGACGGGGCATCCTCTGCTGCCGGGCCGGAACAGAAGCCGCCGCAACACGAAGCCGTCACGACGCAACCCTCGCATGCGCCCGAGGGCAGCGCCCCCGGGCTGACCGACACGATCATCGGCCACTATCGGCCGCTGCAGCGCATCGGCGTCGGCGGCATGGGCGAGGTCTACGAGGCGCAGCAACTCG
The DNA here is from genome assembly GCA_035649435.1 of Candidatus Krumholzibacteriia bacterium. GTDB lineage: Bacteria > Krumholzibacteriota > Krumholzibacteriia > DASRJW01. The sequence goes on along the minus strand of DASRJO010000038.1, from coordinate 5,948 downwards.
AACCCATTCGGCGGCGCGTCGCGCTCAAGGTCATCAAGCGCGGCATGGACACGGACGCCATCGTCGCGCGCTTCGAATCGGAACGTCAGGCGCTCGCCCTCATGGATCACGAATGCATCGCCAAGGTCTTCGATGCCGGCGCCACCCCCGACGGGCGCCCGTACTTCGTCATGGAATACGTCAAGGGCATCCCGATCACCGAGTACTGCGACAAGCACAAGGTCGGCACCAAGGCGCGCCTCGAGCTCTTCCTGCATGTGTGTGCGGGCGTCCAGCACGCGCACCAGAAGGGCATCATCCACCGCGACCTCAAGCCCAGCAACGTTCTCGTCACCGTGCAAGAGGACAAGGCGGTGCCGAAGATCATCGACTTCGGTCTGGCCAAGGCGACGGCGCACGCGCTCACCGAGAGCACGCTCTTCACCGAGCTCGGCCAGATGGTGGGAACACCGGAGTACATGAGCCCCGAGCAGGCCGAGATGTCGGGGCTCGATATCGACACACGCACCGATGTCTACTCACTCGGCGTGCTGCTCTACGAGCTCCTCGTCGGCACGCTGCCCTTCGATCCACGGGTGTGGCGCCAGGGCAACTACGAGGACATTCGGCGCAAGATTCGCGAAGAAGAACATCAGCGGCCGAGCACGCGTCTGACGATGATGGCTTCGTCGACCGACGCCGCCCGACGGCCGCGCGCCGAGATGGTGGCGCTGTCGAAGACTTTGCGTGGCGATCTCGACTGGATCGTCATGACGGCGATGGAAAAGGACCGCACGCGGCGCTACGACTCCGCTTCCGATCTCGCTGCCGACATCGTGCGTCACCTCAAGAACGAGCCCGTTCTCGCCGGGCCTCCGAGCCACCGCTATCGCATGCAGAAATTCGTCATGCGCCACAAGTTCGGCGTGGCCGCGGCCTCGGCGATCATCTTGGCGGTGATCTTGGGAATGGTGGGAACGACGATGGGCTTGCTGCGCGCGCGGCGTGCGCAGCGCCTCGCCAGCGAAGAGGCGGCGACGGCGCGCCAGATCTCCGACTTCCTCGTCGGCCTGTTCAAGGTGGCGGACCCCGAATCCACCCTCGGCAGCACGATCACGGCGCGCGAGATCCTCGATCAAGGCGCGGCCCGCATCGAACGCGAGCTCGAGAACCAGCCCACGACGCAGGCGCGCCTGCTGTACACCATGGGCAATGTCTACAAGAACCTCGGTCTCTATCGCCAGGCGCGCCCGTTGCTCGAAACGTCCTATCGCCTGCGCCGCGGCGGCGAAGATCTCGATTTCGCCTCGAGCCTGACGAGCCTCGGCGACCTGGCCCGCTTGCAAGGCAACCTGGCCGTGGCAGAGTCGCTGCTGGTGCAAGCCGTCGAAACCAAGGAGAAGCTCCTCGGACCCGAGGCCCCCGAACTCGCCTCGACCCTCACCGATCTCGGTGTCGCCTACACGTCGCACGGCAAGTACAAGGAAGCCGAAGTGGTGCTGCAGCGCTCGCTCGACATTCGCGAGCGCACACTCGGCTCACAACATCCCGACGTGGCCGAGAGCCTCAACTACCTCGGCGTCCTCTATTGGCGGCAGCAGCGCTGGGCCGACGCCGAGCCGCTGTTCTTGCGCGCGATCGACGTTTGGAAAAAGACACGCGGCGAGAGCCATCCGGACCTGGCGCGCACACTCAACAATTTGGGAATTCTGTACAACGCGCAGGCCAGGTACGCCGAAGCGGTACCGGTGTACGAACAGGCGCTCGTCATCTACGAGAAATCCCTGGGCCCGGAGCACACGCGCACGGCGGGGGCTTTGAGCAACCTCGCCCGGGTGCTTTACAACCTGGGGCTCGAAGGCTCACCTGGCAAATTAGCCGAGGCAGGGCTGGTCTACGCGCGCGCCCTGGCCATTCTCGAAAAACAGCTCGGGCCGGACCATCCGAGCGTGGCGACGATGCTCAACAACATGGCCAATTTGAAAATGAAACAGAAGGACTATCCCGGCGCCGAGCCGCTCTTCCGCCGCGCCCTCGAGATCCGCGAGCGTGCGCTCGGCCCCGATCACCCCGACGTCGCCTGGAGCGTGGCGGATCTCGGTGCCCTGTATCGCGAGCGCGGCAACTACGCGGCGGCCGAGCCCTTGCTGCGCCGCGCCCTCGCCACGTTCGAAAGCCTCGATGAAAGCGAAGGCGTGGCGTGGTCTCTCACCGACCTGGCGATCTTGTTCACCAAGACACACGATTACTCGAACGCGGAGACCTACTTCAAGCGCGCAGTGCCGATCTTCGAATCGGCCCTCGGTCCCTCGCACCCCGACCTCGCCGAATGTTTGGATCACTATTCGGACATGCTGCGCGAATCGAAGCGCGACGCCGAAGCCGATGCCATCAAACTTCGTGCGCAAGAGATTCGAGCCTCGCGGCGCACGAGTTGATCCTGCCAAAGATCCGCGATTGCATGGGTCAAATTGCGCAACGTGTGAAGTCGACTTGACCGTCGCTGCACGCACCCTATAACATCACCGGCGTCCCCAAGGAAAAACACACTGCTCGGGAGATGCCACGTGAAGCACCTGGGACTCCTCATTGCCTCCGCCAGCCTGGCGTTCGCTGGCTGTTCTCTGCGTGAATCCCCCACCGCACCGGCGGCATCGCGGCCAGCCGCGACGGCCAAGGCCCCGTTCGGAGTCGTCCAGGCCGTTCCCGGGTTCGAGCTGAGCTTCGTCGGGCGCACGGTCGCGGGCGGTGTCTCCACCTTCACGTACGCCGTGACCGGAGTCGCGGACGGTCCGGCGCTCAACCAACTCGTATTGCAGATTCCCGCCTGCGCCGGGGCTCTCGTAGCCTCCTCGCCCAATGGCGGCGTCGCCGGGCCCGACCAACAAACCGGATTGAACGGCATCAAATGGGGCGACGTGAGCGTCAGCAACGGCAAGTCCGAGACCTTCTCCGTCTCCTTCGCCGGCGATGTCTCGGAAGGGCTGATTCGCGTTGCTGCCAAGATCGGCTCTGGCGTCGGCCGCGCCGTTCTTCCGGGCCCCTGCCAGGGCTTTTGGGTCTCGGGAACCGTCTTCATCGACCCGGACTCGAGCGGCACGCAGGACCAAGAGAACGAGCCCGGCATCGCCGCCGGCGTCACGGTGGCCCTCATCGATGGTGATGGCAATGTGCGCACCGACATCACCGATGCCAACGGCGCCTATTCGATCCTGGCTCTCGATGGTTCGCACGTCGTGACCATTGCCTCTTCCACGCCTCAATCCGACTTCAACGAGGAGCTGTTCGACTCCTTCACGCCCACGACGGCGACGGCGAAAAGCTTGCAGATCAGCGGCGACACGCCCGGGATCGACTTCGGCTTCAAACCCAAGGCGAAGCAGATCGCTTCTCAGATCGAGCTCGGCATTCTCGTCACCAACGCCCTGGACCGCGGCTTCTGGACCAAGGTGGTGCGCGCCGTGTCGCGCGGCGGCACCTACGGCGGCTTCGATGCCACTGAAGTGCGCGGTTTTCTCGCCCAGATCGAGACGATGGCATTCCCGGATCCGTACGCGTTCACGGATGGAAGCGAGTTCGCTCAGGCGTTGGCGATCCTCACGGCCGCGGCCAAGGACCCCGTCGACCTCCTCTACCGCGAGCTGTTCGTCACCGAGTTGAACGACGCCGCCGGTCGTGGATTGATCGCCGATCCGGTCTTGCAAGACGTGCTGATCTCATGGGGTGAATCCCTCATCATCGAGCGCAGATCGGTAGGCAAGCTGGGGACGGGCTCCGACGGGCTCGACGCCAAGCCGGTGCCATCGATCGAAACCGATATTCAATCGGCCTTGAGCGTGTTCAATAATCTGAACCAGCGTGGGGGCGGCGACATCCCCGATTGAGCGGCCGCTGTTCCGGTGACTCGAGCGCCGTGCTCCAAAGGTGCACGGCGCTTTTTCTTCGCCTCACTGGCGTCGCAGGACCAGCATCGTGCGGTCGTCTTGGGCCGGATGGTTGCCGACGAAAGCGTCCACTTCGTCGAAGAGGAGTGCAACGATGGCGCTCGCGGGCTCGTCGCGCCATTCTTCGAGACGCTGCAGGATGCGTTCACGGGTGAAATCCTGCGGCGGCCGCGTTCCGACACGGTACGACTCGGGAATCCCATCACTCCACGAGCAGAGCGCGGCGCCGGGAGGCAGCTCGACCTCGGCGCTGGACAGCGGCACACCGATCGGCATCCCGAGCGGCGGGCCGGTGGATTTGAGCTCCTGCAACGGCATGCCCGGGGCGAGGAGGACCGCGGGCTCGTGTCCGGCGTTGACGAAGTCGAATCGATGCGTTCGCGGATCGAGGAATCCCAAGAACATGGTGACGAAACCGTGCGGGGCCAGCTGCTCGCTCAATACACGCTGCAGCTCGTCGGCCAGCTGCAATGACGAGCTCGCATGGCGGGCGAGCGCGCGCAACGAGGCCAAGACGTTCGACATCAGCAAGGCCGCACCCATTCCGTGACCGACGATGTCGCCCAAAGCGTAGAGATAGCGCCCGTCCGGCAACTCCAACGTGTCGTAGAGATCGCCGCCCACCATCTCGCTCGGCTCGAGCCGCACGGCCACCTCGTAGCCTTCCGGGTGTCGCAAGTGGGTCCCCAACAGCTGGCGCTGGATGAGACCGGCCAGTTCGAACTCCTTGCGCGAGCGCATGCGCGCCAACTTCGCCGCCACCAGATCCGCCAGCAGCTGCAGGCGCCGCAGGTGGCGCTTGTCGAAGCTCCGGAGAGGATCATCGTGGTCCAAGTAGAGAGCCCCGAGCACCTCGGTGTTCTGCATCAGCGGCGCGACGATGGCGGAACGAATGCCGCGCGGATAGGCGGTCTTCCACAGCGACACTTCGTCGGCGCGCACGAGCAGCGCCTTGCCTTCGCGCACCACTGCATCCACCATGCTGCGGCTGATCTCGAGGTCGGGCGCCATCTTGGCCGGCGTGTGGCAGCGCACTTCCATCTCGCCGGCGGCATTCATTTCGAGCAGACAGGCCAGGCGAAAGTCGAACAAGCCGGCGACGCGCTGGAGACAGCTCGTGCACACGTCCTCCTCGCCTTCGTCGCGAACGAGGAACTGTGCCAGGTCCACCAATGTCTCCAGGATGCTCGATTTTTCCGACCCATGCGAGATGGTGTCCTGGGGCGACCAGATCAGCTTGGCGCTGTCGAGCTGCGCATCGCTCTTGAAGCTTGGTAGCGATCTCCCCGAGTCCAACGAGTCGAGGGGCACGAGCAACGGATCCGTGCGGTCTGCCGTGAGTGGTTCGGAAGCATCCGGCTCTTCTCGCCGCAGCACGAGCTCGACGTCGGCCAAGCGGACACAGTCGCCGACCCCCAGGCGCCGCGTCGCCACGCCAACACCATTCACGAACGTTCCATTGTGTGAATCCAGGTCGCGGATCTCGATCCGATCGCCGTCGAGATCGATCTGCGCGTGCTTGCGCGAGACGGCCTCGGATGGCAGGACGTGATCGGCATGGGTGGTAGCGCGCCCGAGTCGGTTGGGTCCCGGGACCAAGAGGAAGGATAGACTCTTGCCGCCGTGCGTCCCGATCAGTCGGTAGCCCATGGGGCCCGGCCTTCCGCGGTTGCCGGTGGATCCTGCGATGCGAAGCCACGATGTGTGCATCGACGATAGGCACCGCTGCCAGCGCCGTCAAGACAGCCCCCGGAAGCCCGGGGTCGGGCTCGTGATACCATCTCCTCGCGGCCTGAGTTCCCCGGACATCCAAGATGAGGTCGGCATGAGCTACACCAACCAACTGCGCTTGCAGCCGCTGCTCGCGGCGCTCGGCCGGCGCGTCGTCATCCTCGACGGCGCCATGGGCACGATGCTGCAGGGCTACCGCTTGGGCGAAGCCGAGTTTCGCGGCGAGCGCTTCCGCGACTGGCCGCGCGACCTGAGAGGCAACAACGATCTGCTCTGCCTCACCCAGCCGCATAT